>DASUCN010000036.1:0-60174 GCA_036276015.1 Gaiellaceae bacterium | reverse complement strand
CTGAGCGTCTCGCACGCGCACTTCGAGGCGCTCCACCAAGCCGCAATCGACCGAGGCGACGAGCATGCGCTGGCGTTCATCCTCTACCACCTCGCACGCATCGAGCTCCTGATCGGCGATTGGGAGCGAGCGGGAAAGCATGCTCGAGAGTCGCACGAGGCGACCGTGCAGAACGAGCTGATTGTCCACCTGCCCTTCTCGCTCTCGGTCGAAGCGCTCGTTGATGCTCATCTAGGCCTCGTCGACTCCGCACGAACGAAAATCGAGGAGGGCAGGAAGCGGGCGGACGAGCGCGGCACCCGTTCTGCGGGATTCGAACTGCTCGCGACTCTCGGCTTCCTCGAGCTCTCGCTCGGGAACGCACGCGAGGCGGATGAGGCACTCGGTCGCCTCGCGGCGGCGGTCGACGAGAGCGGGCTTCGCGAGCCGGCGCTGTTCCGCTTTCACGGCGACGCGATCGAGGCGAAGATCGCTCTCGGTCAGTTGGACGAGGTCGAAGCGCTGCTCGACGAGCTCGACCAATTGGGGGCAACACCTGAGCGCCCCTGGGTTCTGATCATGGCGTGCCGCGGCCGCGCGCTTCTGAGCGCTGCACGCGGCGACCTCGGCGCGTCCCATCGTGAGCTCGAGCACGCTCTCGTTCTTCATGACCGTCTCGACGAGCCGTTCGAGCGCGCGCGAACGCTCGTCCTTCTTGGCAACGTCCTCCGGCGCGATCGGAAGAAGCGCTCCGCCCGCGATGCACTCGAGAGCGCGCTCGAGATCTTCGGTCGGCTCGGGGCGGTCCTGTGGGAGGAGAAGACGCGCGCGGAGCTCGCGCGCGTCGGCGGCCGCGCACCCTCTACTGCCGGGCTGACACCGACCGAAGAGCGAATCGCACGACTGATCGCATCGGGCTTGTCCTACCGGGAGACGGCTGACGCCCTCTTCATCAGCCCCAAGACCGTGCAGTGGAACCTCTCGAAGATCTACCGCAAGCTCGACATCCGCTCACGCACCGAGCTTCCGGCTCGACTTGCCGCCGAGCACGGGACCTCCTCGCCGGCCGGTTCCTCGCAAGCTGAAGCAGGCTAAACCCGGCCGTCCAGCCGATTTCGCCGACGCCGTCGGCGGCCTACTGTCGTAGCCACGACAACGAGCCGCCGAGACAAGGGAGGACGCGATGTATCCGCAGGTCGTTCAGTTCGAAACCCGCCGGTCAGAGGTAGCACGCGAGCTCCAGCTCACCCGCCAGCGCGAGGCCGCCCGCGCGAAGGTTCCGAAATCCGCGGAGTGCTCGGTGGCGTTCGAGAGCTCGCGTCTACGAAGGCTTCTGAACGGTGCCGGTCGGAGTCCGCTGCGACGCGAGGTCGCAATCTCACGCCCCACTTGGACGGGCCCGTCCGACGATGAGCTCCGTCGTCTCGTCTGAGCGTCCGCTTGGGGGCGAGCCACCCGCACGTCACGGTGGATGGTCATGCTGCTCGACCTGTCTGAGGCGTGGTAGTCGACACGCGTGACGACTCGACGAGGCCGACCCACTATTCAGCTCGCCCAAGCGACGCGTCCAGGTTCGCTGACACATCAAGAGACATTCCCGCATGCTCGCGCAGCGTCGCGTCCTCTCCCTTGACGGCGGCTTGCCCGTTCCGAGGTTGATCTCGCGTTCATGCGACGCGAGACTCTCCCTGCATGACGGGCATTGATTCGATCGAGAAGCGCGAAGGGGTCGGCCCACCAAAGTCGTTCGAGGATCTCCTCGAGAGTTGGGACGGCGAGGCAGCCGTAATTCGCCGCGACTCCGAAAGCGATGCCTGGATGTTCGTGTGTCTGCACTCCACGCGCCTTGGCCCAGCTGGTGGCGGTACGCGGATGAAGGTGTATCCGACACCGGCCGAGGCACTCGAGGACGCAATGAGGCTGTCAGCCGCCATGACTCGGAAGCTGGCGATCGCCGGACTCCCATTTGGAGGTGGCAAGGCCGTACTTGCCGTTCCCTCGATTCCGAGTGGCGAAAAGCGGCGTGCATTCCTTCTGCGGTACGGCGATCTCGTCGCCTCGCTGGGCGGGACGTACCGAACTAGCTCGGACATCAACACCAACGAGGCCGACATGGACGTGGTCGGCGAGCGCACTGAGTACGTCTTCGGGCGCTCACGCCAGGCCGGTGGGTCCGGAAACCCGGCAGCACCCACTGCGGTCGGCGTCTTTCACGGCCTCCGCTCTAGTGTCGAGTACGCACTCGGTTCGCCTGACCTCGACGGGCTGACGGTCCTCGTGCAGGGCGCGGGCGGAGTCGGTTCGGCGCTCGCGGAGCATCTCGCTGCGGCAGGCGCCTCGGTGTTCGTCACGGACATCGATCACGAGCGCGCAGCGCGGGTCGCCGCCCGTGTCGCCGGAACCGCGGTCGATGCTGACCAGGTCTCTCGGATCGAATGCGATGTGTACTCGCCGTGCGCAGTGGGAGGCGTCCTCAGCAGCGAGAGCGTGGAGCAGCTTCGTTGCAGGATCGTGGCGGGCTCAGCCAACAATCAGCTTGCCGAGCCCGAGGCCGCGGAGCTCCTTCGTGCACGTGGGATTCTCTACGCACCCGACTACGTGATCAACGGCGGGGGCGCGATCGCGCTTGTAGGTCTCGAGCAGCTCGGGTGGTCGAGCGCCGAGCTCGACGGAGCGTTGGAGCGGATTGGGCACACACTGCGGCAGATCTACGAGCGGGCCGATGCCGAAGGAATTTCGACCGCCGCTGCCTCGGATGCTGTCGCAGACGAGCGGCTCCGCCTCGGCGCCTAGACGACCTTCGCTTCAAGCGACCCGCACGCTGGGTCACCGCGGAGGCCCTTGTGACTCCTCACCCGTAGACTCGGCAGTTCATGGCACAGGTGATCGAACCTACGGCGGGCACGGACCTGGGCGGCCTGTTCGAGGTCGTCGTCAAGGTGCGCTCGGAGGATACGAACGGCGTGCTCGCGGCGATCGAGCAGACGATGCCGCCGCGCAAGCTGCTCCCTCCGCACACGCATGAGAACGACGTCTGGGTCTACGTGCTCACCGGCGAGATCGGCATCCTGGTCGGCGACGAGGTGGAGCACGCAGGCGCGGGGAGCTGGGCGCTCAAGCCGCGCAACGTGGTGCACGCGATGTGGAACCGCACTGACGCCCCCGCACGGATCATCGAGGTGCTGACGCCCGCCGGAACTGAGCGCTGGTTCGAAGAGACGGCGGCACTCGCGCCGGGCGACCGTGAGGGCTTCGCAGCCTCCTGTCAGCGCCACGGCATCCGCTGGCTTCCAGACTCGCCCTGGGGCGACGAGCTGCGCCAACGCTACGACCTCGTGTAGGCCGACCTGGTCTGGGCGTGGCGGCGGCGTTTCGCTATCCGGACGAGCAGGTGCGGGAGCTCACTGGATCGCGGCGCTGGTCGCCGCCTCGTTGTCCTCGTGGCGCTCGTCGCGACGGTGACGTTCGGGCCTGGCGCAACCATGGAGACGGCGCACGTACTGGGGTTTGTCGATCGTCGCTGCCAGCATCGTGCTGATCGTACGCAGACCGCTGCCGACGCGGTCGTAGCCAGACCGGAGGCTGGGATGGCGCTGGCCGGTGTCCGTAGTTGCTCGCGCGTCGCTCCGACTGCGCCGCCCTCAAGCGACATTCCTGCACGCTCGCGCATGGCGCGGTAACACACCCCAGAAGCGGCTGCCGCTTCCCCGAAGCCACGCTACAGTCGCCTCGTGGAGTCCTTCTGCGTAGCGGAAGGTGACGGCGAGCGCCTCGCGTTCAGCGGTGCCGAATTCGTCGTGAAGGCAGCCGGCGACACAACGGGCGGCGCGTTCTCGGTCATCGAGGAGGCTGACCCGCTCGACACGCCGCGGCACGTGCATGAGAACGAAGACGAGCTCTTCGTGATCCTGGAGGGCGAGCACGTGTTCACGATCGGCGCGGCGACGTTTCGCGTGGGACCGGGCGCCGTCGTATTCGCACCGCGTCAGGTGCCCCACGAACATCGGCGAGTCGTTCCGCGGACCGGTCGCTTTCTCACGTTCGTGTCGCCGACCGGATTCGAAGGATTCTTCCGTCAGCTGTCGGAGGCAGAGCGGTCGGGGAAGCCGATGGACGAGGCCTACGCTGCCGTCTCCGAGAAGTACGGCGTCACCTGGCTGTAGGTCCCTCCGCTCAAGGGACATTCCCGCACAGTGGGGCAGGCGAGAGATGCCTCGTCAGCCGAGTGATCGACACATTCTGGAACGCGATCACGAGCGCTAGCCGTGCACCGTGACGTGCGCGAGGAGCGCGGCGAGGGGTCGCGGGACGCGCTCGAGGTCGAGGGCTTCGACGAGGAGCGGCGCGTGCTTGATCTTCCCGGCGCTGCTTCCGAAGAAGCGGCGGAGCTGATCCTCTACCGGACGCTCATGCCACTGGGGCTGCCTCTGGAACGTGCGGAACGAGGAGAGCTTCCCGCTCTCCTCGAGGACGGCCTCGACGCCGGCGGCGCCGAGTGAATGGATGAGCTCGCCCTCGAGGTCGGGTTCGCAGACGTAGAAGCCGAGCAGCTCGAGATCCGACCGTGTCGTGGCGGGGCCAATGCCGATCCGCTCCAGGGCGCGCCCGTATGCGCCGACCTCGCCCTCGTCGCAGAGGCCGGCTGCCAGTGCGCCGTGCGGGAGATCGCGCAACACCCTGCCGATCGCCTGTGCGCCGCCGATGGAGACGATCTCGACTCGCTCACGCTCGAGGTCGTGGCCGCAGCGACGCGCCAGCGTCTCGAGTGCTGCCCGGTCGCTCGGCCCCTCGACGAGAACGAGCCAACGGGTATCCGTCGCGACGTCCATGTCGGTGGCACTGTTCTACCGGGTGGGATAGGGACTCGCTGGACTGGAGCACAGGGTGGAGCTGGAGATTTTCGAGACCGCTGCTCGAGGAACATTCCCGCACACTCGCGCACGGAGGCGGGCCGTCTTAGGAGTCTGCGCCGGTTGGCCCCGCCCCGGGCGACGCCCGCTGCAGCGTCCACTTTCGGCTTTCCTCGGCGAGCCACTTGAAGTTCGGCCAGTAGATGGCGTCGAGTCCAGGCTGGTTGTCCGCCAGCGCAGGAAAGGCTTTACCGGCCTCTTGCATGATGTGGGCTCGTATGGGCTCGAAGGTGATCCAGTCCGCCAGCGGCTGCGCCGAAAGGGTGTCCAGGACGTCCTGAAGATCGACCACGCCTCGCCGGACGAGCAGGCCGAGCTGCTCGTAGATGTTCGCGAAGTTCCTGACCTCGAAGTCCTCCAGACTTCGATCGAAGCCCTCCCAGTTGCCATTCGCGTGCTGCTCCGCCACCTCGTACAACAGATGCCGTCGGCGCGGGAACGACGGATCGATCACTTTCGCGATGAGGTCGAACGCATTGCGCGATCTGACGTTCTTGGCGTTCACTCTGAGCTGAAGCACGACCAAGATCGTCCCGGCGATCACGGCGACAGCGCCGATCGCGCGGAGGATGGGCTCGATCTCGCTCATGAGCGATGTTAGGCCTTGCGCGAAAGCGAGGTCAACGCCCTCCTTCGACTTGCTCATGCGTCGAAGTCGCGCGAGCCGATACCTCAGTCACATGGGGTACATGGCTACGGGTTCAGGCGACACTCTCGCACGCTCGCACTCGCCAGGCACTACGGACGGAGGGCTACCTCACTCCACGGCGGTCACGAAGTCGAAGACCGATGGCGTGAAGTCGTCCACGTGCTGGCGGACGCGCATGATCCGTTCCTTGAACTCGGGGCTGTCCTTCCACGCTTGCTGCGCCTCGAAGCTCTCCCACGGGCCGAAGCTCATGAACCGCTTCGGCTCGTAGTGGTCGCGGGTGAGACGGAGCGTTCCGCAACCCGGCCACGTATGGCCCCACGACGCGAACTCGCGCCATGCAGCAACGAAGTCGTCCTCTTCGCCCTCCTTCACGAGCCAGATCCCGTTCGTGTAGGTCTCTACCATCGCTGCACCTCCCGTCGGAGTCGTGCTACGAGTCGGCACCTTCGCACAGCCCGGCTGCGCAATCCAGCGATCCCCCGAGTCCCGGCGCTTCGTGCTCGAGTCACTGCGGCAACGCTGGAGGACGGCGTCGTTACGGTCGCTCGGGTCGGCGGCCACGCGCTCTTCTCGGCGCGCTCAACTCAACGTTTCATTCCGCCACGTTGCTGTCGCCCCGATCCCGGTGGCGGTCACCGGCTGAATCCCTGCGAACGACGCGCTCGGTCGAGGGGGCTGCCGGGCCTCCTCTCTCGTTGCGGCTGACTAGCGCTCGATGGCGGCCTTGATTTGAGCGAGTCGCTTGGCCCAGGTGCGCGTTCCAACGAGGTTGATCACGGGCGAGGCCAGCTTGAGTACGCCGACTGGATTGGGCGCGACCCTAATCGTCAGGTTGGAACCACCTTCGCTCGGCTCGATGATGAATGCCCCCACCGGCCTAAGAGGCCCTACGTCGCCGTCGAACTCGATCTTCCGATTCGGCTCGAGCGATGTGAATCGCATCGTGGTCTCGCGGCCCTTGCCGTTCCCGAAGCGGAACACGGTGCCCGCTGAGGTAGGCCCTTCCGGCTCTTTCACGACGGAGTCGACGCGTTCCCTCCCGTACTTGTCGAAGTCAAGGAAGAAGGCAAAGACGTCCTCCGGTGGTCTCGCGACTGTCACTGTCGACTCGACCCTGCCCACGGGCACCCCCGGCCACCCCCTTCGTCGATTTGCGACGCATCATTCCAGGCAGGCCCACCCGGTAGCCAGTTCGCGGGCGACGATCAACCTCTCGTTCCACGCCGCTGCTCTTCGCCCCGATCCGGGTCGCAGTCACAAGCCGGACAAGGGGCATTCCCGCACGCTCGCGCAGTCGGCGCTGGCAGGGATCGCGCACCGAGGTATCGTCGCATCCAGCCCATGCCCGGGGACCTCCCAATCTCCCCGACGGTGATCGCAACGACGGGCGAGCGGTTCAGCGGCTTTGCACCCTACGCGGCCTCCGTGAACCGCGCCGGGATGGTGGCATTCCAGGCGACGCTGCGGGCGGGGGGCAGTGGGGTCTTCGCGGGCAGCGGCGGGGCAGTCGTGGAGGTCGCCGGGCCGGGCCTCGTGGCCGGTGTTACGAGCCATCCCGACGTGAACGACGGGGGGGCGACGAGTTTCTATGGCGACTTGCCGGACGGCGGCCAGGGCGTCTTTCTGCTCCGCGACGGGCGTCTGCGGACGATCGCCGACACTCGTGGTCGGTTCGCGCTCGTTGGCCCGCTGGGTCCCACGATGAACGAAGCCGGCAACGTTGCCTTCCGCGCGGATCCTGCGGCTGGGGTGAGCGGCATCTTCGTGGGGGATGGCGCCTCCGTCGCCACCATCGCTGACACCGAGGGCGGCTGGAGCCGGTTCCACGGCCTGCCTGTGATCGACAAGGGCGGCACCGTGGTGTTCCGGGCTGACCGCGAGGATGGCGTGGAGGGCATCTACGCCGGACGCGGACGGTCGATCCGGACCGTCGCCGAGACCGGGGACACCTTCGAGACGCTTGCGCTCTTTCCCTCTGTCAACGACCTCGGAACCGTGGCGTTTGCGGCCACGCTGCGGGGTCAGGGCGCGGCGATCGTCACCGTGCACAACGGCCGTATCACGATCGTCGACACCGAGGGTGCGTTCGAGGCGTATCGCGGGGCCCTTATCGACGGCGCCGGCACGGTCGTGCGCATCGCTACGCCGCGGGGCGGAAGCCTCGGCCTCTTTTCGGGCCCGGACCCGGGGCCCGACAAGATCCTGGCCATCGGAGACCACGTGCTCGGGTCAACCGTCGCGGACCTCGCATCGAACCCGGTGTCGGTCAATGCCACCGGCCAGGTGGCCATTCGCGTGAGCCTCACAGACGGCAGGCAGCTCATTCTTCGAGCAGATCCATCCGACTGACCGGTCGTCGGCGGCCCGACGGGCCAAGGATCGGGGAGCTCAAGATTTCCGCACACTCGCGCAGCGCAAGGTTGCCGTCGCGGTCCCGCGCGTAGCCGAGCCTAGAGGCTGCCCAGGCTAGGGCGACCGAGGGGCCGTCTGCGCTCCCATGCGCGCTGGGCGATCGAGAGCTATCGCTGCTGCGGCCAGCCACGCCAGCAAGATGAGAACGCCTCCGCCGGACTCGACAGGGATCACCCGATCGGCGTCGCCTGGGGAAAGGCTGCCAGGAGTCGGTGACGACCGCGACCGAAGATCGCTACGGCGACGGTGAACGCGATCAGTCCGACCCCGTCCAACCGGCGCCCACACCTTAGTTCAAACTGAACGAGTCCGGCTTCGGCGTGCTGGGAGTGAATCCCTCGTGCGGCGTCGCCGCTCAAGCGACATTCCCGAACACTGGTGCAGGCAAGCGACACGCCGCTCCAGCAGGTAGGCGGGACTTGGTCGACGCGGACAGGCTGTGTCTCCAACGATTGCGTCGGGTGACCCCTTGCATCACACTCCGCGCGTGGAGCCGTCAGAGGAGATTCGCCGGATCATCGAGCGATGGACGAGAGCGCATTCCGAGGGCGACCGCGAGTCGGCTCTTCAGCGGTGGTCGGATCTTCCGGACACGCTGATCATCGGAAACGACGCTGATGAGTGGTGGCATGGACACGAAGGCCGTGCCATCTGGGCGCGTCAACTCGAGGAGCTCGGTTCCTTCCCGCTCACAAGTTACGAAGTCGAGGCCTGGGAGGAAGGAACTGTTGGCTGGGCGTGCGTGAAGGAAACCATCACCTCGTCGAGTGGCACTTTCGACGGGCGTTGTACCTACGTTCTACATCTCGAGCGAGGCGAGTGGAAGGTCGTGCATGCGCACTGGTCAGTGGCCAAGCCGAATGTCGAGTTCCTGGGCCAGACACTCACGAGCAGCCTCGCGGAACTGGAAGAACTGGTTCAGCGCGAGCAACCCGACCTTTCCGCCACGCTCTCCGCAGACGGAACAGTGACAATCGTCTTCACGGACATCGTTGACTCAACCGTCCTCACGTCCCGCCTCGGTGACCCGAATTGGCGAGACGTACTCCGACGCCACGACATGGTGATCCATAACGTCACCGAGTCCCATGGCGGGACGGTTGTCGAGACGCAGGGCGACGGCTCGATGCTTGCTTTTTCGAGTGCACGGCGCGCGGTAGCTTCTGCACAAGCGATCCAGAGCGAGATGTCGATGACGTTTGCCGACGATTCGCCGCCGATCCGCGTCAGGATTGGCGTTCACACCGGCGATGCGATTCAGGAAGCTGACAGGTTCTTCGGCACCACGGTTCACTACGCTGCGCGAGTTGCCAGTCAAGCGCTCGGTGGAGAAGTCCTCGTCTCGAACGTCGTACGCGAGCTTGTCGAGAACTCGGGGATCGAGTTCACTGAGAGCCGAGAGGTCGAGCTGAAAGGCCTGGAGGGAAGGCATCGGCTCTTTGCGGTCGACCTGACGGATCGATAGACGTCGCGGCGTCGCGCTTCAGGAGACATTCCCGCTCACTGGTGCAAGGCAGCGCCATCTCGCCGGGACGACGTCGTATACGCTCGCCACTTCAGGGGTTCGAAGCCGAAGGGAGCACGGAATGTGGGCACGTGTGGCGAGGTTCGAGGGCGATCCGGCAGACATCGATGCGAGGGTCGAGAAGCTTCGCTCTGGTCTTGACGCGGGCACGCTCGCGTCCGAGCTCGCGGACGCCAAGCTCCTGATGCTCGTCGATCGCACGTCGGGCGGAATGCTCGGTGTGGCGCTGTTCGACACCGAGGAGGCAATGCGCAAGGCCGACGAAGCGATGAACGCGGGGCCTGGAAACGCCGGCAGCCGCACCTCGGTCGAGTTCTACGAAGTCCCGCTCCACACGCTCTAGGGGCATTCCCGCACACTCGGGCAGCGCATCGTGCTCCGAGCCAAGAGCCGATGCGCGTTACGGGACCATTCGCTGCCAGCTAGGCGTGCCGCTCGCACCAGTCAGGCGCTTGATGGGTGCCGCAAGGTCAGCAACCTCGAGAAAGCTCTCACCTATCGAGTCCGCCTCATCGATGAAGGCGAGGTAGCGCGAATCGGGAGACCACACGAACGAGTGCGGCCCGAAGTCATCGGAGTGCCCCCAGACCGTGTTGTCGATAGTGCTGTGCCACGCGCCCTCGGCATTGTGGATGGTGATCGATGAGCGTCGGAAGGACGGCTGTTCCTGGACGCAGAGGATCGTCTGATAGGCGATCCAGCGGGCGTCGGGCGACCATCTCGGACTGTGCAGCGAGCCGGAGCAGGACCCGCTCCCCGCCGGTGTCTTAGCCAGCGTTCTGGTCGAGCCGTCGGCGACCGACACGGTGACGACACCATCGCCGGTCACCAGGACGAAAGTGCTGTCATCAGGCGACCAGTCGAATGGAGTGCCGGGCTGTCCGCGGAGAGGGCTGACGCCCCTGGTCTCGCCCGAAGCGACGTTCACGACCACGATGCCGTCGGGCTCCATGACGGCGAGCTCTTTCCCCGAGCGTGACCACTCGCTCGACCATGCCGCCGCGGATGCCAAGCGGGGCTTGCCCCCCGAGAAAGCAACTGTCCAAACGCCTCGAGCGCTAGAACACCTTCGCAGGCAGCTGCCTCTTGCACGGAGCACTGCGAGTCGACGTCCGGTGGGCGACCATGAAGGCGAGCGTGCTCCGCGTACGAGGAGCCGAGGCGTCCCGCCCGTTCCGCGGATGACATAGACGCTCGTGAGCTTGCTTCGACGTTCGGTGCGGCTGAAGGCGATCCACCGGCCGTCCGGCGACCAGGCGGGCTCGTCGTCGACGCCGAGGCCCATCGTGAGTTGCCGTCGCCCACCGCCACTGGGCTTGATCGTGAACAGGTGAGCCCCACTCACGAACGCAATCCGCCCATTGGCGACCCGAGCATGCTCCTCCTGAGTGGCAGCCGTCGCCGGTATCGCGGCTACGGCCAGAACCAGCGCGGCAGCCGTCACGAAACGCATGCTCGGACTGTACGGCCCGACCACCCTCATCGCCCGCCAGCCCGTCCGCGCCTCTCGACGGCTATGTGCCGCAGCGTGCGCGGAAGATCCCTGACGCCAGAAGGCTTTGCGGAAGTCCATAGAACGGCATCAGCGACATTCCCGCACATCTCGCACACTCAGGCACCGAGCGTCAGGCCTCAGTGTCGAAAGCCTCGAATGACGGTCAGGAGCGCCCCTCGCCAGAAGCGTTCCTCCTCGCCGTCGGCTACAGAGCGGAACACGCTGCCACGCAGCTCCCAGTTCGCCAGACCCTCCAGCATCGCATTGAACTCCCACGCCGCCTCGACCACGTTCTTCTTGCCGAGTAGACCGGCATCTGCGACTCGTCCGACCCTCCGCACGAGACCGGCATAGGCGCGATCGCGGGCCTCGACCACCTCGGGCCCCGCCTGGAAGCCCGGCGTGATCCGCTGGAACGCGATCCGATAGGGCGCGGGATGCTCCAGGACGAGCGTCCGGAACACCGGAACGCCGACCGCCACGAGATCCTCGACAGGATCGTCCGTCTCGCCCAGCGCGTCCATCCCGTCTGCCAGGAATGCGTAGGCGGTCTGCGCCATCGCGTCGACGAGCAGCCCTTCCTTCGATCCGAACAGGCTGTACACGGCGCGCGTCGTCGTCCCGACCTCGCGCGCCACGCCGCGGACGGAGAACGCTCCTACGCCGAACTCGCTGACCACCCGCTCCGTCGCCGCTCGAAGCGCGGCCCGCGTCTCCTCGTCGTGCTCCTTGGGCCGGCCCACGTTGACAATCGTACTGGTGCATGTTACGTTACGTGTTACGTTACGTGTGACAAAAGGAAGTGACGGTATGTTCGAGACGTACCGCATGCTCGGTGAGCAGCACGAAGCGGACCTGATCCGCGAGGCGGAGAAGCAGAGGCGAGGGGTGGCGGTTTGGTCGAGCGGTCCGCGTCGCGAACGCTATGGACTGCGCGCAGTCGTGGCCGCTCTGGGCTACTTCCGCGCGGGTCGTGCGTCGACGCGCGGCCGGCTGGAGGTCGATGCCCTGGAGGACGATCGACCTCCGTCTGGGCATAGAGGCGGTTCTACGGTCCCTACCCGGTGATGACGTGGCTGATAGTGCCGGCACGATGCCCGCGTCTCGCTGCGTTTCTCGAGTCGCGGGGTTTACCGGGCCGCGTGCGCGAGAGCAGACCGCGTTCATCCAGAATGGGATCGGCTACCTGCGCGTCATGGGAGACGACCTCGACGACTCGCCCGGCTCCGCAAGCTCGGCGCACAGCTCGTCAGCACTGAAGTGGTGCAGTAGGAAGACGCGTATCGGCTCTGCTACATCCGCGGGCCTGGAGGACTCATCGCGCTCGCGCAAGAACTCGTCTGAGCGCCGCAGTCTTCCGTCTCACGATGTGCTCGACCTAGGTGGCCGTGTTGACGACGCGGAACAGCTGCCACGCATCCGGGATGCCTTTCAGCTCACGTCGACCGGCATCCTCGAACTCGAGCCCCGACCCCGCGGTGAGGTCCTTCACGGTCGACGACACGAGCACCTCGCGCGGTGCCGCAGACGCTGCAACGCGCGCGCCGATGTTGACCGCGAGCCCACCTGTCTTGCCGTCGATCGTCTCGACCTCGCCGGTGTGGACTCCCGCTCGAACGTCGAGTCCGAGGTGTTGGACGGCTTCGACGATCGCCCGCGCGCAGCGCACGGCGCGGGCAGGCCCATCGAAGGTCGCGAAGAACCCGTCGCCTGCCGTGTCGACCTCGCTCCCGCGGTAGCGTGCCAGCAGCCCGCGGATCACCGTGTGGTGCCGTTCGACGACCTCTCGCCATGCACGGTCGCCGAGTGCCGCCGCCCGCTCCGTCGACCCGACCAGATCGGTGAACAGAACGGTGGCGAGCACTCGGTCGAACTCCGCCTCCTCGTCGTGCACAGCCGATACGAACCGTCGCAGCTCTCGGAGAACACGCTCCGCGTTTCCCGCGAACGGTGCGTGCTCAGTACCCGGCAGCTCGACGACTTCGGCATTCGGGATGCGCTCTCCGATGTACCGGGCCTGCTCGACGGGCTCGGCTGTGTCGTGGGTACGGTGCATCACGAGCGTAGGCACGGTGACGACTGGCAGGACCGCCCGAATGTCCGTCTCCATCTGCGCCCGCGCAAGGGCCAGGGCTGCCCCACGAGATGCCGACAGGCGCGCATACCGAGCCCAAGCTCGAACATGTCCGGGATCGCTGCTGACGTGCGGTGAGACGTAGGCGTTGTCCGCCCAGAACTCCTCCGTCCCCCAGTGGCTCTCGACACTGTGCATCCATGCCTCGGCCTGCTGCTCCGTCCATCCCCACGGGTAATCAGGCGCCCTGAGGGCCTTCGGCCAGACCGCGAAGAGCACGAGTCCCGACGCACGGGCGGGGTAGGAGGCGGCGAACAACGTGCACAGGGCGCCGCCGTCGTCCACGCCGAACAGGACGGCCCGCTCGCTGCCGGCCGCATCCAGGACCGCCCGAATGTCGTCCATACCGGCCTCGTGAGACCACGACCCCGCGGTGGTCGGCGAGTCGGAGAGCCCGAAGCCACGCCGGTCGAAGAGGATCAGCCGCGAAAGACCCGCGAGCTCATGGAGGAACTCCCCGAGCTCGGGCACATCCCATGCACACTCGAGATTCGAGAACCACCCTGGCGCATAGAGCAGGTCGAAGGGACCGCTTCCCACCACCTGGTAGGCGATGTGCAGCCCATCGACGGTCTTCGTGTAGCGAATGGGCGGGCGCTCCACGCGTCGATCCTAGTCCGGCCTTCGCCGGAAAGCCCCACCGCATTAGGTGGACGACTCGAAGCACGTCGACATGCCGACCGGCCGACCGGCCATCCGCAGCCAAGGCGTTTCGGACAAGATGAGCCCGCTTTGGTGACCGACAGGCGGCTCAGAGTCGGACTCGTCATGGAGCCGGCAGGCATCGACGACCCGTACAACTACGGGGCGTATCTCGGGCTCGAGCGGGCTGTCGGAGGGCTGGGGATCAGAGGGCGAGTGTTGACACCGGCCCCGAAGGAGGGCTACGTCCCGAGCATCTCGCTTCTCGCGCGACAGAAGTACGACCTCGTCATCGGAGCAACCTCTCTTGCCGCCGCGGCGCTCGACAGAGTCGCCACCGAGTTCCCCGAGACGAAGTTCGCGATCATCGACGTCGCCCACGACGATCTCGCGCATCGTCCGAAGAACATCCTGGGCCTCGTGTTCAGCGAAGCGCAAGCCGGCTTTCTGGCCGGCCACTTGGCTGCGCGCGTGCTGACGCTCTCACCCGGGGAGGAGGTGATCAGCTCGGTCGGCGGCCAGCGGGTGCCGTCGGTCGAGCGCTGGATTGCCGGCTACCAGGCAGGCGCGAGGGGTGCCAATCCGAACGTCACGACGCTGAACGGTTACACCGACGACTTCGTCGACCCGGTGAAAGGCAGGTCGGTTGCCCTGAGCCAGATCGCGAAGGGATCGCGAGTCGTGTTCCAGGTTGCCAGCGCATGTGGCATCGGGGCGCTGGAGGCGGCAAGCGAGCGTGGGATCTGGGGGATTGGAGTCGATGTCGACCAATCCCACCTTGGTCAGCACATACTGACGAGCGCGGTGAGGAGGACGGACGTGGCCGTCTTCGACACGATCGAGGCTCTCGCGCGTGGGACACTCGAGACCGGACGCACGTCTCACTTCTCCCTCCGGAACGGCGGCGTCGGTCTCGGCCCGATCAGCGCGAGGGTGCCTCGCTCACTCGAGGCCGAGATCGAGGACGTCGCGGCCGAGATCGTCGCCGGGAGGATCTCGATCCCGAGCTCGGTCACATAGCGCTCTCGCTCTGTATCGAGACCCAGACGATCCCGTCCACAGCGGCCACGTCCGTCGGCGCATGACCAACGGGAATGACGCCGGTCACCTGGCCGTCCTGAGCGTCGATCTGGACGACGATGCCGTCGGCGTTGTTGGCGGCGAACACCATTCCGTCCGTCGCACAGAGGCCCACCAGCCCTCTGCCGACCGGGGTCGTCTGGCTCACCGTCGCCGTGTCAGGATTGATGCCCCAGACCTGCCCCCGCGAGTCGGAGACCCAGACACCCAGCTCGCCGGCGGTCACGGCGACGGGATCCCCGATGGGCACCTCGGCCGTGGCGGTGTTCGTGTGCGGCTCGATGCGCAGAGCCCGCGCGGCGGTCGTCGCCACCCAGAGTGCTTCCTGTCCGAGTGCCACGCCCACGGGTACGCGTCCGACGTCGATGATCGCGGAGGGCTCGTTCGTCGCCGGGTCGATGCGGAGCACATGGTGGGGACCTGCGGCGATCCAGACGGAGTCGTCGTCCGCGTCGACCGCGTAGGTCGGGTTCCAGGCGAGCTCGCTCGAGCCTCTGAGGTCGATCGTCTCGACGACGGCGTCGGCGCTGGGATCGATGCGCGAGACCGTGCCGGCGCTCCCGTTCGCGACCCAGACGGCATCGGCGCAGACAGCGAGGTCGATCGCCGGCGCTCCGATTCCGATCGTCCTGATGACCTCGTGGCGAGCGTGATCGATGCGGGAGACCGTTCCGTCGTCCGCGTTGGCGACCCAGATCGAGCCGTGTCCGACGGCGACTGCCACGGGCCTTCGGCCCACGAGGACGTGGCCCACGACCTGCGAGCGCTGCGGGTCGATCACGGCGACCGAGTCGGGAGGAACCGGCGCCACGGAACGTGACGACGCTCGACGACGCTGCGTGACGGGGCGTCGATCGGCCCCGGCGAGCACCGGTGGGTCGAGCAGAGGATCGTGGTTGAGAATCGCCTTCTCGAGGCGTTGGAGCTCGTCGTCCGGCTCGAGCCCGAGCTCCTCGTCCAGGAGCCGCCGGCCAGAGCGATAGACGTCGAGCGCGTCCGCCTGGCGTCCGCAGCGATACAGCGCGAGCATCAGCTGGCCGCGCAGACGTTCCCGCAGTGGCTGCTCGCGCACCAGCCCCTCGAGCTCGGGGACGAGCTGTGCGTGCCGTCCGAGCGCGAGATCGGCGTCGATGCGCTGCTCGAGCGCGGCCAGCCTCTGCTCGTCCAGCCGCAGACTCGCAGCCCGTGCAAACGGCGCATCGAGCTCGGCGAGGGGAGTGCCTCGCCAGAGCCCCAGCGCCTCGGAAAGCAGCTCGGACGCCTCGACCGAGGACGCGCTTTGTGCCTCCGCCACGCATCGCTCGAAGCGCTCGAGGTCGAGCTCGGCGTCGTGAAGTCGGATCAGGTACCCAGGCGCCTGCGTGACGATCACGTCGGGCCCGAGGGTCTTTCGCAGCTGCGACACGTAAACCTGGATCGCAGTCGTCGCGGTGTCGGGCGGCTGGCCCACCCACAGCTCGTCGATGAGCCGGTCACGCGACACGACCTGGTTCGGGTGGAGAAGCAGGAAGGCAAGGAGACTGCGCTGCTTCGAGCCTCCAAGCTTTACCGGGCGGCCCTGGTCTCGGGCCTCGAGCGGTCCGAGGATGTGGAACTCCATGCGCTCTTGGCTCTCCTTTAGCGAGGCGTTAGGACCGCTACCAGCGGTCTTTTAGCCCCTTGAGGTCTCGTATGCAAAGACCGCATGAGGCGGTCGAGGACCGAAGGGAGTCGAGATGAACGCTCTTCGCACCATCTTCCTCGTTGCGGCGGTGGCCGCGGCAGTCGCGGTCGCGCCGGTCGCGCTGGCTGGCAGTCCGAGTCCGGCCGAGCTGAGGGCGCTCGAGATTCGCGGCGAAGCACTCACTCAGGCGTGCCTCGACCCGACGAGCTCCCGCGCCGCGTTCCGGTCTCTGTGCACGTATGCAGACGTGCAGAATCAGCCGAACCCGGCGGAGCTGAGGGCGCTCGAGATCCGTGGCGAAGCACTCACTCAGGCGTGCCTCGATCCGGCAGGCTCGCGTGAGGCCTTCCGGGCGTGGTGCACCTATTCGCCCGCGCAGAGCCAGCCGATTCCGGCCGATGTGTCGAGCTCGGGTGGCTTCGACTGGCGCGAGTTCGGGCTCGGGGCAGGCGCAATGCTCGTCCTGGCGCTGCTCCTCGGAGGCACCGCCGTCGCCGTGCTCTCCGGTCGTCGGGACAGCGTGGAACCGCGGACGGCCTCGTAGCTGCGACTCACCGAGATCCGGCCGGGGCGCTTCCTCCTTACCGCCCCGGCCGGTCGTCTGAGCACGACTGCGTCGCACCGTCTTCAGCGATCCGCGGCCGCCCAGTCCTGCAGGGACCTGGGTCAGCGCGGCAGCGGGTTCGGGCCGGTGGCCGTGACGAAGCGCTGCGGCACCCAGTCGTCGACGTGGGTGAAACCCTCGAGGCGCACTCCATGTTGGTCCTCGACGGCGTCGAAGAAGGAGCGCCGGTAGAACTTCACGTGGGTGAAGTCCTCGAACAGGACGTAGACCGGATCGACGTCGGGACTCTGAAACTGCTGGCCGGTCAGCGCGGCCCGATGCGCTCGTGAGAACTCGTCGAACTCCTCACCGATGACGACGCCGAGGTGCTCGAGGCCCATCCTGTAAACGCGCTGGTGAACGGGCGGGATGAGCTCGATGCGCGAGAACGGAGTCCCGTCGAGAACATCGAGCGGCTCGGCGAGCACGATCTTCGAGATCGGGCGCCCGTTCCAGAGGTTCTCGTGGTTCGCCCTCGCATGGCGCTCGAGGAGCGTCCGCTGGTGGACGTACAGGTCCCAGTCGGCGACGCGGACGCCGAGGTGGCCGAGCGGGCCGAGTGGGTACGGTGCGATGTCGATGCCGCGGGCGAGAAGGCGGTCGCGCTGCATCGCCGCGAAGGCGCGATAGTCGCCGATGATCTCGGCGATCGGATCAGACGCTGCCACGTGGCCATCCTACGAGACGGAAGGCTGAACGCATGGCCCGGGTGTGATCGCGCCCCGTCAGGTCCGAGACGATGATTTGGGCGAATGCCCTACGCGCGGCCGACGAGGGCGTTCTCGAACGCCCAGAGTGTCGCTGCCGCTCGGCTGCGGACACCGGCCTTCTCGTAGACGTGTTGGACGTGGTGCCCGACGGTCTTCACCGAGATGCCGAGCCGCGTGGCGATCTCTTGATTCGACTCTCCACGCACGAGCACGAGCAAGACGTCGAGCTCGCGCTCGGTCAGCCCGGCGGGCAGCTCCCGCGGCCGTTGCCGCGTGGCGTGGCCGGCTGCGGCCAGAACCGAGTCGACGGCCTCCGAGTCGAGGCGTCCCTCGTGCACCTTGCGCAACAGCTCCGCCTCGGCGGTCGCTGCGTCCAGAGCCGACCGGTATGGGCGCGCCTCGCGCATGGCGCCGTAGCAGTCGGCGGCCGCAAGGATGCGCGCCGGCCGATCGAGTCCGGACGCACGCGTTCCGCGGTGATAGCCAGAGCCATCGAGGCGCTCGTGGTGAGAGCCCGCGAGCAGGCCGATCGGTGCGAGTGCGGAGGACTGTGCAAAAGCTCGCTCGCTGAAGTGGGGGTGGAGTCGCACGCGCTCCCACTCGCCGAATCCGAGGGATCCCGGCTTCTCCCAGATCGCGTTCGACACGCCGACTCGACCGAGGTCGTGCGCGAGCGCTGCGCGGCGGAGGAGGGTGACGGTGTCGACCGTGAGGCCTTGGCGCCATGCGGCCGCCTCTGCGAGCTCGGCCACCCCCGTCGAATGCTCGCGCAGCCACGGTGACTTGAGGCCGGTGAGGGCGGCAATCGCACCGAACGCCGCGTCGACTCGCTCTCCGGCGATCCAGATCTTCGGGAACGGCTCGATCTCGAGCGCCTGCCCCCACAGCCGCGCCTCGTCGAGCTCGGCGACGAGCTCGACGAGGTTGCGCAGCGCGACGTCGGCGAGTCGAGGATCGTAGGCGGCGCCCGATCGGCGCTCGACGACGGCCCGTGCCTCGTCGGTGCCACCCGCGGTGAGGAACAGTGAGATGTCCCTCCCCACGTGCAGCAGCCGCATCGGCAAGGGGATCTCGTCGCCCCTGACATCGGGGAACCCGTGTCCGTCCCAGCGTGCGAAGACGTACTCGAGGCTCGCCTGGACGGAGGAGTCGAGTTCGAGCCACCCAGCGAACCTCTGCGCGACCTCGCACATCGTCGCGAACGAGGCGCGCGCCCTCGGGCCGGCGTTCGCGACCGTGTCGTCGATCATCGCCGCGCGCACCTCGGGGCTGCGACCTACTCCGACGTGCGCCTTGTAGAAGGCCAAGACCTCGGCGGGGTTGGTCGGGTCGATCAGGAAGAACGCGGCTCGGTGTGCGATGTCGTCGCCGAAGAGCTGCGTCGCCTCATGGCCGTTCGACGTGCACCCTGATGCGTGGAGGAGCGCGACGTAGTACGTGTCGGTGAGCTCCCGCCCCGACGCACCCGCGAGCTCGCCGAGACGTACCGCCAGCACAGCGCTGCGCAACGCGTGCTCGAGCGGCTGCCCGGTGCCGAGGTCGGTCGCGAGCGACAATGCCCCGATGACCTCCGCCGCGCGGATTGGCTGTTCGTCCGCCGACGGGAGTCGTGCGACTGCACCGGGGTCGCCCGTCACAGCGGGATCCTAAGCTCGCTCGACGGGAGAGCTCGTCCCAGGGTCGCTTCGACCAACGGGCGGCGGCGGCAGCGAGCCGAGTAGCCTTACGAGCATGAAGCTCCGCATCGCCCTCAGTAGCGGTCGGGAGCACGACGTGATCGGGATCGACAACGCCGAGGCATGGATGAACAGCTTCGCGGGACGCGGTACGTCCAAGCTCGGCGACTGGCTCGAGGTCGTTCCGGACGACGGGAGCGAGCGGACGTTCGTCCGCGCCTCGGACATCGTGGCCGTCCGGCTGGTCGACGACGGCTCGGATCGAGCCTGAGAGCGACGTAGGCCGTCCAGGTCGGCCTGGTAGGCTGGATCGAAGCCGCTCTCACCTTCCGCAGCTGCAACCTCGACGGGTCGCGCTAGGCGTGAGCCCGAGGCGGAAGGAGATCTCTTGAGTGGAACTCGCACGACGGTCGACAAGGTCGAGACCGACGCACAGAAGTGGGAGCGCAACCGTCTGGCGTGGAATCTTCCCCGGGGAGTGCCGGCGGCGTCGGCGAAGGACGCCGCAAAGGCGACGAACGACCGCCCACGGCCACGCTCCGCGACGCAGGGCACGGCCGAGAATGGGTAATCAACGGCAGCAGCAGACGCAGGCGAAAGCGGCGCGGGAGCGCCTCGTCCGTGAGCGCCGCGCACGCAAGATCGAGAAGAAGCGCATGGCTGCGGCCGAGCGGGCGCAGGGCGGATCGCCGACACCCGTGCAGCCTGACGACGGCGCGGCCGATCCCTCCTGACGTGAGACTCGTCGTCGGCGACATCGTCGTGTACCGCAACCACGGGGTGGGCCGGGTGGCGGCGCGCAGGAAGCAAGAGCTCCTCGGGGAGACGCAGGAGGTGGTCGTGCTCGAGCTCGACAAGCTCACCGTGACGCTGCCCCTCACGTCCGCGAGAACGCGGCTGCGGCCGCTGGCCGACAAGGCCGAGCTCCGGCGCGTCGCCGATGCGCTTCGTGAAGAGTGGTCGCTCAGCTCGCGCAACTGGCTGTCTCGGCGCAAGGAGACACTCGAGAAGCTCGTCGCGGGCACACCCGTGGAGCTCGCGCAGATCGTCAGCGAGGGAGCACAGCGCGAACGCGTGCGCTCGGCAAGCGGCGGCAAAGGGGGGCTGTCGGTGAGCGAGCGCCAGCTCTGCACCGAGGCGCGCACGCTGCTCTCCGGCGAGGTCGCGCTCGTGCTCGGCATCCAGCCGGCGGCGGCGGAGACCTGGATCGACGGTCACCTGGCGCGATCCGTCTAGGTCGGGGTCGATGGCAGCGCCGCAAGACGACGGCCGCTCAGACGACGCGCGCCTGCTCGCCGGGCGCTTCGAGGCGCAGTTCGAGAACCTCGGGTCGGCGCGAGACGCCGCGCGTGCCGCTCGGGCCGTCGGATTCGTCGTCGACATCGACCAGAACGCCACGGGCTGGCTCACCGTCGGTCGTCGCCGGCTGCCGTTCCCCGGGGACGAGCGCGACCGCTACGCGAGTCGCGTCCAGGCGATCGCTTCACAGCACGGCGGCAGGTTCGTGCAGTTCGTGGAGGAGCCCTCCCGAACGAGCGCCGCGGATCAGACGCTCAGTTGAGCCTGTAGACGATGCGCCCGCGGGTGAGGTCGTACGAGGAGAGCTCCAGACGTACGCGATCGCCGGGAAAGACCCGGATCCGATAGCGCTTCATCCTTCCTCCCATGTACCCCAACGCCTCGTGCCCGTTGTCGAGCCGAATCCGAAACATCCGACTGCGAAGCGCTTCGACGACCTCGCCCTCGACCTCGAGCTTCTCGTGCGGGTCCTTCATAGCGCGCTCCTCGCCTCGAAGATGAAGCGCCGCGGCTGCCGAAGCGGCCACGGCGCAGTGTTCGGCTACGACGCGACGAGACTGACGTTCGTCGCTTCGGGACCCCTCTGACCCTCACGCGGCTCGAACTCGACACGTACACCTTCCGGCAGGCTCTTGAAGCCATCACCGGCGATGTTGCTGAAGTGGACGAAGAGATCCTTCGATCCCTCGTCGGGGGTGATGAAGCCATACCCCTTGCTGTCGTTGAACCACTTCACGGTTCCAGTTGCCATAGAAAAACACCTCCCTTACCAACTCACGAACGGGTTAGGAAGGCGCTTGCGCAAACCGGACTCGCTCTGATTGACGCAAACAGCGTAGCAGCCGGCCCCTCCGAAGGCCTCATGGGCGGGTGAGGAACAGCCGGCGCTCGGCCGAGAGGTGTGGCGCCCACTCGATGCGTGTCGCGCCGCCGAAGCACAGGTAGGCGCGAAGCGCAGAGCGCATCGCGTCGACGAAGGTCTGGCTGCGTGGCACGAAGCCGTCCTCCCACCAGAGACCGAGCATCTGCACGATCCCGCTCCCGCGGTCGATCCGCGGCTCGATCCGGCCCACGAGGCGGTCGCCGAAGAGCAGCGGCAGCACGTACCAGCCCCAGCGGCGTCTCTCGGGCGGGTGGAACAGCTCCCAGACGTACTCGAAGTCGAACAGGGACCCGAGCAGGCCTCGATCCCAGACGAGCGGGTCGAACGGCGGCAGGAACGCCACGCTCGGCTCCGGCTCCGGAGGGTTCTCGATGAGACCGACGTCGGCCTTCACGACGAACCGCTTCCCGCGAACGGACTCCACGTCCACGGGGACGAGCTCACCACTCGCGACGAGCTCCTCCCGCAGGGCTGTTCGTCCGGGGGAGTCGGGCCACCGCGGGTCGGGCTTGGCGGGGCCGATGCCGCCGAAGATGTCGCCACCTCCCCCGATGCCGAGGAGGCCGTGCGCGCGGTAACGCGAGAGGAGCTTGTGGCAGAGCTGCTCGCGCAGGGGCACGTCTCGCGCGAGGATTTCGGCCGGCAGGAGTCGCCCGACGAGGTCGTAGTAGCGACGGTTTCCGTCACGTCGCGCGAGGCCGAGCACGCCGGTGACCGCGTATGCCTCGAGAACGGCACGGACCGTGTTCGTCGGCACGCCGAACCAGTCCGTCGTGGCCCTACGCTCGCCGTCGAAGTCGAGCGAGGAAAGCGGACCTTCCGCGCGGATCCGCTCGACGATGCGCCTGGCGACGTCGGCGTTCTCGGCGAGCAGCTGCGGCGCGCTCCGACTGAGCGTCCCGCGGAACCACGGCCACTCGTCGACCGCGACGAGCGAAAGCCCCTTGTTCACCGCCTCGAAGATCGCGCGCTGCTCGTACAGCGCGTCGCACCACGAGGGGTCGTAGCCGGCCACCCGCGCGTGCAACACGAGGTCGTGGTTCCTGCCCGCGACGGCGAGTGGATCGAACTGGATCGAGCCCCACCGGCGGAAGATCTCGAGCACGGCGTCGGGCCCGCCCTCGAGCGAGCGCGCGGGCGCGAGCGCGTGACGTGCGACGAGAAAGCGGCGCGCTGTCTTCGCGCTGACCTTCACCCGCCGGACGCTAGCGCGTGGCGAACCGCCGGTCGCAGTGGACCTTCGGCGGCGGGCTCACTCGTGCGCAGCACGAGGCTCGAGGACGACGACGGCAGTCTCCCGCGGGCGCCGGGCCGCGTAGCCGTCGAGGTTGTCGTCGATCTCACGCCAACGCTGCCACAGCCGGTCGCGCTCGGCGCCGACTGCGGGTCGTCCGAGGACCTCGAGCCGTGTCCCTCCTGAGAGGTCGACGACAGCCTGCGGATTCGCTTGCAGGTTCAGCCACCAGGCCGGCTCGGCGGCACCCCACCCGTTCATGGCCATCGTGACCAGATTGGGCCCGTCCTCGTAGTAGCCGACGATCACGCTCCGCGGCTCGCCGCTGCGCCTGCCGGTCGTCGTGAGCTGTAGCGCGCCCCACTTCCCCGGTCGCGCGGGCCAGAGCCCTCGACGGCCGTTGGTCCTCCTCACGATCCGGCGGTGCACGGCCCAGAAAGTCTCGATGAACCACCGCGGTGGCAGCCATCCCTTTCTTCTCGCCATCTCCGCTCCTTTCGGTCCCCTACTGACAAGAGGGTCGCTCCGGCGCGACGATCGAGCATCGGGGGAACCACGGGTTAGGGTCTCGGGATGACCACCGCAGAGACGACGGCTGAGCTCCGCATCGTCCCGGCGAACGAAGCGAGCTGGGAGGACCTCGAGGCCGTGTTCGGCTCGCGCGGGGACGCGCACGTCTGTCAGTGTCAGCGCTACAAGCTCCAGCCCGGCGAGGCGTTCAAGAAGGTGCCGATCGAGGAGCGTGCGCATCGTCTGCGCACCCAGACCGAGTGCGGCCATCCGAAGTCGAAGACGACGAGTGGGCTCGTCGCCTACCTCGACGGCGAGCCGGTGGGCTGGTGCGCCGTCGAGCCGCGCACGGCCTACTTCGGGCTCATGCGCAACTTCAAGGTGCACTGGGACGGTCGCAACGAGGACAAGACCGACGACACGGTCTGGTCGGTGACGTGCTTCGTGACGCGGGCCGGGTATCGCAAGCGGGGGGCCAGCTACGCGCTCGCCCGAGCCGCCGTCGACTTCGCGCGAGAGCGCGGCGCGCGTGCGATCGAGGGCTACCCGATGCTCGTCGAGCCCGGGCAGAACGTCATCTGGGGAGAGCTCCACGTCGGCACGCGCAGCGTCTTCGACTCGGCGGGCTTCCGGGAGGTGAGCCGTCCGAGCAAGCGGCGTGTGGTCATGCGCATCGACTTCTAGCGCGCTGGCTCAGGGCTGGTACTGCTGGTCGAGCGCAACGACGCGATCGATCACGATGCGCGCCCAGTAGCCCAGATTCCGTCCGTACAGCTTCAGCCCTCGCGGGTTGCGGCCCTTGGTGAGCGCCGCGAGCTCGTCGACCGTGACCCGCGTCGAGCGCTGCAGTCCGGCGGGGGACGTCGTGACGACCGTCACGCGGGCCGTTCTCGGCAGGACGTACGTGAGCTGCCGCTTGCTCTCGTTGCGGATGTAGTAGTCGTTCGGGACGGGCTCGCCGGGCCCGAGGACGCCGTCCTCGACGGCGGCTCGCTGTGCCGTCGAGCCGGTGAGCCACAGGGCCGGGTCGAAGCGGAGCCGGTACGTCGTCCCCGTGCGCGTCACCGTACGGACGTACCCGTACTGCACGATCGACGCGGGTGGCCCGACGAACTGCTGCGAGGTGCGATGTGTGGCGCCTCCCGTCGGGACGACGACGGCGAACGCCACGACGAGCACAGAGACGGCGAGCCGCCTCACCGCCAATCCACGGCGACGACCTCGACGGGCTGCTCGACGCCCTTCAATGTCGCCGTCCGTGGCTCCGAGAGTCGGAGCGACGAGCCGACGCCGTCCAACGTCTCGGTGCTGACGAGGATCTCGCCGGCGCCCGCCGCGGAGCCGATGCGGGACGCGACGTGCACGCCCTGCCCGCCGTAGTCGTCCGACTCGGTACGGAAGGCGCCACCGGCGTGCACGCCGATTCGCACGTCGGGTGCGACGATCTCGGCAGCGAGCGCGCGCTGGATCGCGACCGCCGCGTCGAGCGCCGGCCGCGGGCTCTCGAACGACGCGAAGAAGCCGTCGCCCGTCTGCTTGACGACTTCGCCTCCGCTTTGGGCGATGCACTCGCGAACGAGCTCGTCGTGCCGGCTGAGCAGCCGCTTCCACTTCTCGTCGCCAAGCGTCTCGAGGAGCCTTGTCGAGTCGACGATGTCGGTGAACAGGAACGTCCGCCGGACCTCGGTGCGCCCGAGCTGCTCGCGGAGCCGCGCTTCTTCGGGTCGCGCGCCGAGCCGCTCGAAGGTCGCGAGCGCACCTTCGAGCTCGTCGGTCGCAGCGTGCTCGTCTCCACTCCGCCGGAAGGCGAGTCCGAGTACCATGCGCGCCCGCGCGGTCTCGTAGGGCGCGCCGACGCTCTGCCACTCGTCCCGGGCACGGCGGAGCGCGGCGATGGCGCCGTCCCAGTCCTTCTCGGCCACGAGGATCTGGCCGCGCGAGAAGTGGAGCATCGCGTCGAACGCCGCCGTGCGCCGGCCTCCGATCTTGTACGAGTCGACGATCGACTCGGCCTCGTCGGCCGCAGCGCGCGCGGTCGTCAGGTCGCCGGCCGCGAGCGCGATCTCGATCCGCGCGGGAAGCCGCCGGAGGCGAAAGAGCGGGTCGTGAGCGTCCTGGAGCGTCCGCGTGATGCCCGCCACCGCGGCGTCCACCTTCCCCTCGGCGAGGCGAAGGAGCGCTAGACCAGGCTGCGGCTCGCGTCCCATCTCGTTCGCGATTCGGTAGGCCTCCTCGGCCCCGGCGAAGTCGCCGCGCCTGCGCCGGATCTCGCCGATCTCGTAGTGACCGCTCGCGGTGATGGAGCGGTCGAAGTCGCTCAGCTCCTCGCAGGCTGCGATCGCCTGCGCCTCGGCCGCGGGCCAGTCGCCGCGCATGCGCAGCGCTTCGGCTCGATGGATGCGGCACGCACCGGGGAAGCCCGTGACGTCGAGCTTGTCGCAGAAGCGATTCGCGGTCTCCGTCCACTCGGCCGCGCGCCGGTAGTCGCCGAGATCCTGGCACGTGCTGATGGTGAGGCAGTAGACGAGCCCTGCCGAGTGCGCGCGGAGATCGCCGCACATCGCCGACGCGGTCGCCTCGTCGAGGAGCGCGAGTCCCTGGTCGATCTCGCCCATCTTGATGAACGTCCGGCCCTTTCCGGAGAGCGAGAGCATCTGGACGTCGCGGTCGCCGACGCGCTTCGCGAGTGCGTAGCTCTGGTCGAAGAGCTCCACCGCCCGGCTGTAGTCCCCCTCGGCAAACAGTGCCGTGATTGCTTTGATCATGAGGAAGCGCGCGTGCTCCGGCGACTCAGGCTGATCGGCGAGCAGGCGCTCGGCGTTCGCGAGCCAGCCGCTCGCGACCGCGAACGCGCCGCGCCCCTCGTAGTCCCAGGAGAGCGTGAGCGCCATACGCGCTGCGCCGAGGACGTCGCCCGCGGCCGTGTAGGCGGCGTACGCGTCCTCGCGGCGCGAGATCGCCTCGTCGAGCTTGCCGCTCCACCACGCAGCCTCGCCGTAGCTCTCGAGATCGGCCGCACCCAGCCCGCCGTCCACTTTCGAGTACGCCTCGTACGCGGCGCGCCACGCCTGCCGGCCGGCGGCTGCGCGTGCGTCCTCGAGGGCGTCCATGACCTGGCTCACGACTTCCATTGTGATGGCTCCGGTCGCCCGGCCGCCACCCGCCGTCTTTCAGAAGACGCCCGAGTACCCGTTCAGCGCAGGCTGGCCGCCCAGATGCGCATAGAGCACGCGCGAGCCGGAGGCGATCCGACCCGAGCGAACGAGGTCGATCAGGGCGGCCATCGACTTCCCCTCGTACACGGGATCGGTGAGCACGCCTTCGAGACGTGCGCACAGGCGGATGGCGTCGATCGTCTTCTCGTCGGGGATTCCGTACGTACCCGCATGCCATTCGTCGAGGAGGACGATCTCGCCATCGACCAGCTCGCGCCCGAGCGCGATCGCCTCCGCCGTGCGGCGCGCGATGCGGGCGATCTGCTCCCACGTCTGCTCGACGGTCGCCGAGCCGTCGATGCCGAGAACGGTGCGTTGCGTGTCCTGCGCCGCGAAGCCCGCGATCATCCCCGCCTGCGTCGAGCCCGTCACCGAGCAGACGACGACGGTGTCGAAGAAGACGCTGAGCTCGTGCTCCTGCTCGGCCACCTCGTCGGCCCACCGGGCGAAGCCGAGTCCGCCCAGGGGATGGTCCGAGGCCCCGGCCGGAATCGCGTACGGCTTCCCGCCCGCTGCCTCGACCGAGGCGAGCGCGTCCTCCCAGCTCCTCCGGAACCCGATGTCGAAGCCCGCTGCGTCGAGGCGGACGTCCGCGCCCAAGATCCGCGAGAGGAGGATGTTGCCGACCTTGTCGTAGACGGCGTCCGGCCAGTCGACCCAGTGCTCCTGGACGAGCACGCAGCCCAGCCCCAGGTGTGCCGCAACCGCCGCGACCTGCCTGGTGTGGTTCGACTGGACGCCGCCGATCGAGACGAGCGTGTCGCACACCTGCGCGAGCGCCTCCGCGGCGAGGTACTCGAGCTTCCGAACCTTGTTGCCGCCGTACGCGAGACCCGAGTTGCAGTCCTCGCGCTTCGCCCAGATCTCGACGCCGCCCCCGAGGTGCTCGCTCAGCCGTTCCAGCCGGTGGACCGGTGAGGGGCCGAAGAGCAGCGGCACGCGGTCGAAGCGCTCGATGCCCACGGCGCGATCCTACGAGGCGCCGAGGGCCTCGCGTACTGCCGGTGCGACCTCGCGGCCGAGGAGCTCGATCGAGCGCAGGATGCCCTCGTGGGGGATGCCCCCGACCGTGAACTGGATCAAGAACCGGTCGTGGCCGAAGACCTCGTGCTGGAAGAGGATCTTCTCGACGACCTGCTCGGGCGATCCGACGAAGTTCGCCCCGCGCAGCGTCGCCGCGGCGTCGTAGTCGGCCCGCGACATCGGCGGCCAGCCGCGCTCGCGTCCGATGCGGTTCATCGCCTCGGAGACGTACGGAAACGACTCGTCGAGCGCCCGCTCGGCGCTCTCGGCGATGTACCCGTGCGAGTTGATGCTGAGCCTCGGTGCTTCGCGACCTGCCTCCGCCGCCGCGCGCCGGTGGATCTCGGCGAACGGCTTGAAGCGCTCCGGGAGACCGCCGATGATCGCGAGCGCCATCGGCAGGCCGAGCATCCCGGCGCGCACGGCCGACTCGGGCGTCCCGCCGACGGCGACCCAGATCGGAAGCGGGTGTTGCAGCGGGCTCGGGTAGACGCCATACCCGTCGGGCGACGTGCCCGTCTCACGCACGTGAAGGAGCGCGGCGAGCTTCTCCTCGAACAGGCGGTCGTAGTCGCGGAGGTCGTACCCGAAGAGCGGGAACGACTCGATGAACGAGCCGCGCCCGACCATGATCTCCGCGCGACCGCCCGACAGGAGGTCGACGGTCGAGAACTCCTGGAAGACGCGGATCGGATCGTCCGAGCTGAGCACGGTGACGGCGCTCGTGAGCCGGATCCGCTCGGTACGCGCGGCCGCCGCGGCGAGCACGACCGCGGGTGTGGACACGGCGAAGTCCGGGCGATGGTGCTCGCCGACGCCGAAGAGATCGAGCCCGACCTCTTCGGCGAGCTCGATCTCCTCGATCAGGTCACGCAGCCGCTCTCCGGCCCCGATCTCGCCGCCGCGCGTGTCCGCAAACGTGAAGACACCGATCTCCACGATGAGGTTCTAGCGGGCGGGAGGGGCTAGCCGCCCCGGCGCACAGCCCCGGTGATCGCGAGGGCGGCTCCGGCCGCGAGGAGCGCTCCGACGCCGAGCAGTCCGATCCCGATCCAGAGAACCGTGTCGAGCTCGGCTCCGATGCTCATGTCCGACGAGACGCCCCGCGAGGCATCCGTGTTCATGAGAACGACGCGCCAGTCGCCGTCGACGGGCTCCCAGTCGAGCGTCTGCTCACCGGCACCCGTCACGGAGGCGACCCAGAACGTCTCCTCGCCGGGTGCACCGTCGGGCGCCTCTCCTGCCCGCCGGGCGTATTCGGGATCTCCGCTCGAGTCGAGGTCGTCGACCACGTCGTGCTCGACGCCTTCGAGGTAGCGGTCGACCTCGGCTGCCGGGCCGATCCCGACGAAGACGTCGCGATCGCTCTCGCTCGTGATGCGAACGGTGCCGAGGAAGGTATCGAGGGCCCACTCCGCACCGTCGGTGTCGAGGTCGGCGGTCTCGGACACGACGGCGTACGCAGGTGACGAGAACTCCTGGCTTGGCGACATGAGGAAGCCGTCGTCGTCGCGCTGCGTCCGGTCGATGCCGACGAGGGCGCAGCCTCCGGCCAGCATGCCGAGCGCGATCACACCGGCGATCACGCCGACGACGATCAGGACGATGCGTCCGGCGGTCGAGCGACCGGGCTTCGGCTCGATCGCTGCAGCTTCGGTGGCGTCCGTCGCGGGCTCGAGCTCACCCGTCCCGTCGAGCGGTACGTCCGAACCGCCCTGGTCGAGGCGGAACGGCGGGTACTCGTCCCGCATGAGGAAGACGTACGCGCCGACGCGCGCGACCCAGCGGTCGAGCCCGAGCACGAAGTCGAAGAGACCCTGCGGGTAGCGCGTCGTGAAGAGGAGCGCAACGCCGGCGAAGAAGACGAGAACACCTATGAGACCCGTCTCGAACCCGGCGCTCCACACCCAATCGTCGACGCGCGAGGCAGCGTAGCTCCCGCCTCCAAGCAACAGACCGACCACGATGTAGTGCGGGATCGCCAGGAGCCACCACTTCACGAGCACCAGCCCGCGCGACAACTGGTCCGGGTAGGCGATGTTCAGCCGAGCCGGGTAGTCCGGCACGTCGTCCAGCGTGAACGGCGGGTAGCGGTCGGTACCGAGCGCGCCGTACGAGTAGAACGCGACGCGCCAGGTCCAGCGGAACACGCCGACGTTGAAGTCGAAGAGGCCTCGTGGGTAGCGGCCCGTGAACAGGATCGCGAAGAACGCCACGACGGTCAGGACGAGCACCGCGAGCCAGAGGAACGCGAGCACGATGTAATGCGGGATCGCGAGCAACCACTTCACGAGCCAAAGCCAGCGGCTGAGATTCGGCTGGAGATGACCCTCGATCTGGACGGGATATGCCTGCCTGGCTTCCACGGATTCCTCCCTCGGTCGACTCGATCGTATGCGGTATTGCGGGAACCCTCATCAGTAGAAACTCGGGCTCCAGCGTCGAACAGCACCTAGGAGCGGCGCTGACCGTCGCGGCCCGGGTTCGTCGCTGCGAACGTCCGCCTGCTCAAGCTGATGCCTACCGGCGTGGAGCGCGCGGCGCCGTGATGCCCAGATGCACCATCACGATCAGCGAGACGACGGTCACACGCAGCCAGTGCGCCCAGGAGTTGTCGTAGACGAGGTAGGCGAGCGTCCACGGCAAGGTCAGGATCCACATGAGGATCTCCCACACGATCGGGAGCCCGGTCAGCCAGTCGTACGCGTCGTCCAGGGTTGCGGGCGACGCGGCGAGGAGCGCGACGAACGCTCCCCACAGGCCGGCCATGAGCGCGAAGAACGCCGATCCAGGTGCCTGGGTCGGCGTACTCACCCTGCGTGCGGCGGACTTCTCGGCTGCGAACTGGCCCATGCCGTGCCTCCTGTGTCCCGTCAGCAGCGTGATTCGCCCGTCGCGCGCCGGCATCGGGAGTCGACCGCTCCTGCCCTGCGGGGAAGTCGGTAGCGTGCCCGCCCATGACCGACGACACGAAGGCCGAGAAGGACGAGAAGAAGCCGGACCACGAGCCGCCCGCGGGTGCCGAGACGAGCGGCAGCTGGGGTCGCGGCCGGAAGGCCGTGGGCTATACGGCGACCGCCAGGTGGACGGTGCTCCGCAAGAAGGAGAAGCCCGCCGCGGAGATCTTCTCCGTCGCGTACATCGCGGACGGTGACCGTGATCGGCCCCTCACCTTCGTCTTCAACGGCGGCCCCGGCGCGGCGTCGGCCTACCTCCACATGGGGGCCGTCGGCCCGCTCCGCGTCGACTTCCCACCCGACGGCACGCTTCCGTCGATGCCGCCGAGACTCGTGGAGAACGAGTCCTCGTGGCTCGGCTTCACCGACCTCGTCTTCGTCGATCCCGTCGGGACCGGATTCAGCCGCGTCATCGAGCCCGAGCAGAAGGGGGACGAGAAGAACGCGGGCAAGCCCGACGACACGCCGGATCCGAAGGAGTACTTCGGGTACAAGCGCGATCTCGAGTCTCTCTGCGAGTTCATGGGTCGCTGGCTGTCCGACAACGGTCGCTGGGGCTCACCCGTCTTCATCGCCGGCGAGAGCTACGGCGGATATCGCGTCGCGCGGCTCGCTCGCGTGTTGCAGGAGACCGCGGGCATCGGCCTCAACGGCGCGATTCTCATCTCGCCCACCCTCGAGATCACGAGCCTGACGCCGACCGACTACGACGTCCTGCCGTGGGTCGAGCGCGTGCCGACGATGGCGGCTGCTGCCCTGCACCACGGCCGCTCGCGGGCGTTCCGGAAGGGCTCCTCGCTCGAGAAGGCGCTACGCGCGGCGGAGGAGTTCGCCACCGGCGAGTACACGACGCTGCTCACACGGGGCGCGGCGATGCCGGCGAAGGAGCGCGACCGCATCCTCGCGCGACTCGGCGATCTCGTCGGTCTGGCGCCGGACGTCGTGGCTCGAGCGAATGGGCGGGTAGGGATCCTCGCTTTCGTTCGCGAGCTCCTGCGCGACGAGCGCAAGGTGGTCGGGCTCTACGACGCGACGATCACGGCCGCCGATCCGTTCCCCGACCGCACCGAGTTCACGTGGCCGGATCCGACGCTGGCCGGCATCAGCCCCGCGTACACGATGGCCGTGAACCGGATGCTGCGCTCCGAGATCGGCGTCCAGACCGAGCGGGAGTACGCGCTCCTCGCCTACGATGTGTTCACGTCCTGGAAGAACGACGCCGAGGCGCACGCGTTCGCCTCCCCGCCCGGCGCGACGGACGACTTCCGCTACGGGATGGCGCTGAACCCGCACATGAAGGCCTTCGTCACGCACGGCCGCTACGACCTCGTGACGCCGTACTTCGCGACCGACCGGCTCCGGAACCTCATGCGGCTCGATCCGCAGACGGCGGAGCGCCTCACGGTTCAGCACTACGGCGGCGGACACATGTTCTACGCATGGGAGTCGAGCCGCCACGCGTTCACGGCCGCGATCTCCGCCTTCGTCGCGAGCGCGACCTAACCGCGCTCGGTGACGTAGGCGTCGACCAGCCGCTTCGGCGCTCGGAGGAGCCAGCTGTCCTCGATCCGCTCCTCGAGCCGGCGGCGTGTGACCCGGTCGAGGTCGATCAGCACGATCGGATGTCCTTCGTAGTGCGCCGTCTGGAAGGTCGCCGGATCGGCAGCGAGGATGTGCTCCTTCTCGTCGGGGTCGACACGAACCGCGAGCGCACCCTCCGCGGCCCGGTCGGGGCTCAGCCAGGCGAAGAGCTTGCCGGCGACCTTGAACGCCGGCTTGCCGTACGTCGTCGACTCCTCCGCGCCGGGGAAGGAGCCTGAGATCTCGCGCACCGTCTCCCAGTCGGCCACGCGAGGACGATAGTCGCGATGGAGCCAGGCGCGAGGGCCCGCGCCGATCGGCGCGGGCCCTCGCATCATCCCTGCTAGTCGCCGAGCCTCTCGTGATCGTCGTGCAGCCCGCCCTGCGAGCTCCCGCCCGCGACGGGTCCCACCGCCGGCCCGAACGTCTCGAAGTCCGGGTTTCCCGGGACGCCGTTGACGTCGACCGTCGTCATCCCGTACTGGAGCGTGGAGTACGCGACCGCGTCGGTGTTCACGTCGAACGCGGCCGCGTTGATGTTGGCGAAGGTGTCGCACGCGAGGTGGTAGCACGGGTCGTACTGCACGCCCGCGGTACCGCCCCAGAGTGCGACCTCGGCCGCGGTCTTGATTCCCTCGGCGCCGGTGAAGAGCCCGCCTGCCGGGATGTCGACCCCAGCCGCGATGAACGGCCCGTAATCCGAGCGACCTGAGAAGTCGGTGCCCTTGAATGGAAGCCCGCGAGCCGTGTAGAAGCGCTCGAAGGTCTTCTCGATCTCAGCCGACCCGTCCGGGCCGGCAGGGGCGCCGGTGGCGTCCGAGTCGTCTCCGTCGTAGACCAAGAAGACATGGTTCGGGGACCCGATCATGTCGAAGTTGAGGTAGAGGGCGATCTTGTCTCGCTCAGCCTGGGAGAGGTTGTTCACGTAGTAGCTCGAGCCGACGAGGCCGGACTCCTCTGCCCCCCAAAGGGCGAAGCGCACCTTGTTGTACGGCTTCACCTTCGCCATCTGCTCGGCGACCTCGAGAATCGCCGCGCTCCCGGAGCCGTTGTCCTGGATGCCGGGCCCGGCGTTCACGGAGTCGAGGTGCGCCCCGACCATGACGACGTTGTTCGGATTGCCGGTGCTCGACTCTGCGAGGACGTTGTATGACGTCGCCTGCCCACGGAACGTGTCTGCCTTGAGGCGCATGACGAGTCCCGGCGTTGCAGCGAGCTGCTGGCCGATCGCCTGCGTCACGGAGGTCACCGGAAGGTTCAGGCTGAAGTCGTTCCCGAGCGTCCCGTTGATCACGCCCGTCGCGTTGTTGTAGATGACGACGCCCGACGCACCAGCGTTGTAGGCGTTCGTCGCCTTCAATGCGAATGTGCACGCGACCGGGAAGCCCGCCGGCGCCCCGCGGCTGATGAGGGCTATGTTGCCCGCCGGGAACCCTGCGAAGTCGGCAGCGGTGCACCCTCGGAAGTCACCGCTCGGCACGCTGACCGGAGCCGTCACGTCACCGCTTCCCGAGTAGCTGAGGATGGTGTTCGCGACCGGCCCGGAGGGCGTCGGCGAGACCTGTTCGAGGATCGTCGGGCTCAGTGTGATGAACGTCTGGAACTGGAAGGGCTGAACCGTGACGGTGTAGCCCGCGGCCTCGAGCACGCTCTCGGCGTACTCGACCGACAGGTCGTATCCCGGAGAACCCGAGACCCGGGTGCTGCCGTTGGCGTCCGCGATCGCTTGGAGCGCCGCCTGGTGCGCGCGAGCACCCTCGAGCGTTACGCACTGCTGAAGCTTCGCGTGCGTGTTGTTGTTGCGGACCGCACACGACTGCACGCTCGCGGACGAGGCTGACGCAAGCCCCATGGTCGCGACGATCGCGACCAGGCTGATCGCCGCTACTTGGATCCTTCGCACGAAATCTCCCCTCGTTTGGTCTGGTCTCCGCGCCAATGCGTATGCACTGCGCGGCAGCGCGTTCACGAACTCAGCGGATGTCTCGCCGCTTTCCCCCTCTTCCGGACGGCGCAGCGATCCTCGCGTGCAGAAGCGCCATGGTCAAGAACGTGCGAAGTGAGGCGAAGGGAGTCCGGTTCGACCGGTGCGGTTCCTACAGTCTCCGCGATGGAGTCGCCCGAGCTGCGCCGGATCGAGCTCCTGCTCCCGATCAGGACGGTTCTCATCCTCGCGATCGCCGTCGGGCTGATGGCCGCGTTCCGGGCGATCGGGGACACCTTCCTCATCGTCTTCGTAGGCATCTTCCTCGCGTTCGTCTTCGAGTACCCCGTTCGGTTCGTCATGGCGAAGACGCCCCTCGGGCGCGGCCTCGCCGCCACGGTGACCGTGCTCGGGAGTGCGCTCATCGTCTGCTTCGTGCTGCTTCTTCTCCTCGTGCCCCTCGTGGGAAGCGTGCGCGACTTCCTCCAGGACTTGCCGGAGATCGTCGACGAGCTCCGAAGCTCGGACGAGCTCTCGTGGCTGGGCGACTCGGGTGCGGCGGGCAACGTGCAGGACGGAGCGGAGGAGGTGTCGACGTCCGTGCCCGATGCGATCTCGGCGGTTCTCGGCATCGCGGGCGGCTTCTTCTCGGTCTTCCTCGCGGGCTTCACGATCCTTTTCATCTGCCTGTTTCTCCTCACTGACGTCGGGAACCTCAAGCGCGCGCTCTCGAGCGTCCTCATGCCGGGCGATGACGAGCGCTGGCTTCACGTCTGGGAGCGCGTCACGGAGACGATCTCGCGCTGGGCGATCGGCGTCATCGTGATCGCGACGATCGCCGGCACGATCCAGGGGACGACCGCCTGGCTCCTCGGCTCGAGCTACGCGCTCGCGCTCGGCGTCATCGCGGGGCTGCTCGACATGATCCCGAACATCGGCGCGACGATCGCCGGCTTCATCCTCGTCCCGACGCTGTGGGCCGAAGAGGGCCTGACGGCGGCGATCATCATGCTCGTCGTCGTCCTCGCGTACCAGCAGCTCGAGAACAACATCCTCACCCCGAAGATCCAGGGGAAAGCCGTCCAGCTCTCGGCCTTCTTCATCATCGTCGCAGTCACCCTCTTCGGCGCGCTGCTCGGCGTTCTCGGCGCACTGACCGCCGTTCCGCTCGCCGCGACGATCCAGATCTTCGTCCAGGAGCTGACGAAGTCGCGTCGCGAGCAGGTCGCGGCCGCGAAGGCGGCACTCGAGTCAACCTAGGCTCTGCCGGCCGTCAGCCGGCCGTCGTACCGAGAGCCGCTTCGCCCTCGCCGACTGCGACGACGTCCTCCCGCCGGAGGAGGAAGAACAGCGCGAACCACCCGACTGCGATGAGCACCGCGCTCCCGAGGTACGCGACGTGGAAGCCGTCGACGAGGGCCTGCGCCTGGTCGGCCGGCTGTGGCTCGCGGCCCAGGCCGAGGAGCGTCTCCTCCGTCGCGTCCACGGCGAGCGTTGCGAGGACGGCGAGCCCCAGCGCGCCGCCGATCTGCTGCGACGTGTTGTAGAGACCCGACGCGAGCCCGGCGTCGTCGGACGGGATCCCGCTCGTCGCGATCAGCGTGATCGGCACGAACGTGAGCCCCATCCCGATCGACGCGAGCATGATCCCTGGGAGCAGGTCCGTGAGGTACGAGCCGTCGGGCTCCAGCCGCATGAACAGGAGCAGGCCGACGATCGCCATCGGCATGCCGATGAGCGGGACCTCCCTCGCGCCGAGTTTCGGGACGAGGCCCTGCGAGAGACCCGCGCCGATGATGATCCCCGCGGTGAACGGGAGGAACGCAAGCCCCGCCTCGAGCGCCGTGTAGTCGAGGACGCGCTGGAGGTAGAGCGTGTTGAAGTAGAACATCGCGAAGAGCCCGGCCGCGACGAGAAACATGACGACGTTGGCGGCGCGTACCGTGCGCACGCGGAAGATGCTCAGCCGCACGAGCGGCTCGACCGAGCGCCGCTCGATGAGGACGAACGCTGTGAGCAGGATCAGCGCAGCGGCGAAGAAGCCTCCGGTGCGGAGCGACGTCCAGCCGTTCTCCTGCGCCTTGACGATGCCGTAGACGAGAACGAGCAGGCCGGCGGTGACGGTGACGGCGCCCGCCACATCGAAGCTCTTGTGCGCGTGCTCGTCCTTCGACTCGGGGACGTACCGGAGCGAGGCGATGAAGACCGCGATCCCGACGGGGACGTTCACGAAGAAGATCCACGGCCAGGAGAGCGTCGTCGTGAGCACGCCGCCGAGCACGAGCCCGACCGCGCCGCCGCCGACGGCGATCGCCGCCCAGACGCCCATGGCCTTCGTCCGCTCCGCGCCTTCCTCGAAGGTCGTCGTGATGATCGACAGGGCAGCCGGAGCGATGAGGGCGGCGCCGAGACCCTGCAGGCCGCGGAAGACGATGAGCGCCTCCGACGTCGGTGCGAGCCCGTTGAGAAGCGACGCGACGGTGAAGACCACGACGCCGACGAGGAATACGCGCTTGCGTCCGATGAGGTCACCAGCGCGTCCACCAAGGAGCAGGAATCCGCCGAACACGAGCGTGTAGGCGTTGACCACCCACTGCAGGTCGGCGTCCGACATCTCGAGGTCGGTCTGGATAGACGGCAGTGCGACGTTCACGATCGTCGCGTCGAGAATCACCATGAACTGCGCCATGCACACGAGCACGAGCACGAGCCACGGGTTGACGCCGTGCTCATGCGCCGGGGCGCGCGGGGCGGCGAGCTCGCTCATGAGTCGCGCACCCTAGCGATGCGCGGGTGGGCGCGGGAACCCCACGGCGCGGGCCGTCGGGTGACTGCACGTCATCGTCTTCGACCGCGGCTCGGGGCGGTTACGCTCGACCCCGAGATGACCGAGATGCTGCTCTACGACCTGCGCGTGACCGTCGAGCGCATCGACGGGCGCTCGGTCTGCGGGCTCGAGGTCGGCGACTACTTCGAGGTCACCGAGTCGAGCCGCGTCCGCATCCCGGAGGGCAAGCACTTCTGCCTCTTTGCCATGCAGTCGGTTCTCGCGCTTCTCCCGGCGAAGATGCGGCAGCTTCCGGACGAGGACTGGCTCGAGCGCGACGCACTCGTGGCGTGCCCCGACCCGGACGAGCGGCTGATCATGCGCATCGAGCGGATCGGCGAGCGCACGCTCGTCACCGAGGAGCTGACGTAGATCACCCGCGAGCTCGGGATCGGGCTCCGCACGGACCAGGCGCCTGAGACATACGAGGCGATAGCCCGCCGGGCCGAGGACGCGGGCATCGACGTCCTCTCCGTCTTCCACGACCTCCTCTACCAGCCCGCGATCGGGCCGCTGTTGCTCATGGCGCGTGTCACCGAGCGCATCCGCCTCGGTCCCGCCGCGCTCAACCCGTTCACGCTGCACCCGTACGAGATCGCAGGGCAGACCGCGATGCTCGATGCGGTCTCCGGCGGCCGCGCCTATCTCGGGCTCGCGAAGGGCGCCTGGCTCGACCGCCTCGGGATCGAGGAGAGCCGTCCGCTGGCGGCGCTCGAGGAGGCGGTCGCGATCGTGCGCGCGCTTCTCGCGGGCGACGACGCGGGTGTCCCCGGAGAGCGCTTCGTGCTCGAGCCGGGCACGACGCTCGCCTACCCGCGTGTTCGTGCCTCGGTGCCGCTTCTGATCGGCACGTGGGGGAGGGCGACGGCCCGCTGGGCCGGGACGGTTGCCGACGAGCTCAAGATCGGCGGCACCGCGAACCGCGAGCTGCTTCCGACCATGCGCGAGTGGATCGGAAACCCGTCGGTGAAGCTCGTCGTCGGGTGCGTGACCGTCGTCGACCCGGACGCGGCGTGGGCACGCGAGCGCGCGGCGGAGATCGTCGGGCCGTACCTCGACGTCGTCGCAGCTCACGACCCGACACTCGAGCCAGGCGCCGAGCCTCAGCTCGAGCGGTTCTGCATCGCCGGCACGCCGGAGGAGGTAGCCGAGCGCGTGCGCGAGCTCTGGGACGCGGGCGCCGACCGGGTCGAGCTCGGGACACCGCAGGGCAGAACGCCGCTCTCCGGCGTCGAGCTGATCTGCGACCGCGTGCTTCCACTGCTGCGCTGACAGCGTTCGCTACGGTGGGCGCCATGAGCTCCGCCACGCTCGCCGTCGAGCAGCAGCTCGAGGCCTACCGGGTCGAGCTGACCGCGTACTGCTATCGCATGCTCGGTTCGGTCGACGCCGAGGATGCGGTGCAGGAGACCCTCATCCGCGCGTGGCGTTCCTACGACCGCTTCGAGGGGCGCTCGGCGCTCAAGTCGTGGCTCTACCGCATCGCGACGAACGTCTGCTTCGACATGCTCGAGAGCCGCAAGCGCCGCGCCCGGCCGATGGATCTCGGCCCTGCGGGCGAGCCGGTGGTCGAGAACCTTCGGACGCCGGATCAGCTCTGGATCGAGCCGATGCCGGACAGCCTCGTCGTCTCGGGCGGCGACCCAGCGGAGATCGTGGGCACCCGCGAGTCCGTCCGGCTCGCCTTCGTCGCGGCGCTCCAGCACCTGCCGCCCCGGCAACGCGCCGTCCTGATCCTCTGCGAGGTGCTGCGCTGGAAGGCGGCGGAGGTCGCCGAGCTCCTCGAGACGAGCGTTGCGTCGGTCAACAGCGCGCTGCAGCGAGCGCGCGCGACGCTGGAGACGAGCGAGGCCAAGCCTGCGACGACCTCGCCGTCCGTCGACGCTGCCGACGAGGAGCTTCTCCGCCGGTATGTCGCAGCGTTCGAGGCGTACGACATGGACGCTCTCACGTCACTCGTCCACGAGGATGCGACGCAGTCGATGCCGCCGTTCGACCTCTGGCTGAACGGGCGTGACGACATCTTCACATGGTGGTACGGCCCTGGCCTCGGCTGCGACGGATCGCGCGTCGTCCCCGCCGGGTCTGCCAACGGCGCGCCGGCCTTCGGCCAGTACAAGCCGGCCGACGACGGTGACGGCTACGTCCCCTGGGCACTCCAGGTTCTCGAGATCGAGGATGGCAAGGTCGTCGAGCTCACCTTCTTCCTCGACGTCGAGAAGCTGTTCCCGCGCTTCGGGCTCCCGCTCGAGTACGCCGACCTCTGATCAGAGCTCGGCGAGGACGTTCGAGAGGCCCATCAGCTCGATCAGCTCGACGAGCTCGGCCGAGGCGTTGCACAGCACGACGTGGCAGTCGTGGCTTCGTGCCCCGCGCTGGAGCCGGGCCAGCGCGTCCACCGTCACCGCGTCTGCAGGTACGCCCGCAACGTCGCAGCCGACGACACCCCTGTGCCCGGCCAGGATGGCGCACACGCGGTCACACAGACCCGGGAGGTCTGCACGGGTGATCGGGCCGCGAATGGCGAACGCGGCCTTCCGGGACGCTCCGGGCATCGGGATCTAGACCCCACCGCGCGAGGAAACCAATCGGTGCCGCCAAGCGGTCGTGCTAGAACGCAGGTTCGCGACCGATGAGATTCGACCGGCTGCCGGGTCGTACCCGCAGCGTCTACCCGGGGGGTTCGAGGATGTCCGAGCAGGAACGACTGTCAGCACACGAACGACTGTCCACCGGGGGACTAGCGCGCTGGATGCGCTGGTGCGCGAACCACCCGTGGCGCGTGGTGATCGCCTGGGTCGGGATCATCGCCGGGCTCATCCTGCTCGTGGCGACCGTCGGCGGCAGCCTCAAGGACGAGTTCGAGATCCCGGGATCGGACACGCAGCGAGCGACGGATCTGATCGAGAGCGAGTTCGCGTCCGAGCAGGGAGGCGTGCTGAACCTCGTCTTCGCAGCTCCCGAGGGGGAGCGGCTCGACACCCCCGAGCGCAAGGCTGCGGTCGCGGCGGCGATCCAGACGCTGCAGAGCTCCGAGTTCGAGCCGACCGGGACGGATCCCGAGGGCGAGGCGGGCATCACCAGCGTCGGCGATCCGTTCGATCCGAACACGTTCTCCGACGACGGCCGCATCGCGTACGCCGAAGCGCAGTTCGACCGGATCATCTACGAGGAGGACCGCGAGCGGGTCCTCGCCGTGCAGGATGCCGTGCGTGAGGCAGTAGAGCCTGCGGGCGTCCAGGCGGAGTTCAACGGCGACGCCGAGTTCCCGCCGATCGAGCAGGGGACGCAAGAACTACTCGGTCTCCTTGCCGCGTTGATCGTGCTGCTCGTCGTCTTCCGGACGTTCACCGCCGCGTCGATTCCCATCGCACTCGCGATCACGGCAGTGATGTCGGCGTTCTTCCTGCTGTTCATCCTCGCCGGATTCACGGACATCAACACGGTCACGCCCCTGCTTGTGTCGATGATCGGCCTCGGCGTCGGTATCGACTACTCGCTCTTCATCGTCACGCGCTTCCGACAACTGCTCCACGAGGGGCTTCCTCCATGTGACGCAGCTGCGGAGGCTGGAGCGTCGGCGGGTCGTGCTGTCTTGTTCGCCGGGCTCACGGTCGCCATCTCGGTCAGTGGGCTCGCGCTCTTCGGGCTCGACTTCGTGACGAAGCTCGGCATCGGCTCGGCGCTCGGAGTCCTCACGACGGTGCTCATCGCCAACTCTCTGCTGATCGCGGTGCTTGCGAAGCTCGGCCACAAGGTCGACCGGCTGAAGGTGCCGTTCCTGCGGCCGCTCGACGACTCCGAGGCCGCACGCGAGCGGAGCCTCGTCGGTCGCTGGGGGCGGTTCGTCACGAGGAACGCGAAGCCGCTGTTCGTCGTTCTCCTCGTGCTCGGACTGCTGCTCGCGTCCACCTCCGCGCTTGTCCGGCTCGGTGCGTCCGATCAGGGAACGCAGCCGACCGACCAGACGGCACGCCGTGCGTACGACCTGCTGGCCGCGGGCTTCGGTCCCGGCTTCAACGGGCCGATCCCGATCGTCGTCGACGTGAACGGAGACGAGCAGGCGCCGCAGCGTGTATATGACGGCGTTCGCAACCTGCAGGGCGTCGCGTCAGCCGGCGAGCCGCAGTTCAACGACGCCAAGACCGTCGCCATCGTCTTCGTGACTCCCGAGTCCGCGCCGCAGGACGAGGCAACGGGAGAGCTCGTCGACCGCCTGCGCGGCGAGGTCGTCCCGGCTGCGACGGAGGGCAGTGAGGCGGCGGTGTACGTCTCGGGTCTGAATGCGGCGTTCAAGGACATCGGCGACCGCATCTACGAGCGGCTGCCGTGGTTCCTGCTGTACATCGTCGGGGTCACGTTCCTCGTGCTCGCGATGGCCTTCCGCTCGATCGTCGTGTCGCTGACCGCAGCCGTCACGACGATCCTGTCGGCGTTCGTCGGCTTCGGCGTGCTGACGCTGGTGATCCAGGAGGGGTACCTCATGGAGCTCACGGGCCTCGACCGGACCGGGCCGATCGAGACGTTCGTTCCCCCGATCGCGTTCGCGATCCTCTTCGGGCTGTCGATGGACTACATGGTCTTCCTCATGAGCCGCATCCGTGAGGAGCACGTAAACGGCCTCGAGACGAAGGAGGCGATCGAGCACGGCATCGCCGCCATCGGCCGCGTCGTCGTGGCCGCGGCGCTGATCATGGGCACCGTCTTCGCGGCGTTCATCCTCACGTCCGACCGCATCTCCAAGGAGTTCGGCCTTCTGCTCGCCGTCGCGATCCTGACCGACGCGCTCGTCGTTCGCATGACGCTCGTACCGTCGTTCTTCACGCTCCTCGGCGAGAAGACCTGGTACATCCCGCGCTGGCTCGACCGGATCCTGCCGAACATCACGATCGAGCCGCCGCACGACGGCGAGACGACCACACCGCGTCCGGCTGCCGAGGTCGAGCCCAGCGGGGCCTGAGTCGAGGAGCGGGCGGCGCCACGGGTGCCGCCCGCTCTACGGCACGAGGTGGTCGAGCCAGTCGTGGACGGCGGCTCCGACTGCGGGGAGATCCGAACGCAGGCTGTGATCGCTCGAGACCAGCACCACCGTTCGCGACGCGGAGCTTGTGGGGACGCCGAACGGATCGCGTTCCCCCTGCACCACGAGGGTCGGAACCGTGACGGCATCGAGCTCCGGCAGCCTGCTCGCCGCCGGCTTGCCCGCAGACCGCCGTGGTGGGACGAGTGGGAATGCGAGGCACAGAACGCCGGCAGCGCCGGCGTCACCGGCCGTCCTGCAGGCGACGCGCGCGCCCGAGGAGCGGCCGCCGACGACGAGCGGAGCGTCGGCGATGGTGCGTCTCCGAAGCGCGTCGACCACCGCGAGCCAGTCGGCGTCCAGCTGGTGCGCTGGCGCAGGACTCCGCCTTCCGGCGACGCGATAGGGCTGTTCCACCAGCACGACACCGAAACGCGCCTCCAGCGCCGCGTCCGTGGCGGCGACCAGGTCTCGAGACGTCACGCCCCCGCCGGCGCCATGGCCAAGCACGAGCCATCCGCGTGGTTGCTCGATTCCGTGCTCGTGGACGCGAGCGTCTCCATGGGGCGTGTCGACCGTGACCATCGCCGTGGAGTCTGCCGAGCGATGAGTTCCGACCCGCGCGTCGGTCGTAGCGTCGAGATCGAGACGAAAGGACTCCACCCATGCTCCTGAGCTCCCGCGCGCGCTGGCTCGCCCTCCTGGTTCTCTGCCTCGGCGACCTGATGATCGTCCTCGACGTGACGATCGTCGGGGTGGCGCTCCCTTCGATCCGCGAGGACCTGGGCTTCTCCGAGGAGTCGCTCGCGTGGGTCGTGAACGCCTACCTGATCACCTTCGGCGGCTTCCTGCTCCTCGGCGGGCGGTTCGGAGATCTCTTCGGCCACAGGCGCGTGTTCTTGCTCGGGATCACCCTCTTCACGCTCGCGTCGGCCGCGTGCGGCTTCGCGATCTCGCAGGAGATGCTCGTGGGTGCGCGTGCCGTGCAGGGGATCGGTGCGGCGGTCGTCTCCGCGGTCGCGCTCTCGCTGATGATGACGCTCTTCACGGAGCCGGCGGAGCGCGCGAAGGCGATGGGGATCTTCGGGTTCGTCGCGTCCGGTGGCGGCTCGCTCGGCGTCCTGCTCGGCGGCGTGCTCACGGACGCGCTCGACTGGCACTGGATCTTCCTCGTGAACGTGCCCGTCGGGATCGCGGTCGTCATTCTGTCCTTGGTGCTCATCCCGTCCGCCCGCGTGGCGACCGCTGCGCAGAAGCTCGACGTGACGGGTGCGGTGACCATCACCGCCTCGCTCATGCTGGCCGTCTACGCGATCGTGAACGGCAACGAGGTCGGGTGGGTCACGGCACGGACGCTCGGCCTACTGGCGGTCTCGGGTGCGCTGCTTGCCGCATTCCTCTTCATCGAGTCGCGCGTGGAGTCGCCGCTCGTGCCTCTCCGGCTCTTCCGCCTCCGGAACATCGCGGTCTCGAACGTCGTGGGTGTCCTCTGGGCCGGGGCGATGTTCGCGTGGTTCTTCCTCTCCGCGCTCTACCTCCAGCTCGTCCTCGGGTACAGCCCGCTGGAGGTGGGCCTCGCCTTCCTGCCGGGGAACATCATCATGGGCGTCCTGTCGATCGGCCTCTCCGCCAGGCTCGTCCTGCGGTTCGGCATCAGGCCGCCGCTGGTCGCCGGGCTCGGACTCGCGGCTGTCGGCCTGCTGCTCTTCGCGCGCGCGCCGGTGGACGGGAGCTTCGTCGTCGACGTCCTGCCCGCGATGATCCTGCTCGGGCTCGGCGCCGGCATCGCGTTCAATCCCGTGCTGCTCGCGGCGATGAGCGACGTCGATCCGGCCGAAGCCGGGCTCGCGTCGGGTGTCGTCAACACGTCGTTCATGATGGGCGGCGCACTCGGCCTCGCCGTCCTCGCGAGCCTCGCCGCATCCCGGACCGACACGCTGCTCGCGGCGGGCGCGAGCCAGGCCGCGGCCCTCACGGGGGGCTACCACGTGGCGTTCCTCGTGGGCGCCCTCTTCGCGATCACGGCCGCCGCGCTCGGCGGGCTCCTGCTCCGCCAGGGGGCATACGTCGCCGAGCACCACGTCGAGATCGATCCACACGCGGCCCCCGAGGTCGCGTGAGGAAGTTCCGCGTCGACATCAGATGACCACGCTCGGGGCCAAGCCTGAGGCTCCGACGATTCCTCGCGCCGCTCAGTCGGGGAGCAGGGGCATCGAGATGCCGTCGTCGCGCCCGACGAGCACCGCGCGTGTGAGCGCCGACGAGCCATAGCGATCGCGCACCGTGTCGACGGCCGCGTCCAGCGCGTCCGGCCGCCAGTCCTCGGTCAGCGTGAGCTGCATGCGGTCGACGTCCTCGAGATTCGTGAGCGAGATGCCGACGAGCGTGATCCCGCGGCTCTCGATGACCGGCGAGGCCTCTGCGAGCAGGCGGCGGGCGGTGGCGAGCAGTTCCTGTGACTGATCGGTCGGTCGGGGCAGCGTTCGTGATCGCGTCGCCCTCGTGAAGTCGTCGAAGCGAAGACGGAGGACCACCGTCCGGCAGCGCCTCCGGGCCGCACGCAGCCGCCGCGCGACGCGGTCGACGATGGCGATGAGCGACGAGTCAATCGTCGCCGGCGGCGTCCGCCCACGCCCGAACGCGCGTTGCGATCCGATCGAACGCCGCCGCCGACCCGTCTGCACGCGCCGCGGATCGCGGTTGTGCGAGAGCGCATGGATGTGGCGGCCTGCGGCCTGCCCGAGGAGCGAGACGAGCGTCGCTTCCTCGAGCGCGGCCACCTGGCCGACGGTGCGAAGCCCGCGGTCGTGCAGCTTTGCGGCGGTCACGGGTCCCACGCCCCAGAGCCGCTCGACGGGGAGCGGGTGGAGGAACGCCAGCTCCCCGTCCGGCGGCACGACCAGGAGTCCGTCCGGCTTCGCGACGCCGCTCGCCACCTTCGCGAGGAACTTCGTCCGCGCGACGCCGACCGTGATCGGAAGGCCGATCTCCGCGAGCACGCGCGCTCGCAGCCGTCCGGCGATGGCGGCCGGCGTGCCGGCGAGCCGCTCGAGCCCTCGGACGTCGAGGAATGCCTCGTCGATGGAGAGGCCTTCAACGAGCGGCGTCGTGTCCTCGAAGATGGCGAACACGGCCTTGCTCGCCTCGGAGTACGCGGACAGGCGCGGAGGGACGACGACGGCATCGGGACAGAGATGCCGTGCCTGCCTGCCGCCCATCGCAGTCTGTACCCCGAACGCCTTCGCCTCGTAGCTCGCGGCGAGGACCACCCCTCCGCCGACGATCACCGGGCGCCCGCGAAGCGACGGCTGGTCGCGCTGCTCCACCGATGCGAAGAACGCGTCCAGGTCCGCATGCAGGATCGCGGTCGATCGCATACGAACACATGTTCGCACAGCGTCAGCGTGTCCGTGCATCGTTCGTCGCTGACGGGCTGCTCGCACGCGGCTTCACGGATGTCACCGTCCTGGATCTCTCCCGGGCGGCTCTCGACGTCACCTGAGGACGACTTCCCTCCGACGCGCCGGTCCGGTGCGTCCAGGCGGATCTCCTCGAGTGGGAGCCGGACCGGCGCTTCGGGCTCTGGCACGACCGCGCTGTTCTCCACTTTCTGGTCGACGCCGCGGACCGGGTGCGGTACCTCGCGACCCTGCGCGCGGCGCTTGCTCCGGGCGGCGCGGTCGTGGTCGGAACGTTCGCGAGCGCCGGTCCGGCGACGCGCTCGGGGCTACCGGTCTGCCGCTACTCGGCGGGGGAGCTCGTCGACCTGCTCGGGGACGAGTTCCACGTCGTCAGCACCCGCCGCGAGTCGCACGTGACGCCGCGCGGCGTCGCGCAGCCCTTCACCTGGGTCGCCCGACGACTCGGCTAGGGCAGCCAGCCGTCGCGATACCGCGTCGGCTCGCGCGCCCCGTACTTCGCGCGAATCGCCGCGTAGGCCTCGTCGGGAACGGTCGTCTCCTGCTCCACGCCGGCCTCATGCCGAAGCGCGACCTCGTCCACCGTGTACCCGCCCCAGCCGGGGTCGTCCATGTGCTGCCTCGCGCCGACCGCGACGACCACGCATGGGCCTTCACCCGCACCGAGAATCGTGTGCTTCGTGTCCGGCGGGCAGTGCACGAAGTCCCATTGCCGGAGCGGCCGCTCCTCGCCCTCGACGATGAGCAACGCCTCGCCGTGCACGACGAGGAAGTCTTCCTGGTCGGCCTCCCAGTGGTACATGGCCATCGCCTCGCCGGGCATGAAGACCTGGATGTTGATGCCGAGCTGCTGGAACTCCACCTCGCCTTCGAAGTCGCAGAACGCGCCGCGACCCTCGACGTAGTACCAGCGCGAGTCGCGCGCGTTGAGGACGTACCATCCCTCGCCCTTCGGGACGCGTCCCTCGTCGGTGTCGTCGAGCGGCGCCTCGGGAACCATGCGCGGGAGCTTGCCACAGACCAGGTACCGTCGAGCAATGGTTTCTCTCGAGGCGGTGGTCGACGAGCAGGCCGCGGCGTCGCGGTTCTCGGGCGTCGTCCGCGTGGATCGGGGGGCCGAGCCCCTCGTGGAGCGCGCCTACGGCTTTGCCGACCGGCGCTGGCGCATCGACAACACCCCGGACACGCGCTTCGCGATTGCGAGCGGCGTGAAGGGCATGACCGCGCTCGTCGTGATGAGCCTCGTCGAGGAGGGCGTACTGGGTCTCGCCACCCGCGCGCGCGAGCTGCTCCGCGGCGATCTCCCGCTGATCGCGGACGACGTGACGGTCGAGCATCTGCTCGCCCACCGCTCCGGGATCGGCGACTACTTCGACGAGGATCTGGCGGGCGAGATCACGGACTACGTTCTGCCCGTTCCGGTGCACCGCCTCGCCGAGACGGAGGACTACCTCACGGTGCTCGACGCGCATCCGACGAAGTTCGCTGCCGACGAGCGTTTCTCGTACTGCAACGGCGGCTTCGTCGTGCTCGCTCTCCTCGGCGAGCGGGCGTCGGGCATCGCGTTCCGTGAGCTCGTCGAGAGGCGTGTGTGTGCTCCGGCCGGCATGACCGACACCGCCTTCCTCCGCTCGGACGAGCTTCCCGAGCGCACCGCGGCCGGCTACCTGGCCGCGGACGGCCTTCGAACGAACGTCCTCCACCTGCCCGTGCGCGGCTCGGGCGACGGCGGCATCTACACGACGGCCGCCGACGTGCGCGCCCTCTGGGCCGCGCTGTTCGCCGGTGAGATCGTCCCGCGAGAGCGTGTCGCCGAGATGACGAAGCCACGGAGCGACGGCGAACCACCCTGGAAGTACGGCCTCGGCTTCTGGCTTCATGGGGAGCGAGGAGTCGTCGCGCTCGAGGGCTACGACGCCGGTGTCTCGTTCCGCTCGCTGCACGACCCGACGAACAGCACGACCGTCACGGTCATCGCGAACTGGTCCGACGGGGCCTGGCCGGTCGTGAAGGCGATCGAGGCGGAGCTGTTCGGCTAGACGCGCGCTCGCGCCGACCAGGCACGCGCGGTCAAGGTGAAGGGCGCCTGGACGACCTCGGCGCAGCGTTGTCTGAGACGGTCACGGGCCGCTTCATCGAGGCCCGCGACGTACTCGCCGGCCGGCCCGACGCCGAGCGTGTACGGCTCCCACCAGTCCTCGAAGGTCTCGTGCCGCACGTGGACTTCGAGGGCGACCTCCTCCACGTCGCGGAGGCCGGCGGCCTCGAAGAGCTCCGTGAGGTGACCTTCGCGCGCTCCGGCGAGCTCCGACTCGCCGAGAGCGTCCGGATCGAGCTCGCGAACGACGTCCCAGTAGACGCTGAGCGGCCCGTTGCCGCCGCCGTGATCCCACACGGACGCTGCGACCACGGCGCCCGGGCGACACACGCGCGCCATCTCGCGGAGCCCGGCCACCGGATCGGCCATGAAGTGCACGACGAGCTGCGCCAGCGCGGCGTCGAAGGCATCGTCGGGGAAAGGGAGGTGCTCGGCGGCGGCGCGACGCACGTCCACGTCCGGGAGGCGCTCCGCCACGGCGTCGACGAAGGACTCCGACGGGTCGACGGCAGATACGTTCGCGGCGCCGACCCGGGCGACGAGACGCTCGGTCAGCGCGCCCGGACCGCAGCCCACGTCGAGGATGCGCTGCCCCGACGTCACGCCCGCGAAGTCCGCGAAGAGCGACGCGAGGGGGATCGAGTAGCGTCCCATGAATCGGTCGTAGGCCTCTGCGGCGACGGCGAAGCTCATCGGCACAGCGATACTGCCTCGCCGTGACCGTGCGCGCAACGCTCGCCGCTTTCGTGCTCGTCGCGCTCGTCTCCGCCGGCGGGGTACGGGGCTCTCCGGCCGCCGTCGACACGCTGACACTCGAGGAGCAGGTGGGGCAGGTCCTCGTTCTGAGCTTCTCCGGGAAGACGGTCCCCGCCTACGTGCGCACAGCTCTTCGCGAACGACGGGTCGCCGGAGTGATCCTGTTCGGGGCGAACATCGCAGGCCGTGACCAGCTCCACGCGTTGACGCGTGAGCTTCGGCGCGCCGGTGGACGGCCAATCGTCGCGGTCGACCAGGAGGGCGGCCACGTCCGGCGCCTTCCCTGGGTCGGTCCCCAGGCGGCGCAGCCGGTGCAGGCCCGGCGTGGGTCCGTTCGCGCAGATGCCGAGTCGGCGGCGCGAGCGCTTCGCAACGCGGGAGTCACCGTCACGTTCGCGCCGGTCGCAGACGTTCCGAGCGTCTCCGGCGCAGCGCTCGCGAGTAGGTCGTTCTCGCGTGATCCGGAGGTCGCAAGCACCGCCGTGCAAGCTGCGATACGCGGGTGGCGCGCTGGCGGGATTGCCGCGACGGCCAAGCACTTCCCGGGGCTCGGCGCTGCGCCGGCCAACACCGACGACGCGATCGTGACCGTCCGGCACTCCCGCGCGACCCTCGACGCGGTGGACCTCCCGCCGTTCGTCGCCGCGATCGGAGCGGGCGTTCCGCTCGTGATGGTCGGCCATGCCCGGTACCCGACGCTCGATCGCGTCCGAATCGCGTCGCAGTCCCACCCGATCGTCGAGGGGTTGCTCCGGGAGGAGCTCGGGTTTCGGGGGGTCGTCGTTACCGACTCCCTGGAGGCGCGTGCGTCGCTTGCCACCGGAGCCATCACGGCGGTGTCCGAGCGTGCGTTGCGTGCCGGCGCTGACCTGCTCCTGCTGACGGGCCGGGGCTCGTATCGACCCGTCTACGAGCACCTGCTGGCGGCGGCGCGCGCCGATCCGGCGCTTCGGGCGCGCGTGCGGGAGTCCGCGGCGCGCGTTCTCGCCTTGAGGCAGCGCGGCGCTCGGCCGCCCGGCTGACCCGCGAGCCCGCTGCCTCGCGGCCACTCTGCAACAAGAGGCTCTCGAGACTGCGCCGAATCGCGAAAGGACAGTTTCGCGTCGTGGATGCGACCGCTACCAGTGGCGAGGACACGTTCCTCCTCCCGATTGGAGCCATCCATGCCTCGAGCTCGTCTCCTCCTCGTGCTCGCCTACGCCGTCGCCCTGCTGCTGGCCCCCGCGGCGCGGAGCGCGTCCGCGGACATGGTCGTCAGCCAGGTCTACGCGGGCGGCGGCAACAGCGGCGCGAGCTACACGAACGACTTCGTCGAGATCTTCAACCGCGGGACGACGGCGATCGACCTCAGCACGTGGTCGATCCAGTACGCATCGGCGGCCGGAACGAGCTGGCAGGCCACGCCGCTCTCCGGCTCGGTGCAGCCCGGGCGCTACTACCTCGTACAGCTCGCCTCGGCTGCGGCGGTCGGGTCGGCTCTCCCAACCCCGGACGCGACCGGGACGACCAACCTCGCGCAGTCCGGCGGGAAGGTCGCGGTGGTTCGCAGTGGCACGCCACTGACATGTGGTGCGGCGGCGGGGAGCTGTGCGACAGACGCCAGCATCGCCGATCTCGTCGGCTACGGGTCTGCGGCGGACTACGAGGGCAGCGACGCTGCGGGGGCGCTGAGCAGTACGGGCGCCGCGGTGCGCGCGGGTGCCGGATGCACCGACACCGACGACAACGGGGCCGACTTCTCGGTCGAGACACCGGCTCCGCGGAACGCCGCGACGGCTGCCACCTCGTGCGCCGGTGGCCCGCCGCCGCCGAGCTCGGGTGCGTCGAAGGACGCCGCCGTCGACATCGACATCGAGCCGGTTCTCTCCATTGCGCTCGAGCGTCCGAGCGTGAGCTTCGGAACGGCGATGTCGGGCGAGACGCCGGCATCCGTGTCCGAGCGCGTCACGGTGTCGAGCAACAACGCAGCCGGCTACGCGCTGACCGTGCACCGCACTGCCTTCACTCCGGCGGATCTCCCGCTCGGGCTCTCCTCGACCGCGCCTGCCGGAGGGCAGCTCGGTGGCTCGCTCGCGGGCGGAGTGATGGCGCCGATCCCGATTCCGCCTGCGGCCGACCTGCTGATCGGCTCCACGACCGCGCGGAGCGCGCAGGGCGGGGATGCCTGGGGAGCCAGGGTCGGCTTCGTCTCGCCGCTTCCGGTCGTCGCTCCCGGCAGGTACTCCGCCACGATCACGTTCACGGTCATCGGCCGATGATCCAAGTAGCTCGTCGGATCTGCCCGGTCGCTCTCGCGCTGGCACTCGCACCCGCTCCGGTGGGTGCGAGTGCGGAGCGCCCACCCGTCGCGCTCACCGCCTCGCCTGCGCAGCTCAGCCTCCCCGGCGCTGCACGCGCGTCGATCCGCATCACGAATCGAGGGTCGAGCCGGACCGTCGTCGATGTGAGCAGAGCGGGCTTCGCCCTGGATCTCCGCGGGCGACCGCGGATCGTGTCCCGTGAGGAAGTCCGGCGCTCCGCAGCCGGCTGGCTCACGTTCCGTCCGCGCTCGCTCGCCCTGAAGCCGGGCGGAAGCGCAGAGGTCGCCGTGGTCTCGAAGCCGCCTGCCGGCGTCGAGCCCGGTGATCACGACGCCTTGCTTCTCTTCACCACACGCCGCCGCGGTCGCGACGGCGTCGCGGTGCGCATGCGCATGGGAGTGGTCGTCGTCGTCCGCGCGCCGGGAACCGTCGTGCGACGGCTCGCGCTGGGCCGATTCCGGGTGCGTCCGACCTCGCGGGCCAGGATCCTTGAGATCGGTGTGGCGAATCGGGGCAACGTCACCGAGACCCTCGGGCGGACGGACGGCACGCTGTCCCTCTTCCGGGGCTCGCGTCGACTCGCCCTGCTCCGTGTCGAGCCGCGCGACCTGCGTCCGGGCACGCGAGGTGTTCTCCAGTTCGTCTACCGAGGCGCCACGCGAGGCTCGCTTACGGCCCGAGTCGACCTATTGCCGAGTGGTCTGAGCCGGGCTGTTCGCCGAACGTTTCGGGTCAGGCTGTGAGTTCGAGTCGCGAGGCTACGCCTGACCGGGGCCGCTCGTGCTCACGTCCAGATTGCGGAGGAGCCCGTCCGCGAGGCCGTAGACGAGCCCGTGCACGGTGAGGTCCTGACCGCGACTCCATGCATCCTCGACGATCGTCGTCTGGCAGACGTTGACGACCTGCTCGACCACGTTCAGCTCGCAGAGGCGATCGAACCGGCGATCCCCGGGCGTGGACGCGAGTTCGTCCGCATGCTTCTCGGCAACGTCCATGACGTGCCGGAGCCAGTTGTCGACGAGGCCGTGCCTCGACCCCTCGAACGCCGCGCGCACGCCTCCGCAGCCGTAGTGGCCGCACACGATGACGTGCCGAACACCGAGCAGGTCGACGGCGTACTGCAGCACCGAGAGGCAGTTGAGGTCGGTGTGCACCACCACGTTCGCGACGTTGCGGTGGACGAAGACCTCTCCTGGCGCGAGTCCGACGATCTGGTTCGCGGGCACCCGACTGTCGGAACAGCCGATCCACAGGAACTCGGGCGACTGGCTCTTCGCGAGGCCTGCGAAGAAGTCGGGATCCGCCGCGACCATCCGCGCCGCCCAGGAGCGGTTGTTCTCGAAGAGCTCGTCGAGATCGGCCACGGCGAGACGCTACTTCGTACTGGCGAACGAGACGCCAAGAACGCGACGTGGAATCGGGTCGCGCGATCCCGAGGGACGCGTACGATCGGGGCGTGCCCGAGCTCCCCGGCGGAACGGTCACCTTCGTCTTCACGGACATGGAGGACTCGACCGAGCTGCTCAAGCAGCTCGGGGACCGCTATCGCGAGCTGCTGACCGAGCATCGCCGCATCATGCGCGAGTCGTTCACCGCGCACGACGGCATCGAGATCGACACCCAGGGGGACGCGTTCTTCTTCGTGTTCCAACGTGCGCGTGACGCCCTTGCCGGCGCCGTCGACGCTCAGCGCGCACACGCCGCGACGGACTGGCCGGACGGTGCCGACGTGCGCGTCCGGATCGGTCTCCACACGGGCGAGTCGGCGGTCCACGAAGAGGGCTACGTCGGCCTCGACGTCGTTCGTGCGGCCCGCATCTGCACCGAAGGACGGGGAGGGCAGATCCTGCTCTCGGAGTCGACCCGCGCGCTCGTGGGCTCGGGGGTCCCCAACGGCGTCACGGTCTTCCCGCTCGGCCAGCGCCACCTGCGCGGCATCGACGAACCGGAGCGGGTCTTCGAGGTCGCGATCGACGGACTCGAGCCAGAGAGTGTCGAGCGGACGCCGGTCGCGACGGCTACCGCCGGGCGGGATGACCAGCTGAAGGAGGACATCGCCCGACGCTTCGAGGAACTCGGCGCCCGGCTGGCCGCGGGGCTCCAGGAGAAGGTCATGCGGTCCCTCGAGGGAACGCTGGGCGCGCCGGGTGACGGGTCGGAGTCGGCCGTCGACGACATCGCTGCCCGGTTCGAGTCGATGGGGACCGACATCGACGCGCGCGTTCGTGCAGCGCTAGCGAAGAAGGGGTTGGCGCCGGATGGGTGAGGTCGTCATCAATGGTTCGCTCGAGGGCATCGACTGGGTGTGCACCAAAGCCGATCTGGCGGCAGACGACTGGGACAACGGACGGAGCGCCGAGGCGCTGCGTCTCTCGTTCGAGCAGTCGCAGCACGTCGCCATCGCACGCGACGGCGACCGCGTGGTGGGAATGGCCAGGCTTCTCTCTGACGGGGTGTGCAACGCGTTCATCGTCGACGTCTGGACCGAGACTCCGTACAGGCGGCGGGGCATCGCGTCGGCCATGATGCGCCGTCTGCTCGAGCAGGTGCCGGGCCAGCACGTCGGACTCCAGACCGACAGTGCGCCGGAGCTCTACCGCTCGCTCGGCTTCGCGCCGCAACCCGAGTTCTGGTCGATCGTCGTGGGCACGTGGCTCGACAACGAGGCGAACCGCGCGTGAGCCTCACGCGGTACTACACGGCGACGACGCTCGACGGCTTCATCGCCGACGCGAACCACTCGCTGGACTGGCTCTTCACGCGCGAGCAGGATCACGTCGGGCCTCTCAACTACGCGGACTTCATTGCCGGCGTCGGCGCGTTGGCTATGGGCTCGTCGACGTACGAATGGATCCTCGAGCACGAGTTCGCCGGGAAGGACGTCTCGGAATGGCGGTGGCCGTACGAACTCCCGTGCTGGGTCTTCACGAGCCGGGAGCTGCAGGTCGTCCCCGGCGCCGATGTGAGATTCGTCCGCGGCGCCGTGGCGCCCGTGCACGCGGAGATGGTCGAGGCGGCAGAAGGGAAGAACGTCTGGATCGTCGGCGGCGGTGATCTCGTCGGCCAGTTCGCTGACGCCGGCCTGCTCGACGAGGTGATCGTCTACATCGCGCCCGTCACGCTCGGTGCGGGGAAACCACTGCTCGCGCGGCGGGTGGAGCTCCGGCTCGAGGAGACCCAGCGAAACGGCGATTTCGTCACGGCGCGCTACTCGGTCGTGGCGCGGCCGGGGTGACGGGTGCGGCCGAGCGCGTCCTGACGCTGCGCGAGCTGAATCGGGCGACACTCGCTCGGCAGCTGCTCCTCCGCCGGGAGCGACTCGCACCGGTGAACGTGCTCGAGCACCTCGTCGGCATGCAGGCACAGTGGCCGCCGGCTCCGTACGTGGGGATCTGGACGCGGACAGCGAGTTTCCGGCCGGAGATGCTCGAACGGCAGCTCGCCAGAGGCACCGTCGTCAAGGCGAACCTCATGCGTCAGACGCTGCACCTGGTCACGCGTCGCGACTATGCGCTCCTTCGCTTCGCGATCAGCGAGTCGGGCCATCCGGATCAGTGGCCCGACTCGATCGCGGTCGCGCCGACGGTCCGTGCGCGAGCCGAGCAGGGGCCCGTAACGATGGCGGAGGGGCTCGAGCTCCTCGAGCGCGAGCACGGTATGACGGGGATGACCGCACGGCGCGCCTGGCGTGGCGGACGGATGCGCGCGCACGTTCTCCACCATCACGAGACGGCGCTCTGGCGCGCCAGGCCCGAAGGACGCTTCGTCGCGATCGCCGAGCCCGAGCCTCTCGACCCCACCGAGGCGCGCGCGGAGATGCTCCGTCGCTACCTCGCCGCCTTCGGGCCCGCGTCCCGCCGGGACATGGACGCGTGGAGCATGATGCGCCAGCCCGCGATCAAGGCCGCGCTCGCGCTTCTCGAGCTTCGCCGGTTCCGTGACGAGCACGGCCGCGAGCTCCTCGACGTCGAGGGCGCGCCGCTGCTCGAGCCCGAAGCGCCGGCGCCCGTTCGCTTCCTCCCCAAGTGGGACAACGTTCTGCTCGCCTTCGCCGACCGGACGCGTGTGCTCCCGGAGCCCTACCGCAGGGTCGTGATCGGATCGAACGGCGACGTCGCGCAAACGTTCCTCGTCGACGGATTCGTCGCGGGAACGTGGAGCGTCGAGAAGGCTCGCGTCGCCGTGGAGCCGTTCGCGCGGTTGGCCCGATCCGTACGGCGCGAGCTCGACGACGAGGCCGAGCGCCTGCAGACATTCTTGGCCGACTAGGCTCGCCTGCCAATGTCGACCGAAGCCAATCCCCGCTCCACCGACGATCGCAGCCCCGCGCCGGTGTGGGCCGCCTTGGCGATGATCGCGGGTGGGTTGGTGCAGGTCGGCCTCTGGCCCATCTTCACGAGGCTGCACGGCCCCACCAGCTTCAACGAGGACAAGGAGCTCCTTGGGGGTGAGGCGCAGCTCTGGGGCGCGCTCATGGAAGGGCCTTCGAGTCTCCTCATCGCGGCCGGGCTGGCCGGCGCGTACTCGCTGCTCGTCGCGCCCGCCGGTCGGGCTGGCCGTATTGGCTTCTGGATGGCCTTGGCCGGCCTCGTGATCCCTGCAGTCTTCAGCCTCGCCATCCGCGAGACGGTTCCTCCGCTCCTGACACCCGTGCTCGGCACGGGCCTGGTCGTCATGGCGTACAGCAGCCGCGGCGTCGCGACGATGAGCGTGCTCCAGCGGTTCCTCTTGGCCGCACTCGGGACGACGCAGCTCTTCGCGTTCCTCTGGACCCTCGCGGTGCGACCCGATCTGATGGATCGGATCGACGGGTATCGCATCTACGGCGTGGTCGCGAACGTGCTCTTCGGCGTCGGGTGGATCGTTCTCGGCCTCAGTCTCGTCGCGCTCGCACGTCGCGCCTAGGATTGCGGCATGCGCGAGCTCGCTTCGGGCATCTGGCACTGGCAGGGGCTGCATCCGCAGTGGCGTGAGAGCGAGCCGTGGGACCAGAACGTGTCCTCGTACGCGATCGACGACGGCCTACGGTTGCTGATCTTCGATCCGATCGCGCCGCCCGAGGAGCTCTGCGCGCTTGCGGCCGCGCGCGACGCGATGGTCGTCCTGACAGCGCCGTGGCACGAGCGCGACATGCAGATCCTCGTCGAGCGTCTGGACCTGCCCGTGTATGCACCCCGGCCTGACTCGGCGCAGGACCTCATGGACAAGTTCGGGATCACGGCTGAACAGGCCGGCGACGGGAGCCCCGATCTCGTTTGGCTGCGCGCGGAGGCAGCCGATCACTGGCGCCCGCACACGGCGGACGGGCCGCTTCCGCCGGGCCTCGAGGGATTCGAGGGGCGGGAGCCGAACGACGTCGTCCTGTGGGTGGAGAGCCACCGCGCGGTCGTCTCCGGCGACACGGTCGCTGACTTCGGCAACGGTCTCGAGATCTCGGCGCGCTGGCTCCGCGAGGGCGTGACGTGGGAGTCGCGCGTCGAGCGGCTCCGCCCGCTGCTCTCGAAGCCGGTCGAGCACGTCCTCGCAACCCACGGCGGCCCGTTCGCGCCGGCCGACCTCCAGCGGGCGCTGACGTCGTCGTGACCGACGCTCACCGACTCGAGCGGAACAAGGCAAACGCGATCGCGTTCTACGAGCTCATGTTCAACGAGTCGAAGCCGGCCGAGGCGATCGAGCGGTACGCCGGAGACGTCTACATCCAGCACAACCCGCACGTCGGAGACGGGAAGCAGGCGTTCGTCGACTACTTCGAGCGCATGGCCACGGAGTACCCCGGGAAGCGCGTCGAGGTCAAGCGGGCGATTGCGGAAGGCGACTACGTGGTGCTGCACTGCCACCAGACGTGGCCCGGAGACGAGGACTACGCGGGCATCGACGTCTTTCGCTTCGACGACGACGGCAAGGTCGTCGAGCACTGGGACGTCCTGCAAACCATCCCCGGCGAGTCGAAGAACGACAACGGCATGTTCTAGGCAACGCCGACGCGCGCCCGCCGAACGCACCGAGGCCTGGCAGTGCCAGGCCCTCGGTGCTTGGCGCGCAGTCGGCGCTATGCGACCGTGACGCCGTTCCTGTGAGCGACGACGCTACCGCTTGTGATCTTCGGAGCGTTGGGGATCATCGTCTCGAGCTTCTCGTCCCGGATCCACGTCGCGACGAGGTTCGACGATTCCTTGCCCTGCTCGGCGGTCTCGAAGAGGCCGATCGAGCTGACGACGCCGTCGCCCGCCTCGACCAGGTAGTAGCCGGCGAAGCCGGGAAGCATGCTCAGCTTCGGGAGAAGGGTCTCGTTGACCTTGCTCGTGATCTCGGCGACACGGTCCTGGTTCACACCGTCGTAACGGCGAATGGTTGCGTGCATGTGGTGCTCCTTCGTTCCGCTATGGACAGGAGAGTCCGAACGAACTTCCTGCTGCGCTCGGGTCGGTGCGACAGACGAAGAGCAGGTGCCGAGCCTCATCGGCTTCAGTGCCACCCAACGCGCTGGCTCCACCATAGCTGCGATCCCGACGCGCCGTGTTGCGCGTGTCGCCCTGACGTCGCGGCCGCGGTGCGTCGCTACGTCGAGGCCCCGCCTTCGTCTTCCCAGACGTCGATGCGGCCCCTACGGGTGGTGGGCGGGGCGGAATGCTCCGACCCGGCGGTGCCGCTCGCCGGTCGGTCGACGACTCCCGTTCGCCTGTACGCGCCGTAGGCGACGATCGCCTCGAGGTGGTGGCGGCGACGGCCCGGGAAGTAGGCCGCTGCGAAGTCCTTCCAGTCGAGTCGCGCTCCCTCCGCCCGGGTCGCGCGTTCTCCAGGCAATGCCCGTGGATGATCGCGCGCGGGCTCCACGACAGCTTCCGTCGGAGACTGTGTCATCGGCGCTCCTCGGTCGGGCTCGGACCTGGCGCAACTCGGCGTGAGTGCAGCGGCGGAAGGAGGGAGCGGTGTGAATCCACGGTACCACTCGCACGCCGCGTCTCGGCCGCGGAGTCCGGCATCTCCGACGAGGTCCTCGTCAGCGCCGAGGAAGGTGCAGCTTGCTGCGTAGACGACGTTTCCACAGCCGCCACACGAGCCAGCCAAGGACTGCGTAGCGCCACTTCGGCATGGGGATGAGTGTTCCACGAACCACGGTTGGGCCTTCCCGTGAGTTGGCGGTTGCCAGCGACAACGCCGGCCGGCCCACGCGCCACCGCTTGCGGGTTCAGGCACGTCCGACGGCGCAGCAAACCAAGAGAGCCGCCTCGTCGACGGCCAGCTTGGTAGGTCGGTCGGCTCGCTCTACGAGCAGCCGGTGTTCGTGCCGCAGTCGCGGCACGTGTAGCAGCTGCCCGTCCGCACCATGCGGCCGCCGCAGCGGGCGCACTCCTGCGCGTCCTCCCACTGGTTGAAGAGCGCCGTCTGGCCCGGCGGCACCGGCTCGAGCGCGGCCGCCGCGACAGCTGCGTCCGTGCCGGCGTCGGCATACGCGGCTGCGAGGCGCGCCTTCACCTCGGGCGTCAGGATCCCCGCCTCCTCCTGCTGCTCGGAGGAGAGGAACTTCTTGCCCATCCAGCGGAAGATGTAGTCGACGATCGACTTCGCGACGCGGATGTCGGCGTCGTTCGTCATGCCCGAGGGCTCGAAGCGCATGTGGCTGAACTTCGAGACGTAGACCTCGAGCGGCACGCCGTACTGGAGGCCGAGCGAGACGGAGATCATGAACGAGTTCATGAGGCCGGCGAGAGTCGTGCCCTCCTTCGCGATGTCCACGAAGATGTCGCCGGGCGTCCCGTCCTCGAAGAGGCCGACATGGATGTAGCCCTCGTACTCGCCGACCTTGAACTTGCGGCCGACCTCGACGCGGTCGTCCGGCAGGCGCCGGCGCTGCGGCAACGCGCCCACGCCCGCGCCGATGGGGGCGAGCGTGGTTGCCCCTGCATTCGACTTACCGGAGAGCGGCTGCGCGACCTTGCAGTTGTCGCGATAGATCGCGATCGCCTTCACGCCGAGCTGCCAGGACTCGATGAAGAGCTGGGAGATCTCCTCGACCGTGATCTCCTCGGGGAGGTTCACCGTCTTCGAGATCGCACCCGAGATGAACGGCTGGACGGCGCCCATCATCTTCACGTGGCCCATGTAGTGGATCGCGCGGTCGCCGATCGCGCAGTCGAACACCGGGTAGTGCTCGGTCTTGACGTACGGCGCGCCGACGATCGTATTGCGCTCGTCGATGAACGCGACGATCTCGTCGGACTCGGTCGGTGAGTAGCCGAGCTTCGCGAGGGCCATCGGCACGGTCTTGTTGACGATCGTGATCTCGCCGCCGCCGACGAGGCGCTTGGACTTCACGAGCGAGAAGTCGGGCTCGACCCCGGTCGTGTCGCAATCCATCATGAAGCTGATCGTCCCGGTCGGTGCGAGCACGGTGGCCTGCGCGTTGCGGAAGCCCGAGACCTCGCCGAGCGAGAGCGCGTCGTCCCAGGCGCGCCGTGCCGCCGAGATCAGGTCGTCCGGCACCGAGTGCGCGTTGTCGATGTTGCCCACCGCCGCGCGGTGCTTCGCGATGACGCCGGTCATCGCGGCCGCGTTCGGCTGGTAGCCCGCGAACGGGCCCATCCGCTTTGCGACCTCGGCCGACTTGCGATAGCCCCTGCCGGTCATGAGCGCGGTGATCGCCGCTGCGTAGGCGCGACCCTCGTCCGAGTCGTACGGGAGCCCGCGCGCCATGAGGAGCGCGCCGAGGTTCGCGTAGCCGAGGCCGAGCTGACGGAACGCCTTCGCGTTGCGGCCGATCTCGGGCGTGGGGTAGGACGAGTAGCCGACGGCGATCTCCTGGGCGAGGAAGACGACGTCGACGGCATGCTCGAACGCCTCGACGTCGAACTCGCCGTCCTCGCGGCGGAACCTCATGAGATTCAGCGACGCGAGGTTGCAGGCGGAGTCGTCGATCGACATGTACTCCGAGCACGGGTTCGAGGCGTTGATGCGCCCGGTGTTCGGGAGCGTGTGCCAGGAGTTGATCGTGGTGTCGTACTGGACGCCCGGGTCGGCGCACTCCCAGGCCGCCTCAGCGATCTGCCGGAGGAGATCGCGTGCATCCGTCGTCTCGACGACCGAGCCGTCCGTGCGCGCGGTGAGGTTCCACTCCTTGCCCTCGATCACGGCCTCCATGAACTGATCCGTGACGCGCACCGAGTTGTTCGCGTTCTGGTACTGGATCGAGGCCCAGTCCGCCGAGTTCAGGGACATGTCGTAGCCCGCCTGCTCGAGGACGCGCGCCTTGCGCTCCTCCTTGGCCTTGCACCAGATGAACTCCTCGACGTCCGGGTGGTCGACGTCGAGCACGACCATCTTCGCCGCGCGACGCGTCTTGCCGCCCGACTTGATCGTGCCGGCGGATGCGTCTGCGCCACGCATGAAGCTCACAGGTCCCGACGCGTACCCGCCCTTCGAGAGCTGCTCCTTCGAGGAGCGGAGCCTGCTCAGGTTCAGCCCGGAGCCGGAGCCGCCGCGGAAGATGATCCCCTCGCGCCGGATCCAGTCGAGGATCGACTCCATCGAGTCGTCGATCGAGAGGATGAAGCAGGCGCTGCACTGCGGCTGCGCCTCGAAGCCGACGTTGAACCAGACCGGGGAGTTGAACGACGCGTACTGGTTGACGAGGATCGCCTTGAGCTCG
>DASUCN010000035.1:0-14580 GCA_036276015.1 Gaiellaceae bacterium | reverse complement strand
GATTCCGAGGTCGAGCCCGTGGGCGTCCGCGAGGTAGGCGAGCGTGTCGGGCTCCTCGTACACCACCCGGTATCCGAGCGGCTCGAGCGCTCCCAGGTAGAACCGCTTCGCCCGCTCGAAGTCGGTGACGTTGACGGCGACGTGCGCCAGCATCGGGCCTCCTCTCAGTTCCGCGCAAGAACGGAATCCGCGAGCGCGGATTCCGTTCGCGCACGATCCCTAAAGCCGGCCGCTCCGCGGCCGGGCCGCTGTGACTCTCGAGTACGCACCGGTACAGTCGCCGCGCATGATCCTCGAGAACGGCGTCATCCGCACGCTGGATCCGTCGCTTCCGACGGTGCGCGCCCTCGCGATCGCCGGCGCGCACGTCGCGGGAGGCGTGGGCACGCACGAGACCGCTCTGCCGAGCCCCGACGTCGTCGACCTCGGCCGCCGCTGCGTGCTGCCCGGGTTCACGGACTCCCACGTCCACTTTCCGACGTGGTCGCTCGGCCGGCGCGACGTGCGGCTCGAGGGTGTCTCAGGCCTCGGGGAGGCGCTCGAGCGAGTCCGCGCCCATCCACGCCACGGCAGCTGGATCCGTGGCTACGGGTGGCGCTCCGCCGAGTGGGGCGAACAGCCGACGGCAACCGCGCTGGACTCAGTCACGGGCGACGTACCGGCGCTTCTCTTCTCGAAGGACTACCACTCGGCCTGGCTGAACTCGGCAGCCCTCGCGCGCGCGAACGGGCCGCTCGAGGTCGAAGGCGGCGTCGTCGAGCGCGACGCGAGCGGCGAACCGACGGGAATCCTCCGCGAGGAGTCCGCGTGGCAGTTCCGCATGCGCGCCGCGATGCCGAGCGAGGACGAGTTCGTCGAGGCGACGCGCGAGGGGCTGCGGGTCGCCGCAGCGCGCGGCGTCGTCGCGATCCACGACAAGGACGGCTGGCTCGGCGCGCCCGGGATCTTCCAGCGCGTGCACGAACGAGACGGGCTGACGCTCCGCGTATGGGGCTCGGTTCCGTACGAGCGGCTTCCCGAGCTCGAGGCGCTGGGCATCCACTCCGGTATCGGCGACGACTACCTGCGGATCGGCTACCTGAAGGCATTCATGGACGGGACGCTCGGCTCACAGACGGCCTGGATGCTCGACGGCTCGGGCGTGATGATCACGAGCGGCGGGCACCTCGCGGAGATCGTCAGGGAGGGGGCGCGGCTCGGCTGGCCCGTCGGCGTGCACGCGATCGGCGATCGAGCGAACCGCGAGGCGCTCGATGCCTTCGAGCAGACGCGCGACGTCTGGGAACCGCTCGGCCTGCGGCACCGCATCGAGCACGCCCAGTGCCTCGCCCCCGAGGACGTCGGCCGCTTCGCCGCGCTCGGCGTCGCGTGCTCGGTGCAGTTCTCCCATGCACCGTCGGACCGCGACCTCGCGGAACGGTTCTGGCCGGAACAGGTTGACGGCGCGTACGCCTTCAGGTCGCTGTGGGACTCCGGCGCTCTGGTCGCCAACGGCTCCGACGCTCCGGTCGAGGAGCTCGATCCGCTCGCGGGCATCCGCGCAGGCGTGCTGCGCACGATCGACGACCGTCCCGCGTGGCATCCCGAGCAGTGCCTGACGGTCGAAGAGGCCGTCACCGCGACGTGCGTCAGCCCACCCTGGCTCTCGGGAGACGAGAGGCGCCGAGGGCGGCTGTTGCCGGGCACCCTCGCCGACCTGGTCGTCCTCTCGCGCGACCTGCTCGAGTGCCCGGCCGACGAGCTCGATTCGGTCGAGGTGGTGGCGACGATGGTGGGCGGTCGCTGGGTGCACAACCCTCCGCCCTGGGACTAGCCCCGTACAATCAGCTCGTGGCCACTCGCACGATGCTCCCCGTTCACGCTGCGCCGACGTGCTCGGTCGCAGGCGCCGCCGAGATCGTAGGCTCCAAGTGGACGGTCTTGATCGTGCACGACCTCTCCGAGGGCCCACGGCGCTTCACGGAACTCGAGCGCTCGTGCGTCGGAATCAGCCCGCGCACCCTCGCCGAGCGCCTTCGCTGGCTCGAATCGGAGGAGATGGTCGCGCGGAAGAGCTACCCGGAGTCACCTCCGCGCGTCGAGTACGAGCTGACCGCGAAGGGTCGTGCGCTGCTGCCGATCGTGCACGAGATGCGCCGCTTCGGCCACGACTGGCTCGGCTGCGGCGTGCATGGTGCCTAGCGCAGATCGGATTCCGCTGATGCGCGGACTCCGATCGCGCAAAGATCCCTGAAGCGGCCGCTGTCGCGGCCGGGTGCAGTCGCCTACTCGACGAGCGCCCTTGTCAGCACGCGGTCGCGCAACCGTGTCGGCAACCGCTCGATCCACGCGCGGAGGTGCGCGTCGCGACCGACGACGTAGCGGGCCTTCGGTCGTGACGAGCTCAGTGCGTGCTCGACGGCGTTCGCGACGACGTCCGGGTCGATCCCCGGCCCCCGCTTCAGAGCAACCGCTCGGAACCGCGCGATGCGGTCGGCGTAGAGAGCCGCGGCTTCGGGGTCGACGCCCGCACCGATTGCATCGGCCGTCTCCGCACCCTTCGTCCAGATCGCAGTCTTCACGCTCGCCGGCTCGATGATCGACACCCCCACGCCCCACGGGGCGAGCTCGACGCGCAGCGCGTCGGCGACGGCTTCGAGCGCGTGCTTGGACGCCGCGTACGGGCCGAGGAACGGGAGCGCGCTCCGCCCGCCAATGGAGCCCATGAGCACCACACGCCCGCGTGCGCGCCGGAGCGCTGCAAGCAAGGCCTGCAGCACGGCGATCTGACCGACGACGTTCACCTCGAGCTGACGCCGGAGCTCGTCGAGCGGTACGAGCTCGAGCGGTGCGGCGACGGCGACACCGGCGTTCTCGACGAGGCCGTGGAGCTCCGCTCCCACGACCTCCGCTGCGCTGGCGATGTGGTCGACGCTCGTCACGTCGAGGCGGAGTGGCTCGATTCGCAGCTCGCGAAGCGCGTCCGCGTCCGCCTCGCTGCGCACGCCGCCGAAGACGCGCCAACCGCCGCGCGCAAGGCGGACGGCCGACGCTCGCCCGATCCCGGACGACGCGCCCGTGACCAGGACCGAGCGCACTAGTCGGCGAGGCCCTTCGCGCGCAGCTCGCCGAGGGCGCGCTCGGACTTCTCGAGACCCGCGAGGTCCATTCCAGACAGCACGCGGTCGGTCTTCGTGAACTGGACGTCGCGGTACTCGACGACCTGCCAGTGGTTCCCCCACGGGTCGAGGAAGTCATGCCCGCCGAGCATCCGGGCGCCGGCTTCCCGCGCCCGCGCGATCACCTCGGACTGGTCGTCGACGACGAGCCCGTAGTGGCCGGCCGTCGCGGGCTCGCGCGCCTGCTCGAGTGCGATGAACTGGTCACCGAGGTCGACGAAGGCCATGCGTCCGCTCCGCCCGCGAAGCGTCACGTCGTCGGCGAGGGCCTCGAAGAACTCGATCGCCTCGTCGATGTCGCCGACCTGGATCGCCACGTGGTTGATGCCGACGAGCGTGGCCACCCGTCCACACTAGCCACGTCCAGGGGTCTGACCCCTAGGGTCTGACCCCTGGACAGGTCCGACGCGGACGGTCAGTCGCCGGATTCGGCCCACACGCCGGCGAGCTCGACGATGGTCGCGGCCGCCGCGGCCATGTCCTGAACGCTCGCCCACTCGCGCACGGAGTGGTACTCCTGCCCGCCCGTGAAGAGGTTCGGCGTCGGGAGTCCCTGCGCGGAGAGGACGGCGCCGTCCGTCCCCCCGCGCGTGATCGCCAGCCGCGGCTCGACACCTGCGCGGCGAATCGCCTCGAGCGCCGCGTCGACGACGCGGGGGTTGCGCTCGATGAAGGGACGCATGTTGCGATAGGAGTGGCGCACCTCGACGTCGACCTTCGCCCGTGGCTCCCTTCTTTCGACGTCGTGCGCCAGCCCTTCGAGCAACGCAACGTGCTCGGCGAGCAGCGCGTCGTCGTGGTCGCGGGCGATGAAGTCCACGATCGCCTCCTCCGTCGACCCGGAGATGCGATGCGGATGGACGTAGCCCTGCCGTTCCTCGGTCGTCTCCGGCGAGAGGCGGCCCTCCGGAACGGAGAGCACGAGTCCGGATGCAAGCTTCACCGCGTTCACGAGCTTGTCCTTCGCAGTGCCTGGGTGGACGGAGAGACCTCGGATGGTCACCCTGACCGACGCCGCAGAGAAGGTCTCGATTTCGAGCTCGCCGAGATCGGAGCCGTCGAGCGTGTACGCGACGTCCGCCCCGAACGTCTCGAGGTCGAAGTCCTCCGCACCGCGACCGACCTCTTCGTCGACGGTGAACGCCACCCGGATCGTCGCGCGCGGCCGCTCGGGATGGCGTGCGAGATACGCGACCGCAGCCATGATCTCCGCGATTCCGGCCTTGTCGTCGGCGCCGAGGAGCGTCGTCCCGTCACTCGTCACGATGTCGTGACCGACGCGGGCGGCGAGCGCCGGAAGCACCTCGGGGTCGAGCACCTGACGCGGGTCACCCGGCAGCACGATCCGCTCGCCGCCCCACGCCTCGTGGAGGATCGGCGCGACGCCGGCACCGGTTACGTCGGGCGTCGTGTCGACGTGGGCGATGAGCCCTACGACCGTGTCGCCCGACCCCGGCAGGGTCGCGAACACCGAGTGCCCAGCGTTCAGCTCCGCGTCCTCGAGCCCGATGGCTCGGAGCTCGTCCACGAGGAGTCGTGAGAGGTCGAGCTGCTTCTGCGTGCTCGGGCGCTCGGCAACCCGATACGCCCCCTGTGTGTCGACGCCTACGTACCGCAGGAAGCGCTCGAGGACGTCCCCCGCGAGCTCCTCGGCCAGCTCGCTCGTGAACGCAGCCTTAGGAGCCAAGCTCTCCGAGCCGCGTGAAGACCGCGCGCATCGCGGCGACACCGACCTCGAGGAAGTCCTCGCGAACGTTCTCGTTCGGCGCGTGGACGTTGCACTCGCTCTCGATCCCGAAGCCGGTGGCGATCACCGGGAGACCCCGCCCGACGAGACTCGCGTAGATCGGGAGCGTGCCGCCCGAGCGGACGAGGAACGGACGCGCACCGACCACCTCTGCGAACGCGTCTCCGGCGAGCACGATCGCCGGCGCGTCGGTCGGCGTGAGCGCAGGCCGCGCCATGTTCTTGGTCTCGACCGTGAGCTCGGCGCCCGCCGGCAGCGCCTCTCTCACGCGTCGCTCGAACGCAGCGCGAATCCTGTCGGGATCCTGCCCTGGCGCGAGGCGGAGGGAGACGTTCGCACGAGCCTCGACCGGGAGCACGGTCTTCACGAGATCGGGCGAGCCGCTCGCGATCCCGTTCACGTCGAGCGAGGTGTCGGCGAACGTCCGGAGGTAGAACTCCTCCGCCGCGCCCGGAGCGATCGGCGTCGCACCGTAGCTCGCGAGCTGGTCTGCTCCGGCGGGGAGCTGCGCCCACGCCGCCAGCTCCTCGGACGACGGCGGGATCACGCCGGCCCGAAGCTCGTCGGGCAGCCTGCCCTCCGCGTCCGGAAGCACGCTGCCGAGGGCAGCGATGAGTGCATGTGTCGCGTTGAGCGCCGCCGCGCCGTACATGCCCGAGTGCATGTCCGTCGTCCCGGTGCGCACGCGAAGGTGGAGGTAGACCATCCCCCGCACGCCGACCATGAAGGCCGGCTGCTCGCGGGTGATCATCCCGCCGTCGAGGATCATCGCGACGTCGGCCGCGCCCGTGTCCGCATCGACCCAGTCGACGATCGAATCCCCTCCGACCTCCTCCTCGCCGTCGAAGGCGAACCGGACGTTGACCGGCAGGGCGCCCTCGGTGGCGAGCTGGCGCACCGCTTCAACGAGCACGAACATGTTCCCCTTGTCGTCCGCGATACCACGCGCCCAGAGCCGACCGTCGCGGTGCGTGAGCTCGAACGGCGGCGACCCCCAGAGCTCGAGCGGGTCAGGCGGCTGGACGTCGAAGTGCGCGTAACAGAGCACCGTCGGCGCGCTCTCCGTGTTCCCGGACGCCCTCACCTCGCCGAGGACGAGCGGCCGTGCGCCCCACGGGACGAGCTCGGCCGTGCCCCCGGTCGAGCGGATGTGTGTCGCGATCCACTCCGCAGCCGCGACGATGTCGCCCGCGTGCGCTGCGTCGGCGCTCACCGAGGGGATCGCGATGAACTCCGCGAGCTGGTCGCGAAGGGCGTCGGACGACGGCGTCACGGGCGCGCAGTCTAGTCAGGCGTCCAAGAGTGGAAAGGCAGAGCGTGCGTCGACGCACGCCGAGAGGAAGGCCGCGACCCCGAGGTCGCCGGTGAACAGCGAGTAGCGCCCGCGACCGCGCTGCTCGCGCAACCGGCGCGTCTGGGCAAGCGCATGCATCGCGAACCGCCGCGCCCGCTCGAGCCACAACTCGTCGCGAGTGCGCTCGAACGCCGCGAGGAGCGCGTAGCCGTTGCCGGCTGTGCCGTGACAAAGCGACGCACCCTTCGCGTCCCGGTGGGCCCGAGCGGCCCACGTGAGCCCGGCCCCTGCCAGCACGAGCTCCTCGTCGAGGTACGACGCCGCCGCGCAGAGGATCCCGGGCGCGCCGTGGCACCACTGGAGGCGGATCTCGCCGCGTTTGTTCTCGAGCCGGTCGCTCTGCTCAGGCGGCCAGTTCGCGAGACCCTCCCCGACGAAGGCCGCGCGCGAGAGGATCTCGCGAGTGCTCCGCACGAGATCGGCTCGACGCGGGTCGTCGAGCAGCGGCAGAAGGACCTGCACGTTCCCGACGAGCCCGTGCGCAGGGCCGAGGTAGCGGGTCGCATGTCCGAACAGGAGCTGCGTCCATTGGCCGTCGGAGTCGCGGCTCGCGAGCACGGCGGCCGCGACCTCGTCGCACGCCCCCCGCCAGCGGGCCTCGCCGGTCCACTGCAACATCAGGCGCGCGATGACGAGCGACCCTGGCGCACCAAACAACAGCTCGTTTGCTTCGTTCTCGGCGTTCGTGAGGACGCGAAGCTGGAGTGCGTCCGCGAGCGCTGGACTCGGCGCCAGGCGGTAGGCGACCAAGAGGTTCCCGGCCTCGCCGGAGAAAAGCGACGACTCGCGCGGCTCGGGCAGATCCGACCACCGGGCGAAGTCCGGCCTCGATCGCTGCCGCTCGAGCGCGCCCAGCGCAAGCGCGCCGAGATCGAGCCGCATCTCAGCGTGCCCCTGCTCGCGAAGATCGGCCAGTGCCCACAGCACCCCGGCAGCGCCGGCATAGACTTCCTTCAGCGGCCTCGTCGCGCGCCAGCTATCCCACGTGTCGGCGGGCCAGAGAAGCTTCGGGCCGCGGAGCGCACCCTCGGTGTCAGCGACGATCTCGCGGATGCCTGCGAGCGCGCGCTCCGCATCCCACTTGCCGCCGACGAGCGGCTCGAAGTCCTCCGGCCGGTAGAGCAAGGCCGCTACGCGACGTCGCGGACGCGCTGGGCGTCTGCGAGCGCACGGAGCTTCTTCAGCCCCTGGTGCTCGATCTGGCGGATCCGCTCGCGCGTCACGTTGAACGCGCGGCCGACCTCGTCCAACGTGCGCGGTTGCTGGCCGTCGAGCCCGTAGCGAAGCTCGAGCACCATGCGCTCCCGCTCGGAGAGGGCTCCGAGGATGTTGCGCAACGCCTCGCGCTGCAGCGTCGTCTCGGCGAGCTCGTCGGGGAGCGGAGCCGACTCGTCCGCGAGGAAGTGACCGAACTCGGATTCGTCGTCGTCGCCGACCGGCTTCTCGAGCGACACGGGAACCTGCGCGCTGCGCCGGATCTGGTCGACCTCGTCGACGGTCATCTCCACGTCGCGGGCGATCTCGTCGGCGGACGGCTCGCGGCCGAGCTCGGCACGAAGCTTCCGCTCCGAGCGCATGATCCGGTTGAGCTTCTCGACGACGTGGACGGGCATGCGGATCGTCCGGCCCTTGTCTGCAATCGCGCGCGCGACGGCCTGCCGGATCCACCACGTCGCATAGGTCGAGAACTTGAAGCCCTTGCGGTAGTCGAACTTCTCGGCCGCACGGACGAGCCCGATCGTCCCCTCCTGGATGAGGTCGAGGAACGGGAGCCCCTGGTTGCGGTAGCGCTTCGCGATCGAGACGACGAGCCGGAGGTTCGCCTCCACCATCGCCTGTTTCGCCGCGTGCTCACCGCGCTCGATCCGCTTCGCGAGCTCGACCTCCTGCGCGGCCGTGAGGAGCGGCACCTTGCCGATGTCCTTCAGGAAGAGCTGGAGCGAATCGGTCGTGATCTCCGGTTCGGGCTCGACCTCGCGCTCCGGCTCGTCGGCAGCCGCGTGCACGACCGAGATCTGCGCCTCGTCCAGAGCCGCGTAGAAGTCGTCGAGCTGCGCCGGCTCGAGCTCGAGCTCGTCGAGCGCGAGCGCGAGCTCATCGGCGTCGAGCTGGCCCGTGCGATACCCGGTTTCGAGCAGCCGCTGGCCCTCGTCGCTCGAGAGCACGTCCTCGATCGGTGTACGAGTGGTAGCGCCCTGCGTTTCGTCTGCGGCCAGACCGCCCCCCATTCCTCGTCAGCCGTCACACGGTAGTTACAGCCACGGCAGTCGTCAAAGCGGGCTCTGCACGCGAACGTCGACGACGCTCGCGTGCCAAGTCGAGCTGGCAGCGGCCGAGCTCAGGAACGCGCCGCGCGGATCGTCTCGAGGTAGCGCTCCGCCTCGCGTGCGAGCGGCGAGCCGGGCTGCGCTCGCGTGGCCAGTCGAAACTGACGCTCCGCGGGCTTGATGCGGCCGGTCCAGAGCAGCAGCACACCGAGGTGGAACCGCACGGTCGGCTCCTGTGGATACGTCCGCGAGAGCGGGCCGAGGCGCCCGAACGCCCGAGCAGGAGCGTCCTTGTCGAACGCACCCACTGCACCCGCGACCTGCGCTTCGACGTCCTTCGGGAAGCGCCGAGCAGCCTCGTCGAACACGCGCGCAGCCGAGGCCGACCGGCCGATGCGCTGGAGCCCAACGCCGTAGAGCAGCTGCTCGCGCACCCCGCCGCGCCGCGCAGCGCTGTGGAGCGCGTCGAGCTGCCGGGCCGGCGCGAGCTTCGAGATCGCGGCGGGCGCGGTGAACGAGGGGATGAACGCCGGCAGGCCGCGCGGAAGGTCGGGATGGAGGAGATTGCCCGCCACGATCGCGTACGGCGTGTCCGGCTCGGCTTCGAGGACGGCCCGCCACGCGGTGACCGGATCGCCCTCGTTGGCCCACAGCCGCGCGAGCCCGAGATGGAGCTGGACGACGGCCACTTCCGGATACAGCTTCGCGAGCTGCTCGAGCCGGTCGAGCGTCCCGTCGGGCCAGGTCGCGAACGCCGAGCCGACCTTCGCCTCGAGGGAGTCGTGCTTCGCGAAGAGCACGTCCGCCGCATCCGTCTCACCCCGCGCGTACAGCTCCGAGGCTCGAGCGAGGTCACGTGCCTCCACGTCGGTCCGGAAGCCGAGTGCGAAGGAGAGCGGCGGCAGGCCTTGGCGCAGCTCCGGCTCGGTCGTCGTTACCGGCGCGCCGGCCGAGTCACCGTTCGCCGAGAGCACCGCCGCGCCGACGACCACCACGGCGGCGACCGCCACGGCGCCGACGAGAAGCGCGACACGACGCCGGGCGGACACCGCTTGACGATAGCCCGAGCCGCCAAAGCTATAGTTCCGAAAGTAATGGCGACGTACCGCGAGCTGCTGGCACAGGTCAAGAGCGAGATCGACGAGATCTCGACCATCGAGGCGCACGAGCGCCTCGTTGCGTCGGACGGGTCGATCTTCGTGGACGTCCGCGAGCCGGACGAGTGGGACGAGGGGCACATCCCAGGCGCCGTGTACACCGGCCGCGGCCGGCTCGAGCAGCGGATCGAGGGCCTCGTACCGGACAAGTCCCGCCCGCTCGTCGTGTACTGCTCGGCGGGCAGCCGCTCTGCGTTCGCCGCAAAGGTTCTCGAGGAGCTCGGATACCTGAACGTCGTCAACGTCGCGGGCGGCTTCTCCGACTGGAAGCGAAACGGCTTCGAGGTGACGATCCCTCGCGTCCTCTCGCCGGAGCAGCGCTCACGCTACAGTCGGCACCTCCTCATCCCGGAGGTCGGGGAGGAGGGGCAGCAGCGCCTCCTCGACGCGCGCGTCCTGCTGGTCGGCGCGGGCGGACTCGGGTCCCCGGCGTCGCTGTACCTCGCGGCCGCGGGTGTGGGCACGCTCGGGATCGTCGACGCAGACGTCGTCGACGAGTCGAACCTGCAGCGCCAGATCGTCCATTCGACGGACCGGCTCGGCGAGCCGAAGGTCGCATCCGCGAAGCGGACGCTCGAGGGGCTCAACCCGGACGTGAACGTCGTCCCGTTCCAGGAGCGGCTGACTTCCGAGAACGTCGACCGCATCCTCGCCGAGGGTTGGGACGTCATCGTCGACGGTGCCGACAACTTCCCGACGCGCTACCTCGTGAACGACGCATCCGTGTGGAGCGGCATCCCCGTCGTCCACGGCTCGATCTTCCGCTTCGAGGGTCAGGTCACCGTCTTCCAGCCGTACCTCGGCCCGTGCTACCGCTGCCTCTTCCCGCAGCCTCCGCCGCCCGAGCTCGCCCCGAGCTGCGCCGAGGGCGGCGTTCTCGGCGTGCTCCCCGGGATCATCGGGTCGATCCAGGCGAACGAGGCGCTGAAGCTCATCCTCGGCCGCGGGGACTCGCTCGCCGGCCGGCTGCTGCTGTTCGACGCCCTCGGCACGACGCTCGACGAGGTCACCGTCCGCCGGAACCCCGACTGCCCGGTCTGCGGCGACAACCCGACCATCACCGAGTACATCGACTACGTCGAGTTCTGCAACTCTGCGGCATCCCGGCCGGAGCCGGCTCTCGCCGGGCGAAGCCCGGCTTCGCCACCTCCTGCCGACGCTGCCGGCACCGGGCCTTCCGGGCCCGTGCAGCTCGGCACTGTGCCCTCCGGCCCGGCACCGGCAGCGTCGACCCGGGGAAGCGCAGAGAAGCGTCGCGAGCCCTGATGGCCTCCGTGCGCATTCCACCAACGCTCCGCGCCGAGGTCGGCGGCGTCCGTGAGCTGGACGCCGAGGGCGAGACCGTGGCCGAAGTGATCGACGACCTCGTCTCGCGCTTCCCAGCGCTCGAGACGCAGCTCCTGCGCGACGGGGAGCTCGCCGAGTTCGTGAACGTCTACGTCGGCGGCGAGGACGTCCGGACGCGGGAAGGCCTCGACACGCCAGTTGCAGCAGGCGATCAGCTCATCCTCCTGCCGGCGATGGCCGGTGGCGTGGAGGCGCGAACCGACGCCGCCGCCTCGCTTCTCGATCTCATCGGGTCGACGCCGCTCATCGAGCTCGCGCGGCTCTCGCCGAAGCCTGGTGTCCGCCTGTACGCGAAGCTCGAGGGGCAGAACCCGTCCGGCTCGATCAAGGATCGCGTCGCGAAGGCGATGCTGGACGCGGCCGAGGCGTCGGGCGAGCTCGAGCCGGGACGCCGGCTCCTCGAACCGACGAGCGGCAACACCGGGATCGCGCTCGCGCTCGCCGCGCGGCTTCGCGGCTATCCCTTGACCTGCGTCGTGCCGGCGAACGTGACCGCGGAGCGGCGCAAGCTGCTCGCGCTCTACGGCGCCGAGATCGTCGAGTCGCCGGGCGAGCAGGGCTCGAACGGCGCCGTCCGGCTGGCGCTCGAGCTCGCGGAGCGCGATGCGTCGTACTTCATGCCGTTCCAGTACGCGAACGAGGCGAACCCACGGGCGCACTACGAGGGGACGGGCGCCGAGATCGTCTCCGCGCTCGACCGCGTCGACGTCCTCGTCGCGGGCCTCGGCACCGGTGGAACGCTCATGGGCGCAGGCGAGCGTCTCCGCGAGTCGTTCCCCGACGTGGTGGTCGCGGCCGCGGAACCGCTGCCCGGAGACGAGGTCATGGGACTCCGCTCGCTCGAGGACGGCTACGTGCCGCCGATCCTCGACGTCACGAAGCTCGACCGGAAGCTGCTGGTCCGGAATGCCGAGGCGGTCGCCGGGCTCCGGCTCCTCCTCGAGCGCGAAGGCGTCCTCGGCGGCGTCTCCTCGGGCGCGGTGATCCAGGCCGCGCTGAGGCTCGCCGACGAGATCGACGAGGGTGTCGTCGTCTGCGTCCTCGCGGACGGCGGCTGGAAGTACCTGTCCGCCGACTTCTGGGATGCCTCGGACGTCGACGGATCGATGGACCGCTCCGTCTGGTGGTAGTGCCGGACGCCGTCCGCCGTGCGCTCGAGGAGCACGCGGCGGCCGAGGCGCCAAACGAAGCCTGCGGGCTCGTCGTCCTCAGGGATGGCGTCGCCGAGCGGTACGTTCCCGGCCGCAACGCGGCGGCCTCCCCCTACCGCTTCGAGCTGGACGTGCCGCCGGAGACGTGGTTTCTGGAGGACGAGGGGTACGACCTCGCCGTCTTCCACTCGCATCTCTCGTCGCCCCCGCGCCCGTCGCGCACCGACGTGGAGAACATCGGTCTCTGGGAGGGCCGGCCCTACCTCATCCACACCGTGCGCACCGGTGAGCTGGCGGGCTGGCGGATCTCCAACGGCTCCATCGAGCCGCTGGAGATCGACCTGTCCTAGCCTCGCGTCGAGGGCGAGGCGAACCTCGGCCCCTACTTGATCGTGAAGGAGCCCTTCATCGTCGTCGGATGAGGGTCGCAAAGGAACGTGTACTTCCCCTTCTTCAGCGTGATCTTGAAGGTCTTCGTCCCGGTCGCAGGGACGCTCGTGGCGACGTTCACGCCCGGGCCCTTCAACCGGAAGTTGTGGATGCTCGACTTGTCGCTGACGACGAGCGTGTACTTCCCCGCCTTCGTCGGCTTCTTCATGCTGATCGTGAAGCCAGGCCCAACGGTGCCGGTCAACTTCGCCGTCTGGGCGACGACCGGAACCGCCAGGATCCCAGCACCCGTCACTGCGAGCAGCACGGCAGCGATGCGCTTTCTCATGATCCTCCTCGGAGTCGTGCGGACGCGAAGAGGGTAGCCGTCGGGCTCAGTCGCGGACCGCGAGACCGGTCGCCGCTATCGCCGCTCGAGCGAGCGCGTCGTCCTCCTCCCCGGGGAGCCCGCTCACGCCGACCGCCCCGACCCGAACGCCGCCCGCGAACGCCGCCACGCCGCCCTTGAAGAACGTGAAGAACGGGTCGAAGCTCGCCCGCTCCACGGCGTCAGCGCGCGCTTTCTCCGCGAGCTGGGCCGTCGACGTCGCGTCACTGCGCGCCGCCGTGTACGCCTTGCGCTGGGCGTTGAGCCTCGTATCCGGAGCGGCGCCGTCCATGGTCGCGGCCGCGACGACCTCGCCGTGCGCGTCCGCGACGAACACGGAGAGCGGCGCCGGGGCGTTCTCCACCACGTGCTGCACGACGGCGAGGGCGTGCTCGAGTTTCACGGGGTGCATCCTGACAGCGCTAGATGACTGACCGGTAATTGGCGCCGATGCGAGGATGGCTGCGACCGAGCCGGGGACGCCGTCCGATCGAGCGCGTATCGGGAGTATGGGCGAGTGAGGGCGGCGCCAACCGGCGATGTGTCGCAGCCACCTCCCGCACGGCGGTGAATTGCCGGTCAGTCATCTAGGCTCGTCGGGCGATGCGAGCGATCGTCGTCGAGCGGCCCGCCTCGGTCGAACTGACCGAGATCGAGACGCCGTCGCCCGGTCCTGGCGAGGCGCGCGTGCGGAGCGTCGTCGCCGGCGTGTGCCGGACCGACCTCGACATCATCTCGGGCACGCTCGACGACCGCTGGGTGCGGTTCCCAGTCGTGCCGGGTCACGAGTGGAGCGGCGTCGTCGACGCGGTCGGCGAGGGCGTCACGACCGTCGAGGCGGGCCAGCCCGTGGTCTGCGAGGGGAACATCGGCTGCATGGCCTGCGCGCGCTGCCGAGCGGGCGACACGCACCTCTGCCAGCGTTACGACGCGGTCGGCTTCACGCGCAGCGGTGGGTGGGGCGAGTTCGTCGTCGTCCCCGCGCGGATCCTCCATACGCTGCCCGAGCACGTCTCGTTCGAGTCCGCCGCGCTCGTCGAGCCGGGCTCGTGCGTCGTGAAGGCCCTTGGCCGGGCACGGATCGAGCCCGCCGAGACGGTCGGGGTCGTCGGAGTCGGCGCTCTGGGGGCGCTCGCGATCCGGATCGCGCGCCTGCGCTCACCGGCGACGATCGTGGCGTACGGCGTGCGCGACGAGGAGCTCGAGCTGGCACGCACGCTCGGCGCCGATGCGGTCGTGAACGTGGCCGAGCACGACGCGGAGAGCGAGACCCGCGCGCTCCTCGGCGGGGGACTGGACGTCGTCGTCGAGACGGCCGGTGCCGTTCCCGCGGTCGAGCTCTCGCTCCGGCTCGCGCGCGAGGGCGGCCGCGTCGTGCTCCTCGGGATCGCGGGCCACGGGCAGGAGCTGGCGATTCCGGCCGACTCGATCCCGCTGCGGGACCTCACCGTCCTCGGAAGCGTGGGGTACACGACCGCTGCCTGGGCCGACATGGTGTCGCTGCTCCGCGAGGGCCTCGTCGACCTCGCGCCGATCGTGACCCACCGCTTCCCGCTCGAGCGGTTCGAAGACGCATTCGCGCTCATGGACGACCGCCGCGGTGTCGTGGCGCGGATCGTCCTCGAGCACGCGCGCTGACGCG
>DASUCN010000034.1:0-12726 GCA_036276015.1 Gaiellaceae bacterium | reverse complement strand
TCCGGAACAGCTCCGGCGTTCGACGCGGCGACGGGGCAGCCGCACGCCATGGCCTCGAGGACGGGAAGGCCGAAGCCCTCGTAGAGACTCGGGTAGACGAGACAGGCCGCCCTTCTGTAGAGCGAGGCGAGATGCTCGGCGGAGACCGTGCCGAGGTTCTCGACGCCCTCCGGGAGCGGTTCGAGCCGCTCGAGGCCGCCTCCGGTGAGGACGAGGCGCAGCTGGGGACGCGTGGCGCGCAGCGACGCGAATGCCTCGAAGAGCCGCGTGTGGTTCTTGTGCGGCCATGGTCGTGCGGGGTAGAGGACGATCGGCTCGGGTTCCTCGTCCCCGAGCCGGAAGACGTCGTGGTCGATCGCGAGCGGTACGACATGGACGCGCCCGGGGTCGAGGTCGAGTAACTCGACAGCACGACCGCGCACGAACTCGCTCGTGACGACGACGGCCGCGGCCCCGCGTGCCGCGCGGTCATACGCGATACGGCGGAACGACCGCCGCGCGGGACCGAAGAACTCCGGAAGGTCGCGGTGCTGCGTGTCGTGCAGCGTCACGACGGTCGGTGCCTGCGTTCCGGGCGAGGGCACGGTCAGCGGGTAGTGGAGGACGTCGAACTCCGCGACTTGCGCGCTGACGGCTCTCGTACGGCGCGCCGCGAGCGCCATCGTCGCGATGCGGATCGGCCCGCGGCGACCCACAGGTGGATCCTTCACCTCGACTGCCGGCAGGCCTTCGGCGGCGTCCTTGGCGCGCGCCGGCACGAGCACCGTGTAGTCGTGGGTCCCGACCCGGCTCAGCGCGCGGGTGAGTGCCCGGGCGTAGATCTCGGAACCGCCGCTGTCTCCCGGTGAGAGGGTCAGGAGTGAGATTCCGACACGCACCCTCCTCAGCGTACTGACGCCCTCAGCTGGCCAGTCCTCCCTCCGGGGTAGAATTCCGCGATGCCCTCTGATGACGCCAAAAACGGCGATTCTGCAGGGGTTTCTTCGGTCGATGTCGACGAGCTCTTCCAGGCCCTCCGCGAGGAGGTGCGGCGCTGCGGCGCCGACCCCGGAGCCGACGCGGGCGACGAGGCCGATCGGAGGGTGGCACGCGCCGAGGCCGAGCGCCTCTGGCCCGTGTCGGCGGACCGGTCGCTTCGGCTTCGCCCTGGTGTTCGCGGAGGGCTCGGGACGCCCGTCAAGGCCGTGCTTCGCAAGCTGATGCGCTGGTACGTCGAGCCTCTCGCATACGACCAGCGCTCGTTCAACGCCGCGGCACTCCGCCTGATCGACGATCTCCAGGAGCAGGTCGACCGGCTCGAGGGCGAGCTCGAACGGCTTCGCGCCGGCGAGCGATGAGGATCGCCGTCCTCAGACCGCAGGTGCCGTTCGCACGCGGCGGCGCCGAGATCTTCACGGACCGGCTCGTGCATGAGTTGCAGGTGCGCGGCCACGAGGCGGACCTCGTCTCGGTGCCGTTCAAGTGGTACCCGGGGGCACGGGTCCTCACGCAGGCGTTCCTGTGGCGCCTGCTCGACCTGGACGAGGCAGAGGGCCGGCGGATCGAGATGGTCGTCGCCACGAAGTTCCCCTCGTACCTCGTGCGCCACGAGGAGAAGCGCGTGTGGCTCGTCCACCAGTTTCGCCAGGCGTACGAGCTCGACGGCACGCCGCTGGGCCAGTTCGACGCCTCGCCCGAGAGCCGGGCGCTGCGGAGGAAGGTGCAGGAGCTCGACCGGGTCGCGCTGGGCGAGGCAACCCGGCTCTTCGCGATCTCGGGGAACGTCGGTCGTCGGGTGGAGGCCTCGACGGGCCTCGCGGCAGAGGTACTCCCGCACCCGCCGCAGGAGCTCGACTATCGCTGCCAGGGCTACGGGGACTTCGTGCTGTCCGTGAATCGGCTCGACCGAGCGAAGCGCATCGACCTCTTGCTCGAGGCGGCCGCCCGCGACTCGAGCCTCGAAGTCGTGATCGCCGGAGACGGACCCGATCGCGAGCGGCTCGAGCGTCTGGCGCGTGACCGCGGGCTCGACGGCCGGGCGCGCTTCGCCGGTCGCGTCTCGGAGTCCGAGCTCGCCGACCTCTATGCGCGCTGCCTGGCCGTGTACTACGCGCCGGTGGACGAGGACTACGGGATGGTGCCGCTCGAGGCCTTCCTGTCGGAGAAGCCTGTGCTGACGACGACCGACGCGGGCGGACCGCTCGAGGTCGTGACCGACCACACGACCGGGCTGGTCGTGACGCCGGACGCGGACGAGATCGCGCGAGCGCTCGGCTGGCTGCGAGAGCACCGCGACGAGGCGGCGTCGTTGGGCCGCGCCGGGAACGCCGTGGCGCGAGAGGTGACGTGGGAGCGCGCGATCGGGAGATTGCTGTCGTGAAAGTGGCCTGGTTCAGCCCGATGCCGCCGGAGCAGACTGGCATCGCCGACTACAGTGCGCTGCTTCTTCCGGAGCTGCGCGAGCGGATCGACGTGACCGTCGTCCGCCGGGGGGCGCGCAGGCCTCCTCGCGGAACCGACGTCGCGCTCTACCACGTCGGAAACAACCCCGATGCGCACGCGTGGATCGTCGATGCGCTCCGCCGAGTACCCGGAGTCGTCGTCCTGCACGACTTCGTCGTCCACCACCTCGTCGCCGGGATGACCGTCGGCCGGCGCGACGGGCACGGCTACCTCGACCTCATGGAACGCGAGAACGGTGTCGTCGGCCGCCTCCTCGGCCATGGCGTCCTCGACAAGCGCATCCCGCCGCTCTGGGAGTCGCGGCCCGAGGACTTCCCGCTCGCGACCTTCGTCCTCGAGCACGCGACCGCCCTCGTCGTCCACTCCGACTACGTCCGGACGCGCGCGCGCGCCGCCGGATTCACCGGGCCGATCGACGTCGTTCCGCACCCGGCCTGGCCTGCGCCGGGCATGCTCCCCGAGCGCGTGCGAGGTGGGGTCGTCGTCGGCTGCTTCGGGGTCGTGAATGCGAGCAAGCGAATCCCGGAGCTCCTGCGCGCGACGGCGGCGGTGCGCCGCCAGCATCCCGAGCTCACGCTGCTGCTCGTCGGGTCGACGTCGCCGGGCTTCGACCTCGACCGCCGCCTCCAGCGGCTCGGACTCGACGAGGACGGGCTCGTGCGAGAGGGGTGGGTGGACGAGGCGCGGCTCTGGAAGCTCATGGCCGGCTCCGACGTCCTCGTCAACCTCAGGTACCCGACCATGGGCGAGACCTCCGGGAGCGTCATCCGCGGCCTCTCGCTCGGGAAGCCGCTCGTCGTCAGCGACGTCGGCTGGTTCTCCGAGCTGCCCGGCGACGTCGCGCTCAAGGTCGCTCCCGACGACGTCGAGGTCGAGACGCTGATCGCGGCGCTCGAGCTCCTCGCGTCGCGGGCCGACGTCCGCACGGCTATGGGTGAGGCGGCAGCCGTGCTCGCGCGGCGTGAGCACGACGTCGGACGTGTCGCGGATCTCTACGCGGCAGCGCTCGAGAAGGCGGCCGGCGGCAGCGCCGTGGACGACGCGGTTCTCCGCGAGGTCAGCGAGGCAGCGGCCGACGTCGGCATCTCGGCGAACACGGCCGAGGCGAGAGAGATCGCCCGCCGCCTCGCCGAGGTCGAGCTTGGGTAGAGCGCTCCGCAGGATTCCAACCTGGGCGTGGCTTGCGGCCATCGTGGTCGCCTCGGCCGTGTTCCGCGCCGTGCTCGGGAGGGACCTCGTCGCGCCCTTCATTATGGTCGACGAGATCATCTGGTCGGAGCTCGCGCGCGGGATCGCCGACGCGGGCGAGCCCCTCCTCCGCGATCAGCCGGATCCCGGGTACAGCGTCGTCTACCCGCTACTGATCAGCCCGGTCTACGCCCTGTTCGAGAGTCTCCCGGACGCGTACGCGGGCGTGAAGGTCGCGAACGCGGCGCTCATGTCGCTCGCGGCCATCCCGACGTTCTTCCTCGCGCGTCGGGTCGTCCGCGACGGCCTCGCCCTCCTCGCAGCGGTCCTGTCCGTGGCGGTGCCCTCGATGGCATACACGGGCACCGTGATGACGGAGAACGCCTTCTACCCGCTCTTCCTCCTCGTCGCGCTCGTGCTCGCCGTCGTGCTGGAGCGCCCGACGCCGATTCTCGTGGTCGTGCTGCTGGCGCTCGTGGGGCTCGCGTTCGCGACGCGCGTCCAGACCGTTGCCGTCGCCGTAGCCGTGCTCGTTGCACCGCTCGTGCTCGCCGTGTTCCAGGGCCGGGGCCTCCGCTCGACCGTCTCGCGGTTCCGCTGGCTCTACGGGCTGGTCGCCGCGGGCGTCGTCGGCCTCATTGCCCTCCAGCTCGTGTCGGGAAGCCTGCTCGGCGCCTACGAGCCGGTCGAGGAGCGGTCCTACGACGTCGGAGAGGCGCTTCGCTACCTCTGGTGGCACGTCGCCGAGCTGTCGCTCTACGTCCTCGTGATCCCGCTAGCTGCGACCGTGGTGCTCGTCGCCCGCGCACGCTCGCTCGACGAGCGGCTCCAGGCGTTCCTCGCCGCGACCGTCGCGCTCGTCGTCTGCATCGTCCCCGTCGTTGCGACCTTCGCGTCCGAGTTCTCGGATCGGATCGAGGAGCGGAACATGTTCTACGTCGCGCCGCTCCTCTGCATCGCGCTCCTCGCCTGGATCGAGCGAGGTGCTCCGCGGCCGCGTGTCGTCGCGGCCGTCGCTGCGATCGCATCCGCGCTGCTCGTCGTCGCGATCCCCTTCGACCGCTTCCTCACGACGTCGGCGATCACGGACACGCTCATGCTCCTCCCGCTCTGGTCGCTCCAGGACCGGGTCGGGGAAGACTGGATCGTCCTCGCGGCGCTTGGCCTCGCGGCTGCGCTCGCGTCGGCGTTCCTCTTCGTGCCGCGTCGGTACGCGCTCGCCCTGCCGTTCGTGGTGCTCGGTCTCTGGCTCCTCGCGACTCGGCCGATCTGGTGGGGGACGCACGGCTTCGAGCGCTTCTCGCGCGGAGCTCTCTTCCAGGGCATTCGCACCGCGGAGCGCGACTGGGTCGACCGCGCGCTGTCGCCCGGCGAGCGCGCTGCGTTCCTCTGGACGGGGCGCACGGACCGGCTCACCGTGAACCAGAGCGAGTTCTTCAATCGCTCCGTGGGGCAGGTCTATTTCGTGACCGATCCGACGCCCGGCGGGCTCCCCGAGACCCGCGTGCGGATCGATCCTCGGACCGGTGCGGTGACGCTCCCCGACGGGTCGCCGGTCCGCGACCGGTTCGTACTCGCGGACTCGTCGTTCGAGCCGGACGGAGTTCCGATCGCGCGTGACAAGGGCTGGGGAGTGACGCTCTGGCGCGTCCGGACGCCGCTCATCTCGGCCGTTCGCGTCGATGGGCTTTACCCCAACGACACCTGGTCGACCGGCGAGGTCACGTACCTCCGGCGGCGGTGCGCTCCGGGGCGTCTGTCCGTCTCGCTGTCGAGCGACCCGAGCCTCTTCCTCGAGCCGCAGACCGTCGTTGCACGCTCGAACGGCAAGGTCGTCGGTCGCATCCGACTGCAGCCGGAGGGGCGAGCCGTGCTCAGCGTCCCGGTCTCTCCTATGCCCGGCACGCGCGATTGTCGGGTCGTCTACACGGTGACTCCGACGGCGGTTCCGGCGAACGTGCTCCCGGACTCGACGGACGATCGCGAGCTCGGCGCGCACTTCAACCTCTTCGTCTACAAGCCGACCCGATGAGGATCGCGTTCGACGTCTCGCCTCTGAGCCATCCGCTGCTCGGCATCGGGAACTACATCCAAGGCTCGCTCGGCGGGCTTGCGGAGGTCGCGACGGAGCACGGGCACGAGGTCGTCGCCTTCGCACCGACCAGCATCCGCGGTCCCGAGCGCATCCGTGAGGCGCTCGCGGGCGTCGACGTCGAACTGCGTACGTGGCGGCTCCCCTTCTCACACGCCGCACGAACCGCCTGGAGCTCGGCGGGCCGTCCTCCGGCCGAGCGGCTGCTCGGCACCTTCGACGTGCTGCACTTCTCGGACTGGATGTACCCGCCCCAGCGAGAAGGAGTGCGGGCGACGACGATCCACGACCTCGTGCCGATCCACCACCCGGAGTGGACGACTGCGCGGACGCGTTCGATGCACGGCCGCAAGTATCGAAACGCGGCCGAGACCTGCGACGTCGTGTTCGTCAACTCGGCCTACACGGGCCGCGACGTCAACGCGACGCTCGGAGTGCCGGCCGAGCGGATCCGGGTCGCGCATCCCGCGCCGAAGGCCGTCTACGCATCCCGTGGCCCTGCCGCCGATCTCGGCGCGCCGTACGTGCTCACGGTCGCGACGCTCGAGCCGCGAAAGAACCTGCAGGTCCTCGTCGACGCGCACCGTCTCCTCGGAGGCGATCTGCAGCTCGCTGTCGTCGGCGCCGAGGGTTGGGGGGAACAGCCGCTCCTCGACGGGGCCGGGATTCGCCGCCTCGGGTACGTCTCGGACGAGGAGCTCGCGCGCCTCTACCGTGGCGCCGACGTGGTCGCGTATCCGTCCCGCTTCGAAGGCTTCGGGATCCCCGTCGTGGAGGCGATGGCCTGCGGCGTGCCTGTCGTCGTCTCCGCGCACGAGTCGCTGGACGAGGCGGCGGGCAGCGCAGCACTGCGGGCCGATCCCGAGGATCCGGCGTCGTTCGCGGCGGCGATCGAGCGGGCGCGTGCGGAGCGCAACGACCTCGTCGCGCGCGGGCTCGAGCACGTACGGGGATTCTCGTGGCGTTCCGTCGGTGAGATCTTCCTGCGCGGCTACGAGGATGCGGCGAGGTGAGAGGCGACCAGGAGATCGTCGTCGTCGTGCGGCGCGGGCCCGAGTTCCTCGTCATGCGCCGCGCACCCGAACGCCTGGGCTACTGGAGCCTCGTCGCCGGCGGGCTCGAGCCCGACGAGACACCGGACGCTGCGGCGCAGCGGGAGCTCTTCGAGGAGACGGGGCTCACCGCGAAGGTGCGTCCCCTACCGGTGACGCTCTCGTACTCCCTGCTCGACGACCCGCCTGCGATCAGGGCGCGCTACGCCCCGGGCATCGAGCGGGTCACGGTGCACGCGTTCGTCGCGGACGCTCCCCCGAAGTGGGAGCCGACGCTCGATGCGGAGCACGATCGCTACGAATGGTGCGACCTCGCCGAGGCGCTCGAGCTTCTCTACTACGAGACGACGAAGCGCGCCGTTCGTGCGGCCGACGCGGAGCTGCGATGAGGGTCGGCGTCGACACGTCGCCGCTCGTGCAGACCCGTGCCGGGACGGCGCGGCACGTCCGCGGGCTCGTCAGCGCGCTGCGGGATCGTCCCGGCCTCGAGCTCGAGCTGCTCTCCTTCGGCGGCTCGGGCCGGGCGTCGAGCGTGACGCGCGACGCGCTCTGGTACCCGATCGCGCTCGGCCGGAAGGCCCGGACCCTCGACGTTCTCCACTGCACGACCTTCCGCGGGCCTACGGGCGCGCGCGTCCCGACCGTGCTCACGGTGCACGACCTCGCGATCCTCCGCGCCCCGGAGGCGTTCCCGCGCTGGCACCGACTGTACGGACGCGCAGGGCTCCGACGCGTGTTGCGCGCCGCCGACGCGATCGTGTCTGTGTCTGCGTTCAGTCGCGACGAGGTCGTCGCGCTGGCGGACGTGCCCGCGGAGCGGATCCGCGTCGTGCCGCACGGCGTCGATCCGGTCTTCACGCCGGACGGCCCTCGTGCGGACGGCGAGTACGTGCTCGCCGTCGCGACGCTCGAGCCACGGAAGAACCTCCGCCGAGCCGTCGAGGCTGCGAGAGAGACGGGCCTCGAGCTCCGAGTCGTCGGTGCGCGGGGCTGGGGCGGGGTGGAGGTCGAAGGCTGGGTCGGCGAGATTCCCGACACCGAGCTCGCGACGCTCTACCGCGGCGCGGTCTGCGTCCTCTATCCCTCCCTGTACGAGGGCTTCGGGCTGCCGGTGCTCGAGGCGATGGCGTGCGGGACACCGGTGGTCACCTCCGTCGACACGGCCATGGACGAGGTCGCAGGCGGGGCAGTCGTGCTCGTCGATCCACTCGACGTCTCGGCGATCGCCGCCGGGATCGGCGAGGCGCTCCGGCGGCGCGACGAGCTCGTCGCTGCCGGCATCGAGCGCGCCCGTGGGTTCACCTGGACGCGGGCGGCGGACGCCGTCGTGGAACTGTGGAACGAGCTCGCGTGACCCCCGCTCACCTCCGGTTCGCGGTCGTGGGGGAAACCATGTTTCCCCCGCGTGCCCCCTTCTTCCCGAGAGCGTGGGGAACCTCCTGGTTCGCCACACCCCTCCCCGCTCATGGAGACCGCCCATGAGCGTCGTCGCCTTCGACGCCGACGTCCTCGGCCGGCAGCGCACCGGCGACGAGACGTACGCACGCAACCTCCTGCGCGAGCTCGGCGCCCTCGCTCCGCAGGCGGGGATCCGGCTCGTTGCCTTCACGCGTCATCCCGAGCTCGTCCCGGCGGGAGTGGAGGCCCTGGAGCTGCGCGTCCGCGCGCAGGAGCTTCGGATGGCGTGGTCGCTCCCTCGCGCCCTCCGCCGGCTCGGCGCGGGCCTCGTCCACACGCAGTACGCGGTCCCGCTGCGCTGCCCGTGCCCTGCCGTCGTCACCGTCCACGACGTGTCGTTCGCGCGCGGGGCGAAGCTGATGGGACGAAAGGATCGCGCGATCTTCCGGTTCGTCGTTCCCCGCGCCGTCCGCTCCGCCGCGCGGGTCCTCACCGTCTCCGAGCGCACGAAGACCGACCTCGTCGAGCTCTACGGCGTGGCCCCCGATCGCGTCGTCGTCACCGCGAACGGCGTCGACCCGGCGTTCGGCCCGCGCGACATGAATTCACGGAGCTCGTACGTGCTGAGTGTGGGGGCGATCCAGGAGCGGAAGAACCAGCTCGCCGCGCTCGCCGCCGCCGACGCCGTCGGGCTACCGCTGGTCGTGGCCGGTCCTGCCAAGGATCCGGCACTCGCAGAGGAGCTGCGCCGGCGCGGCGCGCGCCTGGAGGGGTACGTCACGACCGAGCACCTGGCCGAGCTCTATCGCGACGCGGCATGTCTCGTTCAGTCGAGCCGGTACGAGGGCTTCGGGCTTCCGGTCGTCGAGGCGATGGCGTCGGGGATACCGGTCGTCGCCGTCACCGATCCAGCGCTCCTCGAGGTCGCCGGCGACGCCGCAGTCGTCGTGCCCGAGTCCGAGCTCGCGGAAGGCATCCGCACCGCGCTCGCAGACCGTGACCGGCTCGTGGCGGCAGGGCTCGAGCGCGCTCGCACGTTCAGCTGGCGCGCGTCGGCGGAGCGGACGCTCGCCGTCTACCGGGAGATACTCGGCGCGTGAAGGTCTCGGCGGTCGTCGTCTCCCACGGCCATGCGGCCGAGCTCGCGCGCTCGCTGCCGGCTCTCGTCCCGCAGGTCGACGAGACGCTCGTCATCGCCAACGTGCCTGGCTCGGTCCGCGACGTCCCCGCGGGAGCTCGCGTGCTGGAGAACGCGCGCCCGCTGCCACTCGCGGCGAACGTCAACCTCGGGATCGCCTCGACGGCGGGCGGGTACGTCCTCAACGCCAACCCCGATGCGATTCCCGAACCGGGCGCGGTGGCCGCCCTCGTGGCGCTGGCCGACGCGCACGACCGCTGCGGCATTGCAGGCCCGCAGATGCGTTGGCCCGACGGGAGCTGGCAGCCGTCGCGTCGCCGCTTCCCCACCGTGCGCGGCACGATCGTGCGCCGGACGCCGCTCCGCCGCTGGCGGCCCCCGTACGAGTCTCAACGGGAGCACTACGAGCTCGACGAGCATCCCTCCGAGCCGGTTCAGGCCGACTGGATGCTCGGTGCATTCCTCCTCATGCGGAGGACGATGCTCGACGAGATCGGCGGCTGGGACGCAGGCTTCCGGCACTACTGCGAGGACATCGACCTCTGCTACCGCGCAGCCCAGGCGGGGTGGGAGCGCTGGTACGTGCCGGACGCAGTCGTAACGCATGCATACGCGGCGGTCATCGACCAGCGGTTCCTTTCAAGGCACACGCTCTGGCACGCGCGGGGGATGGCGCGCTTCGTCCGCAAGCACCCCGAGCGCCTGCTCGCGCTGTGAGCGACAAGGGCGGCCAGTACGCGCGCCAGGCCTCCGAGTGGACGGAGCGTGCCTACGCGGACGTCTCGTCGTATCTCGCGCATCGGGCCGAGCTCATCGTGTCGCTCGGCACGCCGCTGGCGCCGGGCGACGAGGTGCTCGATCTCGCGTGCGGAGACGGAGGCCTCGGCGACGCGCTGCTCGCGCGCGGCGTGCGCTACCGCGGCGCGGACGCCACGCCCGAGATGGTCGAGGCGGCTCGTGCAAGGCTCGGCAGCCGAGTTCCTGTCGAGCTCGGCGATCTCAACGACTACGTCCCGCCGAGTCCGGTCTCGGCGACCACGGTCTTTCGCGCGATCTACTACGCGCGCGATCGTCGCGTGTTCTTCGAGCACGTTCGTGCGTACACGGAGAAGAAGCTCGTCTTCGACCTCAATCCGCGCCAGTACGGCGTCGACGAGGTGGTTGCGGACCTCCGCACGGCCGGCTTCGCCGACGTCGTGCTCAGGCCGTTCTTTGTCCCCCAGACCGTCGCACTTCCCGGGCCGCTGCTCGCTGCGGCGAAGGCACTCGAGCGCAGCGGTCCGCTGGCCCGCGCCGCGCTCCGCTTGCGCTTCACGTACGTCGTGGCGGCGCTACTCGAATAGAGGTTGGAACCCGCCCTTCACGATGACTGCGCCGAGGCGCCGGCGGTCGCTCTTCGATGGGTCGACCTCCGCCGGGACGAACGTGGGGTCGACCGTGATCTCCATGCGCCACGGCTCGTCGGGCGGGTCGAGGAGCGCGGCGGGCGCGGTCCTGCAGTCACGAACGAGGAAGGTTCTCGTCTGGGTCACCCGCGCGATCGCAGGCTGCTTGTCCGGCCCGATGCCCACCGGCCCGATGCGGACGGTCGCGCGCCCGGGTCTCCGAAGCTCCGGCTTCGGGCACCAGCCGAGGCGCGAGAGCTGCACGTACGCGAATCCCGGCCCGTCGTCGGAGACGTCGTAGCGCGTGTACGACGCACGGGCGACCGGATCTTCGCTCGAGCCGACCATCCACCCGTCGTTCTCCAGGCCGATCAGCGCCTCGCGCAGCTGCAGCGGGCGTCCGTCGAGCCGGTACAGAACCGCATCCTTGCGCTGCGCGACGATCGGCGCCTGCAGCTGGACACCGTTGACGGCGAGCGCGTACTCGGCCTCCGGATTGGGGGTGAGCGTCCCGTTCGTCGCGTCGAGGTCAGGGGTCAGGATGGGTGACCCCACCGAGATCGCGGTCCCGTCGAGGCTCCACATCTTCTGGATGGACGGGTTGAAGAACTCGGTGAGCTGGACGTTCTTCGGGTCCGAGATCTGCTGCCCGATGACGACGACGGATCCGCCCCCAGTCGCCTGCTCGACCCAGTCGTACGGCTCGCCGTAGTTCGTGGCCGCCTGCTTCGAGAGCATGCGCTCACCTTCGGCCGCGTAGACCTGCGTCGTCATCGTCCAGGCAACGACTGCGACGGCGGTCATGCCGGCGATCGCCGCGTACGTCGTCGATCCCCGCCGCACGAGCCGGAGTGCGAGGACGACGGCGAGCGCCACGATCGAGACGGCGACGAGCGCCTCGGCGATGGTGTCCTGGGACCAGCCCAGCTCGCGGTTCATGAACGCGAGGATCGCGAGGCCGTGTGCCTCGTAGTACGGGTAGTCGAGTGCGATTGGCACCGCATTCACGACGTAGATGGCTCCGACGGCTCCGGCCGCGATCGCCCATGCCCGACCCACGCCGCGAACGAGCGCGAGGGCGGTCGCGGCGAACAGGAGTGGGCCGAGGTAGATGACGTTCCGCTCGTAGACGAGCGTCGCAAACTTCGTCGAGAGGTAGGCGCCCTTGATCCCCGCGTACCAGACGAAGACCACGAGCGACGCAGTGCACGTGACCACGAACGCGCGCGTCTTCGCGTCGCGCGGCTCGTCCTTCGGCCGGGCGAGCGCAGCGATGCCGACGAGCAGCGGGATCACGCCGATGCCGATCGCGAGCGCACCGACCGCCCAACTCGCGTGCTCGAAGATCCGATCCTTGTAGAAGCCCGTCGTCTCGCGCCAGCTTGCGGAGAGATGTCCCATCAGCGCAGAGAACGCGAGCGCGGCGCCGACGACGAGCGTGACCGCGCCGGTCCAGTCCCACCGCGTCCACGACGCCCGCCATCGTCGCCCTGCAACCGACTCCCACACGAGCCAGAGCAGGCCGAGAACGAGGATCGCGAAGAGCACGGACAGCTGCGTGCGCGTCCAGGCGGCCGCGGCGCTCGCGGCGAGTGCTGCGGCGACACGTCCCCAGCTCGGAGACACGAACGTTCGCGCGATCAGCCAGAGCGCGAGTGTCGCGAATGGATAGGCGAGCGGCTCCTCCACGAGGATCGGTGCGTACGCGAGCGCCGGTGCCACCACCGAAGCGCCGGCTGCAGCGAGGGCGGGCCACTTCGGCACGACCAGGCGGGCGAGTCCATATGCGGGGAAGACGGTGGCCGCCATGGCGAGGACGAGAACGAGCTTCGCCGCGGCGTACGACGCCGTCGACGAGGTCAGCCACCACAACGGCGCGAGGACGTACGCGACGAGGGTCGCGAAGCCGTATGGGTCGCCTCGCCGCGCGGGCTCGCCCGTCTCCGCGATGGCGCGTGCGAGCTGCGTGAGCTCGAGCTCATCGGTGAAGATCGTCGGAACGGGACGCCGCGACGCCTGCCACGCGTACAG
>DASUCN010000033.1:0-49941 GCA_036276015.1 Gaiellaceae bacterium | reverse complement strand
CGATGCGCACCGGGCGGCCGACGTGCTCCTCGACGAAGCGCTCGAGGGCACCCTGCACGACCGGCGTCGTCGCCTCCTCCGCCGTGAACTCGGTGTCGAGCGAGACGTCACGGAAGCCGCCCGCGACCATCCGGCCGTCCGACCGCTGGTGCCAGTAGTCGAAGCCGTGACGGCCGTAGTGCGGGACCTCGAAGAGGAGCTCCTCGATCGGCTCGGTTGCGATCACCTGCCCGCGTGTCGGGACGATGAGGCCCTCGAGCTCGCCGAGGAGGCCGCTCGGATAGCCGTCGGTGCACACGACGACGGTCGCCGCACCCGCATCGTGCACCGACTCGAGTCGCGAGTGCTCGTGGATCGCCACACCTGCCTCGGCTGCACGCTTCGCGAGGCGGCGTACGAGGCGAGCGGGCTGCAGCACGCCGTCCGGCGGATGAAAGAGCGCAGCCGGGTAGCGACCCGAAAGCGGAGCCGGGAGATCGTCGCGCCACTCCGCCGCGAGTCCTGCGGCGACGAGCGCGTCGTACTCCTCGCGAAGCTCGTCCCGCTCCTCGTCGTCGACGGCCAGCCGAAGGCTTCCGGTCTGCCGGAGCGCGTCGCCTGCGAGAGCCGCGAGCTCGGCCAGCTCCGCCTCCGTCCACCGCCAGACTGCGGCGGTCGCCTCCTCGCCGATCGAGTCCGCGAGCACCGGGAACGGAGCCGCCCCACCCCGAAGCGCGAACCCGCCGTTGCGACCACTCGCGCCGCCGGCGATCTCACGCGCCTCGAAGAGGCGCACCTTCAGGCCGGCGCGGGCGAGCGCGAGTGCGCACGAGCAACCCGTGATGCCGCCGCCGACGACGGCGACGTCGGCGTCGCCGGTGAGCTCGACGGTGGGCAGCGGCTCCGCGGCCTCGGCGAGCCAGAACGACGTGGTCGACATGGACTCGGCATCCTAGAGGGCCGCGCGATAGACGCCGTCCTCGAGCGTGACCCGCCCGGCGAGCTCCAGCTCGACCAGCGCAGCGGCGCCCGCTCCGGGCTCGACGCCCGAGGCGCGCACGAGCTCGTCGGCCGTACGCGGCTCTCGTGAGAGCTGGCCGAGAAGCGCCGCCGCGACACCGCCGAGTGCGGCCGCCTGGGGACGGGACGGCTCCAGGCCATACACCTCGAGCACGTCCTCGACCCGCGTCACGGGAGTCGCGCCGAGCCGCAGGAGCGCGTTCGTTCCGGTCGAGAGTGCACTCGTGATCTCGCCCGGAACGGCGAGCACCTCACGCCCTTCCTCGAGCGCGAAGTCGGCGGTGATCAGCGCGCCGCTGCGCTCCCGCGCCTCCACGACGACGGTCGCGTGGCAGAGCCCGGCAATGATCCGGTTCCGCGCCGGGAACCTCCAGGGAGCGGGCTCGACGCCCGGCTCGTACTCGGAGGCCACGAGCCCACCTGCGTCGCAGATGCGCCGCGCGAGCTCGGCGTGCGCCGCCGGGTAATCGCGATCGATCCCGCAGCCGAGGACGGCGATGGTCACCCCCGCGCCGTCGAGCGCTCCGCGATGCGCCTCGCCGTCGATCCCACGCGCGAGCCCGCTCACGACGACGAGCCCGGCCGCTGCCAGGTCGCGCGCCAGCGAGCGGGCGACGGAGCGACCGTAGGACGAGCACGCGCGGGCACCGACGACCGCGACCGCCGGTCGGCCGAGGATCTCAACGTCGGCAGTCCCGCGCAGAAAGAGACGAGGCGGTGGATCGTGGATCGCTGCGAGCAGCGCCGGGAACGCGACATCGCGGCGCCCGATGCACCGGTACGCGCTCACGCCGCCGACAGCTCCCCGGGCATGCGGTAGGACAGCGCCTCGGCGAGGTGGCTCGGCTCGACCACGGCCGAGCCGGCCAGCGCGGCGATCGTCCTCGCGACGCGGGCTACTCGCGCCCGTCCGCGTCCCGAGAGCGGGAGCCGGTCGACGGCGTTGGACAGGAGCTCGGAGGCGGCATCCGTCCGACGGGGCTGCGCTTCGAGCAGCCCCGCCCGGGCGCCGAGCACCCGCTCCCGTACCGTCGCCGACGGCTCGCCGCCAGGAGCTGCGAGCTCGGCGGCGCGCGGGCGGGGCATCGCAACCGCGAGGTCGAAGCGATCGAGCAGAGCCCGCGAGAGCCGCTCGCGGTACGCCGCGAGCCGCTGCGGTGTGCAGGCACACTCGAGCGCGGGATCGCCGCGCCCTCCGCAGGGGCACATGTTCATCGTTCCCACGAGCTGAAAGCGAGCCGGGAAGATCGCGTGGCCGCCGACACGTGCGACGGCGACGAACCCGTCCTCGAGCGGCTGCCGCAGCGACTCCAGCACGGAGCGCGGGAACTCGGGCAACTCGTCCATGAAGAGCACACCCCGATGCGCGAGGGACACTTCGCCGGGCCGCGGGCTCGAGCCGCCGCCGACGATCGCGGGTGCCGATGCGCCGTGGTGTGGCGCGCGGAACGGAGGAACGAGGACGAGCGCCCGACCCGGCTGCACGAGACCCGCCACCGAGTGGATCCGCGTCACCTCGAGCGCTTCCTCGCGTGTAAGCGTCGGGAGGATGCCGGGGAGACGACGCGCGAGCATCGTCTTGCCCGTGCCGGGCGGCCCCATCAGGAGCAGGTTGTGAGAACCAGCTGCAGCGATCTCGAGGGCGCGACGAGCCCGCTCCTGGCCACGGAGCTCCGCGAGATCGGGTACCTCGGTACGGTCGACGAGCTCTCCGGCCGGCTCGAACGCCGGCGCCTCTCGTTCGCCTCGGAGGTAGGCGACGACCTCACCGAGGTCCCGCACCGGAACGGGCTCGACGCCCGCGAGAGCTGCCTCGTCGGCGGACTCCCGCGCACAGACGAGGCGCGTCAGCCCGGCACGCCGTGCGCCTTCCGCGACCGCGAGCGTGCCGGTGACGGGCCGGATCCGGCCGTCGAGCGCGAGCTCGCCCACGGACGCGTGCTCGGCGAGCCGCTCCGGCGGAACCTGCCGCGTCGCGGCGAGCACCGCCAGCGAGATCGGAAGGTCGAAGCCTGATCCCTCCTTGCGGAGCGCAGCCGGGGCGAGGTTGACGGTGATCCGCTTGTTCAGAGGCCACTCCAGCGCCGCGGAGACGACCCCGCTCCGCACCCGGTGCTTCGCCTCCTGGCACGCGCGATCCGCGAGCCCGACGATTGCGAACCCGGGAACGCCCGGCTGAAGGTGCGCCTCGACCTCCACCTTCCGCGGCTCGAGGCCGACGAGCGCGTGAGTCACCGCCTTCGCGAGCACTCACGCCACGGTACGAAGAAATCACTCGCAGGAGACGAACGCCTTCGCACCGAGTTCGAAACAAGCGTCGAGCACCCGGCGCGCACGGCGGCCGGAAGCCGGCTTTGCCGGCTGGGAGGCCAAGCTGGGCGGAGCAGTAGCTACGGCGAGGAAGGGGGGCTCGTGGGGGGAAACATTGTTTCCCCCCACGAAACTACGGCGTGTAGCAGAGAGCGTGCACGGTGAATGTGCTGTCGTTCCCGCTGTCGTTGAGGCCGACGCCGAGGAACCCGATGACCTGGTTCTGCGCATTCCTGACCGGCTCGAGCTCGCCAGTCATGAGCTCGCGCCCGGAAGCGTCGTCGCTCCAGGACGTGCCTCCGGAGATCGCGCGCTCGTTGCCCTGGCACAGCGCCGTCACCCGGGCAGAGTTGTATGCGCCGTTCTCGGCGGAGCCGCCGTCGACGCCGACCGACGACGTCCGAACGGTGATCGGGCCGATGACGCCGGCGGGACCCGCGGCGCCGGCCGGGCCAGCTGGGCCTGCTGGGCCGGCAGGCCCTTGCGGACCCACTGGGCCGGCGGGCAGCTGACCAGGTGCGAAGTCCACGCGCAGGAGCGACTGGTTCCTGACCTTCGCTCCGGTGACAGCGTTGTTCGCGAGCTTCGGGTTCGTGACTGCATTCGCCTTGAGCTGCGGCGTCCCGACGCTGTTCCTCGCCAGCTGGCCCACGGCAGCGATACCCGTCCCGCTCAGAGCGACGAGCAGTGCGATGCACGCAACGATCATCGCCGGCGACGGCCGGCGCAGAAGCTTCCTCATCTCGTACCCCTTTCTGATGACCTGCCTGCGGGCCAGGCTACCCCTGGTGCCGGTCGGCCTGACATCCGGCGAGGATCTCTTACGTTTCCCGTACACAGACGAGAATCGACTCGAAATACTCGCCCGCACGTCTGCCGGTGCGGCGGTTGACGTGCCGCTCGAGGCGTTCGGCGAGCCGCAGTCCGGTGCGTCGGAGTATCTCCGGGTAGAGATCGCGGCGGTCGTTCACGACGACGAGCACACACCCTCCCGGAACGAGTCGGTCGGTACTCCGTCGTAGCACCGTCGAGACGCCGGACACGTACGCCTCGATCGCCGCGCGGCTCGTGCCCGACGCGGCGGCGCCGAGCTCACGCTCGCGCCGGTCGTCCAGGCCGAGGATCTCGTATGCGTACCGGTGCTGCTCGTGATAGTCGATGAGCCCCGGGTAAGGCGGCGACGTCAGCACGGCATCGAAGCGCCCCTCGAGGTCGACCTCGGTCCCGTCCCCGTGGACGACCTCGACCGTGCGTCCCCGGGCTCGCACTCGCTGGAACGCCTTCAGCCGCTCGAGGGTGTCGAGCAGGTAGCGCCGGAGGAACTTGTCGGCCTCCTGCACCGGCGTACACGTGCGCCGGTGCTTGTGGCACCAGTACGGGTCGCGCTGCGGGGTCTTCGGGAAGTCGAGATCGAAGTGCGTCGTGAGCCGCGCGGACCGCGCCGCCCGTGCGAGGACCACGCGCAGGACGTCCGCATGCTCGTACTCCTCGAGCAGCGAGCGAAAGTGGAGGAGCTCCGCGGCCGCGTCCGGCGCGAACCACTCGGCGACGTATCCCTGCGGCTCGACGCGAGACTGACCGAGCCGGGCGAGAGCCGCTCGCACGTCGCACTCGAGACCGAACGGGTCGTACTCGGACGTCTTCACGCGCGTGAGCAAGCAGTTGAACGCGGCGATGTCGACTCCGACGGCGTCGTACCCGGATTCGAGGCACTGGACGAGCGTCGTCCCCGAGCCTGCGAACGGGTCGAGCACACGGCCGCCCGGCATCACGTAGCGCGCGAGCAGAGCCTCCACGAGCTGCGGAACGAACTTCCCGAGGTAGGGGTGAAGGCGATGGACGTGCTTCGTGCGCTCGCGCTCGGGAAGCTCCGCCTCCGACCACGAGAGCTGGAGCCCGTCGAGCTCGGAGTAGAGCGCGGCCTGCGTCGGCATGCAGGCTCGTTTCGACGGCCCCCAGTCGGGTCCTACTCGAGCGGAACGCGTTCGACGCGTCGGCCGCGCACCCCGGCAGCCTCAAGGGTCACCTCGAGGCCGCCGAGCTCTGGGTGCGCCGCGAGCCAGCCGACGGTCGCAGTGCGGACGCGCCGCACCTTCTCCTGGTCGATCATCTCGAGGGGATGGCCGAAGTCACCGCCTGTCTTCTCCTTCACCTCGACCACGACCAGGCGACCGCCCCGCCGGAGCACGAGGTCGAGCTCGTACCGACCGACGCGTGCGTTCGCGGCGACGAGGCGGTACCCGCGCAGCCTGTAGTGGCGGAGGGCGCGGCGCTCGCCGCGGTTCACGCCGCCGCGTCGACCTCGTAGCAGCGCGCCTGGAACGAGCGGCGGTGCAACTCGGACGGCCCGAACGAGCGGACGGCCTCGTTGTGGGCCGGAGTGATGTAGCCGACGTGCGAGACGAACCCGTAGGCCGGGTAGAGCGCGTCGAGACGGCGCATGACGCGGTCGCGTACGACCTTCGCGACGATGGAGGCCGCCGCGATCGCGGCGCTGCGTGCGTCTCCCTCCACGATGGCGCGATGCGGCGGCGCAGACGGTCCGAGGCGGAAGCCGTCGACGAGACACGCCTCGGCAGGCGGGCTCAGGTCGTGCAGGACCGCTCGCATCGCGGCGAGATTCGAGCGGTGGAGGCCGTTCCGGTCGATCGCGCCGACCGGGACGACGCGAACGCTGATCGCGGTCGCGCACGAGCCGACGGCCTCGAAGAGCGCCTCGCGCTCGTCGACCGACACCTGCTTCGAGTCGTTGAGCTGGGCGAGCGGGCGAACCCGCGCGCCACGCAACGCCTCGTAGTCGAGGAGAACCCCCGCCACGACGAGCGGCCCAGCGAGGGAGCCACGCCCCGCCTCGTCCGTGCCTGCGACGTAGCGCACTCCGAGCTTGCGATCGAATCCGAGGAGACGCTGGCCGCTCGAGCGAGGCACGCGGCCGAGACTAGCGGCTAGCTCTGCCGGAGCTCGCGGACGCGCGCCTTCTTCCCCACTCTCTTGCGCAAGTAGTAGAGCTTGGCGCGACGCACGTCGCCGATCGCGGCGACCTCGAGCTTCTCGATCTTCGGCGAGTGGAGCGGAAACGTGCGCTCGACGCCGACGCCGAACGACTGCTTCCGCACCGTGAACGTCTCCCGGAACCCGGAGCCCTGCCGCTTGATGCAGATCCCCTCGAAGACCTGGATGCGCTGCCGGTTGCCCTCGATGACCTTGAAGTGCACGCGCAACGTGTCCCCTGCCTTGAACTGCGGCAGGTCCGTGCGCATGTTGCGCTGCTCGAGGCTCTCGATCGTCGTGTTCATGGAAAGGAAAGCGGCCGGAAAGGCCGCGACATGCTACCGAAAGGAGATCCGCTGGGGCGGCCAGTAGGTCATGAAGACCTTGCCGATGAGGTTGTCCTCGGGAACCGAGCCCCAGACACGCGAGTCGCACGACTGCGAGCGGTTGTCCCCCATGACGAAGTAGTGGCCTTCGGGCACGCGATAGGTCTCCTCGGGCCCGATGTCGCGACGGTCGTTCTCGATGTAGGGCTCCTCGAGTCGCTTGCCATCGATGTAGACGTACGCAGCCCCTCTGCGGAGCCTGATCCCGACACGCTCGCCGGGGAGTCCGACGATCCGCTTCACGAACGTTCCCCCCGCTCCGCACTTCGCCTTCGCGGACGGCGGCGTCTCGAAGACGACCACATCGCCTCGCTGCGGGTCGCGGAAGTGGTAGACGAAGCGGTTCGCGAGAACGCGATCGGAGAAGCGCGACTCGCACCCGGGCGCGGGCCGAGCGCAGTGGAGCGTGGACTCCATCGACGACGACGGGATCCGGTACGGGTTGACGACCCACGCCTTGATGGCGAGCACGATCGCCACCGCTCCGACGATGGTGACGATCCAGTCCACCGCGATCCGTAGCCGGCGTGGAAGCCGGCCGGTGACACGATCGAGCGGGTGGTGGAACTCGTGCTGGTGCTCCTCGCCGCTCGAGGGCGGAGGAAGCGGCCACGAGAACGGAGGGGCGGGAGGAGGCGGAGGCCGGTAGCTCTCGGGCATGCGCCACTCGTCGGGCGCGTCGGTCGGTGTGAGCTCGCGCTCCTCGGTGTCGCTCACGATGGAACCCTCACGTGTTCACGGCGCCAGTCCGCGATGCGTCCGTGGTCTCCCGAGAGAAGGATCTCGGGCACCGCCCAGCCGCGGAACTCGGCCGGGCGCGTGTAGTGCGGATACTCGAGGCCTCCGTTCAACGCCGGAGAGAAGCTCTCCTCGTCGCCGGAGCCCTCGGTGAGCGCTCCCGGAAGGCGGCGCGCAACGGCGTCGACGAGGGCGAGCGCCGGGATCTCCCCGCCCGAGAGCACGTACGGGCCGATCGAGATGGCGTCGGTGCAGAGGTGGTCGAGAATGCGCTGGTCGAAGCCCTCGAAGCGTGCCGAGAGGAGCGTCAGCGCCTCTTCCGCGGCGAGCTCGTCGACGAGCGGCTGGTCGAGCTGCCGGCCTTGTGGCGACAGCGCGATCACTCTGTGCGACGGCACGCCGGCGTACACGGCGTCGAGCGCAGCCGCCACGACGTCCACACGGAGCACCATCCCCGGGCCGCCACCGTAGGGGTCGTCGTCGACCTGACCTGCGCTCAACGGCGTCGAATCGCGGTAGTTGAAGACGCGCAGCTCGAGCTCGCTCCCGAGGACGGCCGCGAGGGGTCGGCGCTCGCGGATCCAGCCGAATGCCTCCGGGACGAGCGTGAAGACGTCGAGGCGCACAGCGCGAAACCGTAGCCGTCAGTCCGTGTAGCCGGGATTGAGAAGGACGCGCCGGCCGGCGAGGTCGACCTTGCGGATGCAGTCCTCGACGAGTGGCAGCAGCAGCCCCGTGTCGAGCTCGAGCGCGTCGTTCGCCGGCCCCGGAACCACGTCCCGCACGCGCCCCACCTTGCTCCCGTCCGCGTCCACGACGTCGAGCCCGACGAGGTCGGCAACGTAGAACGTGTCGTCGGGAAGCGCAGATAGCTGAGCTCGCGGCACGTGGAGCACCGCCCCCCTCGCCACCGGTCGGTCGAGCTTGATCGCTCGCCGGCCCCCGCCGACGCGTCGAGAGACGGTCACGCGCGTCGGGGTGCCGTCGACCACGATCTCGGCTCCGACCTCGAATCGCCGTTCGTCGTCGCTCGCCTGCTCGACCACGAAGGCGCCGTCCACCCCGTGCGGGCGCCCGACCCTGCCGATGTCGACGAGCTCCGGCGGGGGATCAGTCGGCAATCTCGAGCACGTAGCGCTCGTGCGCCCGCGCGCCACTCGCGCGCACCACGCTCCGAAGGGCACGGGCGATCCTGCCCTGCTTGCCGATCACCTTGCCGACGTCGTCGGGCGCGACGTGGAGGTGGAAGATGATCACGTCCTCGCGCTCCTCGGTCTCGACGCGCACGGCATCGGGCTCGTCGACGAGCCGACGCGCAAGCCACTCGAGAAGCTCCGCCACGTGTCTAGCTCTCGATGCCGGCGGCCCTGATGAGGCGCGAGACGGGAGCCGTGGGTTGCGCGCCCTTCGCCATCCAGTCCTTGATCTTCGCCTCGTCGAGGTCGATCGTCGATGGGTCGGTCTGCGGGTTGTACCGCCCGACGATCTCGATGAAGCGGCCGTCGCGCGGCGAACGCGAGTCGGCCACGACGACGCGGTAGATCGGGTTCTTCTTCGACCCGACGCGCGTCAACCTGATCTTCACTGCCATGTGCGGAGTGTGCCTTTCTCGTCGATGAGCGCTACAGGCTAGCGCCTGGGCCCGCCCACGCCCGGCGGGAGCGTCGGCATCTTGCCCTTCCCCATCTGCTTCATCATCTTCGCCATCTGCTTGCGGGCGGCCATGAGCTTGTTCACCTCGTCGAGCGAAGTCCCGCTCCCGGCCGCGATCCGCCGCCGCCGCTGCGTCGAGATCACGTGCGGCATGCGCCGTTCCTGCGGTGTCATCGAGAGCACGATCGCCTCGACGCGTGCGAGCTGCTTCTCGTCGAGGTCGAGCCCCTGGAGCTGCTTGCCCATGCCCGGGATCATCTTGAGGACGCCCTGCAGAGGGCCCATGCGCCGGATCATCCGGTAGCTCGCGAGGAAGTCGTCGAAGGTGAACTCCCCTGCGCGGATGCGCTTCTCCATCTCGGCCTGCTCGTCGAGCTCGACGGCCGCCTCGGCCTTCTCGATGAGGGTGAGCACATCGCCCATCCCGAGGATGCGCGAGGCCATGCGGTCGGGGTGGAAGTACTCGAGCTGATCGAGCTTCTCGCCGACGGACACGAGCTTCACGGGCCGGCCGGTGACCGCACGCACGGAGAGCGCGGCGCCGCCACGGGCGTCGCCGTCGAGCTTCGTGAGGATCACCCCGTCGAAGGCCACGCGCTCCTGGAATGCCAGCGCGACGTTGACGGCCTCCTGGCCCGTCATCGCATCGAGCACCAGCAGGACGTTCGTCGGCTTCGTCTCTGCGGCGACGCGCTCGAGCTCGGCCATGAGCTCATCGTCGATGTGGAGGCGACCGGCCGTGTCGAGGATGACGACGTCGAGCCCTTCCTTGCGCGCGCCCTCGAGGCCGAGCTGCGCCGCCTTCACGGGATCCTTCCGGTCGAGCGCGAAGACCGGAATCTGGATCTGCTTGCCCAGCTGCTCGAGCTGATCGACGGCGGCGGGGCGCTGCAGGTCGCATGCGACGAGCCCCGGACGTTTCCCGTCACGCCGCAGGAGCAGAGCAAGCTTCGCCGCCGCCGTGGTCTTCCCGGAGCCCTGGAGACCGGCGAGCAGGATCACCGTCGGCGGGCGCCCGAAGGCAAGCCTCGAATCGCCTGAGCCCATGAGGGCGGTGAGCTCCTCGTGGACGATCTTCACGACCTGCTGGCCGGGCGTGAGGCTCTTGAGGACGTCCTGGCCGAGCGCCCGCTCCTTGACCGAGTTCGTGAAGTCGCGCGCGACGTCGAGGTTGACGTCCGCCTCGAGCAGCGCGAGGCGGATCTCGCGCATGGCCTTCGAGACGGCCTCCTCGTCGAGACGGCCGCTTCGGCCCAGCCCGCCGAGGGTCGCTTGCAGCTTGTCGGAGAGGGTGTCGAACACGGCTCGACAGTGTACGGCCGCTCGTAGACTCGCCCCGTGGACGCGCAGCCCGCCCGGCGTCACGACCTCCCGGCGGGGACCGTGACATTACTGTTCGCAGACGTCGAGGGCTCGACCCGCCTGCTCAACCTGCTCGGCGAGCGCTTCGGGCCGGCGCGCGCACGTATGCGGGAGCTCGTCCGCTCGGCCGCGCGGGAGAACGGCGGCGCCGAGGTCGACTGGGCCGGAGACGGCGTCTTTCTCGCATTCGCCCGCGCGCACGACGCGATCGCAGCCGCGGCTGACATCCAGCGATCCCTCGCCGCGGAACCGTGGCCCGACGACGAGGCGCACCGGCTCCGGATCGGCATCCACACCGGCGAGCCGGAGCTCGGCGCGGAGGGCTACGTCGGGATGGATGTGATCGTCGCAGCACGCGTGTGCGCGTCGGCGCACGGAGAGCAGGTCGTCGTCACAGGGCCCACGCGCGACATGGCCGGCGACGAGCCGCTTCCCGGCACGTCGTTCCGACCGCTCGGACGCCATCGGCTGAAGGACGTGCCGGCAGCAGTACAGCTCTTCCAGCTCGTCATGCCTGGACTCCAAGAGGAGTTCCCGCCACTGACCACGATGGCGGCGACGAGCCTGCCCGCGCTCCACCACCGCCTCGTCGGTCGAGCGGACGCGCTCGCGCGAGTCGAGCACCTCTTGACGACCCCTGGGATCCGGCTCGTCACCATCACCGGCCCGGGCGGCGCGGGGAAGAGCAGGCTCGCCCTCGAGGTCGCGGCGCGCGCTGCGCTCGACCGGCCCGTGCACCTCGTCGGGCTCGCGGCGGTCTCGGACCCCGAGCTCGTCGTCGGTGCGATCGCGCGATCGATCGGCGCCCGCGAATCCTCGGACCGGTCGCTCGCCGAAGGCGTGGCCGACGTGCTGGGAGCCACGGGGGCGCTCCTCTTCCTCGACAACCTCGAGCACCTCGACTCGGTCGCAGGAATCGTCGCCGCGCTCCTCGACCGGTCACCCGACTTGCAGGTGCTCGGTACGAGCCGGACGCCGCTCCGGCTGTCGGCGGAGCACGTCCTTCCGCTCGCGCCGCTCTCGATCGAGGACGCGACGACGCTCTTCCTGGAGCTCGCCGCCGCACGAGGAGTGATCCTGCACGACGACGCGCGCGCGACGGTCGGCGAGATCTGCCGCCGACTCGACGGGCTGCCACTCGCAATCGAGCTCGTCGCCGCGCGGCTTGCCGTGCTTCCCCCTGCCGAGATCCTGCGTGCGCTCGGCGAGGGGCTCACCCTCGAGATGGAGGGCCCTGTCGACCTGCCCGCGCGCCAGCGCACCCTCCGCGCGGCGATCGACTGGAGCTACGGGCGCCTCACGCCGCACCAGCAGCGGCTCCACGAGGCGATCGCGGTGTTCGCCGACAGCGCCGCCCTCGACGATGCGCGTGCTGTCTCCGCAGCCGGAGCGGAGTTCTTGCGCGACCTCGAAGCACTCGTCGGATGGAGCCTCATCCGGACCGAGTCGACCGACGGCCAGCTTCGCCTCTCGATGCTCGAAACGGTGCGAGAGCATGCGCTCGAGCGCGCAGCGGCGGACGACGCGCTCGACGAGCTACGAAGCCGTCACGCCGATCGCTTCTTCGCGCTGGCCGTCGAGGCCGAGGAGCCGCTCGCAGGTCCCGACCAAGCGAGCTGGCTAAACCGGCTCGAGCGCGAGCTCGACAACCTGGCGCTCGCGCTCGAGTGGCTGCTTTCCTCGGGTCGGGCGGAGGATGCACTCCGGGCGACGTCGGCTCTGACGCGCTTCTGGCGTGCGCACGGGCATGTGACGGAGGCGCGACGCTGGCTGGCGCTCGGCCTCGACTCGGCCGACCGCTTGGCGCCCGACGTGCGTGCCGACGCACTCTGGGCTGCCGCACGCCAGGCGACCGCGCAGGGCGACTTCGCCGCTGCCGTCCCGTTCCTCGAGGAGGCGGTGACCGTGTTCGGCGAGCTGGGGCGGTCACGTGAGCAGGCCTTCGCGCTCTCCGAGCTCGCATGGATCGCACTCGACCGCGGCGAGACGGAGCGGGCCGAGCGTCTCTGTCGCTCGGCAATGGCCGTCGCCGACGAGGCGGGGGACGCCCGCGCGCGATCGGGAGCGCTCCGGATCCTCTCGGACGTCGTGGCCGCTCGGGGCAAGCTGGCGGAGTCGATCGCACTCCAGGAAGAAGCACTGGCGCTTCGCCGGGCGCTCGGCGACCCGCTGCTGGTCTCCGACGCGACGTATCACCTTGGCGCAGCGCTGCTGAGGAGCGGCGACCGCGACCGCGCGCGCGACATCCTCGCGGAGTCGCTCGCGATCGCGAGCGACCTCGGCGAGGCCAGCCAGCGAGCCGCCGCGCTCTTCATGCTCGCCGAGCTCGATCGTCTGGACGGGGATCTCGAGAGCGCCGAGCGCGGGCTACGGGAGAGTCTCGAGATCTACACCGGTGTCGGGAACGACCGCGATCGAGCCGAGTGTCTGGTCGCCCTGGCCCAGATTGCGATCACCCGGGCGTCGTTCGAGATGGCTGCCCGGTTGCTCGGTGCAGCTGACGCGCTTCGAGGCGACGCGCCGATCGACCCGCACGAGCGAACGGCTCTGGAGCGCTGTGCGTCGGAGATCGAAGCCGCGATCGGCGCCGATGCGCTCGTGCGCCTCCGCGCCGCGGGCGCACTGGAACCTGACCGCCTCTAGCCCGTGATTGCCACGACGGGCGGCGAGCAGTAGGGTCGCCGCATCCCACGAGGAGGAAGGCCATGAGCGATCAGACGATTCGCGGCCACGAGACGATCGCCTGGATCGGTCTCTCGGGCGAAGGCTCGGAAGCCCAGCCTGCGACGCTGGAGGAGGCGATTCACGACGTGGCGCTCCAGGCGGCGAAGACGCATCGCGGGAAGCCCATCAGGGTGGTCGAGATCGAGTTCATCGCGGACAACCCGCACATCACCCAGTACCGGGTGAAGGGCGTCCCGGGCTAGGTCGCATGCATGCAGTGCCGGAATCCGCAGAGCGGATTCCGGCACGTGCGTGCAATCAGCTAGCCCAGCTCGCGACCGCAGCCGGAAGAGAGACGGCACCGATCCGGTCGATCATGTCCGGGTCGGCGGCGTAGAGGTTGTGCAGTTGCGCGATCCGGATATTCGGCTCACCGCCGATTCCGAGCTCGCTCACGACCGGCAGAAGACGCTGCTCGAGGAAGCCGTTGAAGGCCTGCTCGGTCTGCCAGATGTCGCACACCTCGACACCCTCGTCGGTGACGGTCGCCATGTGCAGCACCGCGCCGGCAGGCGGGTTCGCGTCGAGGCCGAGCCTCGCCATGACGGCGTCGTACTGGTCGGATGTGACCCCCGGCCAGTGCATGGTCATCGCGACAGCCATTCCCAGTCCTCCTTCCCTGCGTCGCTCCAGGGTTCGAGCACAGCGTACGCTGGCATCCGGTCGGGTGCAACGACCTACAGCCCTCGTTCGAGTGATTCGTGGACTTAGGGGCGGGGCTCGCCTCGCCCTGATCCGAGCGAAGATGAGCGCGAGGCAAGCGTCGCCCCTACACCTGGATGAGAGCTCGCGCGTAATCGCCGGCGTCGAATGGCCGTAGATCGTCGACTCCCTCGCCCACGCCCACGAGCTTCACGGGAAGGCCCAGCTCCACGGCGATCGCGATCGCCACGCCACCGCGCGCGCTTCCGTCGAGCTTCGTGAGCGCCACCCCCGTCACACCCGCAGCGGCGCCGAAGAGCTTCGCCTGCTGGAGGCCGTTCTGCCCGGTCGTCGCGTCGACGACGAGCAGCGTCTCGTGCGGCGCCCCAACGATCCGTCCCTCGATCACGCGTCTGACCTTCTCGAGCTCGGCCATCAGGTTCGACTGCGTGTGGAGCCGGCCGGCGGTATCCACGATGACGACGTCTCTCCCGCGCGCTCGCCCCGCCTCGACCGCGTCGAAAGCGACGGCCGCGGGATCCGCGCCCCGCGGAGCACCGACGAAGTCCGCCCCGGAACGCTCGGCCCAGATCTCGAGCTGCTCCTCTGCGGCGGCTCGAAACGTGTCCGCAGCCCCGACGAGCACCGTGCGTCCGTGCTCGCGAAGCTTCTGCGCGAGCTTTCCGATCGTCGTCGTCTTTCCCGTTCCGTTGACCCCCACGACGAGTATCACGCTCGGTCTCGCGTCGAGCGCGAGTGTCGGCGGCCTGCCGAAGAGCGCTTCCACCTCCTCGACGAGCGCCTCCTGGAGATTGCCGCTGACGCCGCGCGCCTCGAGGCGCTGCACGAGCTCGGCGGTCGCGGGCACGCCGACGTCGCTCGTGATCAGCGCCTCCTCGAGCCGCTCCCAAGCCTCGTCGTCGGAGGAGTCGAACGCCGCGGACGCGAGCTCCGCAGTCAAGGCCTGCCGGCTCTTCGCGAGCGAGTCGCGCATGCGCGCGAAGAACCCGGTGCGCTCGGGCTCGTCGGACTCGGTGACGGCGTCGCCGAGAAACTCGGCCCAGGTTCGGCTCACGCCCTGAGACTACGCAGCGGCGTGCGCGCGCTGCTGCTCGTGCTGCGGCAACCGGCGGGACACCACCTGCGAGACGCCGTCCGGCCCCATCGTCACCCCGTACAGGACGTCCGCCGCCTCCATCGTCCTCTTCTGGTGCGTCACGACCACGAACTGCGCACGATCGGCGTAGCGACGGAGCAGCTCGACGAAGCGCGCGATGTTCGTGTCGTCGAGCGCGGCCTCCACCTCGTCGAGGAGGTAGAAGGCGCACGGCCGCGCGAGGAAGAGTGCGAACAGGAACGAGATCGCACCGAGAGCCTTCTCGCCACCCGAGAGGAGGGACAGACGCGTGATGCGCTTCCCCGCGGGCCGCAGCTCGACCTCCACGCCCTGATCGGCACCCTCGTCCTCGCCCTCGACGAGCCGCAGCCTCCCCTCGCCGCCGGGGAAGAGCGTCGAGGCGACCTCCTCGAAATGCTCGGCGACGGCGGCGAACGTCTCCGCGAAGCGGTGCTCGACGGTCGCGGTCAACTGGGCGCACAGCGCGTCCAGCTCCTCGAGGCTCCGCTCGAGATCCTCGCGCTGCATCCTGAGGTCGTCGAGGCGTTCCTTCTCGGCCTCGTACTCCTCGCGCGCGAGCGGATTGACCTGGCCGAGCGTCGCCCGGCGCGCCTCGAGCCGCTCGACGCGCATGGCGAGCTCACTTCGATCCTCCCCTTCTGCGGGCTCGACCTCGCCCGTCGACTCGAGGCGTCGCGTCGCCTCCGCGACGTCGGCATCGATCCGCGCGAGCTCGACCTCCGTCGCAGTCATGTCGGCAGTCGCCTCCTCGAGCTCGCGGCGGAGGTTCACCTCGCTCGCACCGAGCCGCCGCAGCTCGTCGCCGAGCTCGCCCGCACGGGTGGAGCCCGCGTCGACGCGCGCCCGCAGCGGCGCCTCGAACCTGCCTGCCACGGTCTGTGCAGCGGCGATACCGTCACGAAGCCTCGCAGCGAGCTCGACGAGGCGCGTGAGGGTGGCCGCGTCGATCGACGACACACGTAGTCGGGGCGCGCGTCCGAGGGCCGTCTCCGCGGCGCGTGCGTTCTCGGCGGCCTCCTCCGCGACCCGAGTCGCCGCCGCGACCTCGCGCTCGAGCTCCACTGCCTCGGCCGCGAGCGCAGAGCGCCGGCTCTGGAGCTCGAGCAGCACTGCCTCCGCGGTCTCCCCCACGAACCAGAGCTCGCCTCGGGCGGGGTCGTAGCCGAAGCCCTCGGGCGTCACCGACGGGCTCGTCACGTCGAGGAGCGCAGCGAGCTGCACGACGGGGTACTCGGCGACGAGCTCCTTCGGAGACGTTCCCGCGAGCACCGTCAGGCTCCCGAGACCCGCTGCCCGAGCACGTTGGAGGAGCGCCAGCCCCACGGCCGGGTCGTCGGCGATGACCGCAGCCGCACGGGTGCGCAGTGCCGCGGCGACGGCGCGCTCGGCGCCGGGCTCGACGTCGAGCGAGGCGAGTGCGAGCCGCGCGCCGTCCTCGGCGAGGGCACGCGCCGCCGGAGGAAGCCCCTCCTGCTCGGCGAGCGCCTGGTCGAGCGCACGCACGCGCTCCTGGACGAGACCCGCGCGCTCGGCGAGCGCCGTGCGCTCCCGCTCCGCGTTGCGGGCTGCCTCCGCGGCGCGGGCAGCGTCGACCTCGAGGCGGGCGAGATCACTCTCGAGCGACGGGTCTTCCGGTACGGCGGGCGTCTCGGCGCGGAAGCGCTCGACCAGCGCGGTCGCAGACTCGGCGCGAAGCTCGAGGCGCTCCAGGCCACCTTGGAGCCGGTAGCGAGCGGCGACAGCGGCCTCGCGCCGTCCGGCGGCGTCCGAGAGCTCCTCCTCGGCTCGTGCGCGGTCGGCGAGCAGTCCCTCCAATCTCCCCTGAGCGCCCCGCTTCGCGAACGCGGCGGCGTCGCGCCGTGCCTCGACCTCGGCCCGTCGCGCTCCAGACTCAGCGAGATCGAGCTGCGCGATCCGCGCGCGCAGACCCGCGATCTCGACGCGGAGCTTCTCCGCCCGCTCGGCCGCAGTTGCTTGCAGGGCGAGCGGCCGCAGGCGCTTGCGCACCTCCTCCTCGACGTCGCGCGCGCGCTCGACCTGCAGCGCGACGCGCGCGAGCTTCAGCTCCGCGCGGTGCCGGCGCCGCTTGAACTTCCCGAGGCCAGCCGCCTCCTCGACGAACGCGCGCCGGTCCTCGGGCTTCGACGCGAGCACCTGCTCGACCTTGCCCTGGCCGACGATCGAGTGCATGGCTGCACCAAGACCGACGTCGGCGAGGATTTCCACGAGGTCGGTCCGCCGCACGGCAGCCCGGTTCACGAGGTACTGCCCCTCGCCTCCGCGCACGAGCCGGCGCGCGATCGACACCTCGGAGAAGTCGAGCTCCGGCCAGGTGCCGTCCTCGTTGTCGAACACGAGCTCGACCTCGCAGTGATCTGCGGGCTTGCGGTTGCCCCCGCCTGCGAAGAGGACGTCATCGGGCTTCTCCGCGCGGAGCTCGGACGGCGTCAGCGAGCCGGCGGCCCAGACGATCGCGTCGGCGATGTTCGACTTGCCGGAGCCGTTCGGCCCGACGATGACGGCGACGCCCGGCTCGAGGTTGATCTCGAGCGTGTCGGGGAACGACTTGAAGCCGCGGATGCGGAGCGAGCGCAGGTGCACCGCGCGGGATTCTCGCGACGGATCCGGACGACGAACGTGCCGCGGAGGACAGGAGGGTCCGTCCTCCGCGGCACGTCTGGTGCGCCGGCGACCCTCCGCCGGCGAGCCGCTACTTCGCGGTCACATTCACGTTCTTGGTCTCGGTCGTCGGGCGCCCGTTGGTCTTGAGGACGATCTTGAACGTCGCCTTCCCGCTCGCGGCCTTCGAGAACTTCATCGTGATGACGTTCTTCGCGCCCGCCTTCAGCTTCAGGCCGACGGCCTTACCCGAGATCCCCGGGCCCGTCACGGTGGCCACCGCACCGACCTCGGCGGGGCAGGCGACGCCGCTCAGCGTGTACGTGATCTTCGCCGTGCCGCCCGACACCTTGATCGCCCCCGGCACGTTCGCCGTCGCCGGCTTCGCCTTGTCCTCGGCCAGGCGAATGACGCCGGCGTTCTGGAGGAGGACGTACAACTCGCCGTTCGGCGCGACCCCGATGTCCTTCGCGACGTACCCGCCCGTGATCGAAGCAGCGGTGGCGAGCTTCCTCCCGGACGGGGCGTACTTCGAGATGCCCCCCTGCGCGGTGTCTGCCACCCAGACGTTGCAGTCGAGATCGACTCCCATTCCGCGCGTTCCGTCACCCCTCAGCAGCTTCCAGGTCGCGAGCGGCTTCCCGTCAGCCGTGAACCGACGGACGCGGTCGTCGTCCGTCTGGGTCGCCGAAGTCAACATGTAGACGGTTCCGTCAGGCGACACCTCGATCTCGTCCGCGCGATAGTTGCCGGCCCCGTTCAAGCCTCCGATGGGCTGCCCTGCGCTGCTGAACACTCTGAACCCGCCGTTGCGGCTTCCCTCGACGGAGACGAGCACGTTTCCGTCGGCGTCGACGGCGACTCCCCGCGCGGCCTCGGACGGCAACCCGATTGACGTCCTGAACGCTCCCGCGTTGGAGAAGGCCTGAACACGCCCGTTTCCGTCATCGGCGACCCAGACCGTCCCATCCGCGGAGACGGCGACGTCCTCGGCTCTGAGGAACTGCCCGTTGCCGCTTCCGATCGAGCCCCACTTACGCAGGAACGCCCCGGTCTTCGAGAAGACCTGAACGCGGTTGTTGTCCGTGTCCGCGATGTAGACGACACCGGCGCGGTCGATCGCGACCCCGTTCGAACTGGTCGCGAACTGGCCGTTCCCGCTGCCGGTCTTTCCGAACTTGCCGACCAACTTGTACCCGCCGCCTGCGTAGCTCGCCGCCGTCGCGCCGGTCGCCACCGCTGCCGCGAGCACCAGGGCCGCCGCCCCCATGATGAACCTCGGATCGCGCATTGCACCCTCCTTGGATCCGCTCGATTACCGTGCTCGCCAAGCGTAGGGCCGGCTCTCGGCCGATCGCACCGGGGAAATCCCTAGGTTTCGGGTTCGCCGAGCCGCCCGCCGAAGGAACGCGCGAGCTCGGTCCGGGATCGCACGCCGAGCTTGCGGTAGACGTTCCCGAGGTGGAACTCGACGGTCTTCGGGCTGACGAAGAGCGTCGCGGCGACCTTCCTGTTCGTCGTCCCGCGGGCGACGAGCCTCGCGACGGTGAGCTCCTGCTCCGTGAGCGCGTCGACCGGGGTCGTGCCCCGCCGGGCCTTCTCGCCGCTCGCGCGGAGCTCGGACCGCGCACGCTCGGCCCAGGGGGCGGCGCCGAGCTCGAGAAAGACCTCCATCGCGCTCCGCAACCTCGTTCGTGCGTCGGCGCGCCTCCTGGCACGGCGCAGCCGTTCCCCGTAGCAGAGCTCCGTGCGCGCGCGCTCGAACGGCGTAGGGACGCGATCGTGGAGATCGAGCGCCCGTTCGAAGGAGTCCTGCCACGCGTCGGACTCGTCGAGGATTCCCCTACAGCGGGCCGCCGCGGCCTCCGCCGACACCCGGCCGCGGCTCGCCACCCGAGCCTCGAAGTCGCTCAGGACGTTCAGGGCGCGGGCCGCGTGGCCTGCGTGAGCAAGAGCTTCGACCAGATCCGGGGTCGAGAGCAGGAGCCACGGCTCGCCGACGCCGCCGAGCTTCACGATGCGCTCGGCCGTCTCCAGCGGTGGAACCGCCTCGTCCAGCCTGCGTGCGCCGATCGCAAGGAGACCGAGTGCCGCGAGGGCGTGCGCGGCCGAGTTGCGCAGGCCGAACTCGACGTCGCTCGCCAGTGCGCGCTGGGCGAGCGCTGCGCACTCCTCCGCACTGCCACGCGCCGCCAGCATGCGAGCCAGCACACCCGCGGCCGCCGCGGCCTCGGCCGGCTGCTGGGTCTCCTCGAAGATCTCGAGCGCCTCCGTCGCCTCCGCGATCGCGGCGTCCCACTGGCCGGTGCGGAAGTCCAGCTCCGCTCGCGGCAGGAGCGACTGGGGCAGGTAGAGCAGGAATCCCGCCTCGCGCTGAATCGCGATCGCTCTATCGGTCACCTCGCGTGCGAGGTCGTAGTCCTCAAGCCAGACGAGCGGCCAGGCGATACCCAGCGTATGTGCGTGCCCGTGCGGCGTCCGTGCCGCCGCGGCCGCCGCAGCATGCGCCGCCTCGCGAGCACCCGGTCTGCCGGCCACAGTCCGGCTCATACTCAGAGCGACGGTGTGGACGAGGTCGTGCTCGCCGGGCGGAAGCAACGCCAGCGCGCGCTCGACCTCGTCGACCGTCACCTGCGCTTCGAGCCGGTAGATCCGGAGCTTCGACGCGAGGAGAAGCAGAGTCGCCGCGCGCCGACGGTCGACTCCGACGAGTCGCACAGCGTGCTCGGTCAAGGCTCGATGCGCTCCCTCGAGGTCGCCGTCGCGCATACGGAGATCGGACTCCACGAGCAGCAGGTCGGCCACCGTGACGGGGTCGGAGACGAGCTCGCGGGCGGTCGCCGCGAAGCGACCGGCGGACACGACGTCGCCTGCCCTGTGCGCCGCCCGGGCAGCACGAGCGAGGCGCTCTCCGCGCGCTCCCGGGGCGGCGGCGAGCCCGGCCGCGGCTTCCAGCGCGCGAGCCGCCGAGGCCGGCGCGCCCCGCGCCAGCGCGCGCCCGGCGGCTGCGTCGAGCTCTGCGGCTGCGGCCTCGTCCGGACCGCGAGCCGCCCCTGCCAGGTGCCATGCCCGGCGATCCGGGTCCGTGTCGACGACCGCCAGGGTGGCATGGGCGCTGCGGCGATCCTCCTCGGCCTGGCCGAAGTACACGACGGAGCGCACGAGCGGGTGCCGGAACGTGACGACCGCGTCGGACGCGCTCACGAGGCCGTCGGCGGCGGCGGGCTCGAGATCTGCCGGCCCGAGGCCTTCTGCCCGCAAGCCGCTCGCCAGCGCTGCGGGAGCGTCGGCTCCGCCGGCTGCGGCGAGGAGCAGCGCGCGCCGCGTGCGCTCGGGCAGGCGGGCAACGCGCGCGCCGAACGCGCGCTCGATGCCGCCGTTCACCGGGATGGGCTCGCCGAGCGGCACGAGCCCCGAGAGCTGGGCGGTCGAGAGCCCGGTCGGCAGCTCGACGAGCGCGAGCGGGTTACCCGCAGCGACCTCGAGCAGGCGCTTGCGCACCGCCGGGACGAGGGCGACGCGGGCGGAGGCCTCGAGCAGACTTCGCGACTCCTTTTGCTTCAGCCCGCCGAGCTCGAGGAGCGGAAGCTCGGGCGCAGCGACGTGCCCGCCGGGCCGCGACGCGCAGACGAGCGCTATGCGAAGTCTCGCGAGGCGGCGCGCGAGGAAGAGGATCGACGCCCGCGAGGGCTCGTCCACCCACTGCAGGTCGTCTACGGCGACGAGCACCGGCTTCCGAGCCCCGAGCGCTGCGAGGAGGCCGAGTGTCGCCACACCGACCGCGAGGTTGTCGACTGCCTCGCCCGCCGGTCCGATCGCCAGCGCGTTCCGCAGCATGCGGGCCTGCGGCGCCGGGATGCGGTCGAACTGGCGCGCCACCGGCTCCAGCATCTCCGCGAGACCGACGAACGGGAGATCGGTCTGCGACTCGGCGCCCGACGCACGCAGGACTGTGAAGTCGCCGGCGACCCGCTCCGTCGCGTCGTCGAGCAGGGCCGTCTTGCCCATGCCGGCCTCGCCCACGAGGAGGACGGCTCCCCCTTCGCCCCGCGCGGCGCCATCGAGCAGGGCTCGCAGCGACTCACGCTCCGCCCGCCTACCGATTAGCACCGGCTCATCCTGAGCGATTCGCGCCCGAAAACCTAGGGAGAACCCTAGTTGCGGCGACAAGTGCTGCTCGCACAAGACCTCTCGCTGCGCCTCCTGGAAAGGCAAGAAGGTCTGCTGCCCGAAGCGCCGTGTGACGATCGTTCGGGACGAGCAGGTCTGCTGCCCCACCGGCACGATCTCCATCAGGCTGGGCTTCCCGGCATGCTGCCCGCCGACGGACATCACGTGCTTCGGGTGGCCCGGTGAGTCGAGAGTGCAGTGCGGCCCAGGACGAGCTCTGTGCCCGCGGCACCTGCGTCGCCGTCTAAGAACCTAGGGAGATCCCCGGTGCGAAGCGCGGCTGCGGGTCGTAGCGTGCGGCGGAGGTGAGTGCGGAGCGGTTCTTCGACGACCTCGCGCGGACTCTCGCAGAGCCGATGCCGCGGGGACGCGCGGTGCGCGTGATCGGGACCTCGCTCGCCGCTCTGGCGGTTCCCGGCGTCTCGCCGCGGGTCGCGCGCGCTGTGACGGCTGGCAGCTCGGATGTCGGACCGTCCGTGTGCCCGGGGAAGCAGCTCTGCAGCACGTACATCGATCCGAACAACTGGCCGGCCGGTCAGAAGCACAAGTGCTGCCCGTTTCCGCGTCAGCAATGGCGTTGCGGAAGTGACGGTTGGACGTGCCTGGATACGTGCGCGGCCCTCGGGAAGTCGCTCGGCAAGAAGACGGTACCCACCTGGTCGACGGAAACGATGGGAGGAAGCGATCCCACGCTGAGCGCCGTACCGAAGAGGTACGACTGCTGTATACAGCCCGAGTTCGAGCCGCGGAATGGCGAATGCATCCCGACCTGTGCGTACACCCACGGACCCGGATCCTTCAGGTGCAAGAAGACATGCTGCTCGCCGCGCTCTCTCTGTCAGTCGGGGAAGTGCGTCCCTGCGTGCTCGGACGGGTACCACAGGTGCGCACACCTCACGCGCACGTGCTGCCCGGACAACTGGAAGTGCTGCGGCCAAGCGAACTGCTGCGCCCCGTCGGAGACCTGCTGCGGCGATAGCTGCTGCCCGAAGGGCAAGTTCTGCTGCGGCAAGGCGAATGCGACCCGCTGTTGCGACGAGGGTGAGTACTGCATGTATCGGTTGCCCGCCGGGTGGGACCCGAGCCGGCAGGTCGGCCAGCCCCCAATAGTCGTCTGCGCGGCGAAGTGCGACGTGGGCGCGCGGTGCGGAAAGAGCTGCTGCGGGGGCGGTTACATCTGCAAGAGGGGAAAGTGCGTGCTATGGAGATGAAGGAGGCGGAGTGATGGCGGAGGCCGCGTTCGCGTTGGGGCTGTCGGCCGTGTTCCTCGCCGCTGTCTTTGCGACGGCGGCGATTGCGAAGCTCCTCGATCCACGCGGCTCACGCGCGGCGGTAAAGGCGTTTGGCGTGCCGGATCGCCTTGCCAGCGCGGTCGCAGGTGGGCTGCCGATAGCGGAGATCGGAATCGGGGCCTTGCTCCTCCCCGCGGCGACGCGCTGGTACGCGGCGGCCGCGGCGCTCGGCCTCCTGCTCGCCTTCTGCGCGGGCATCGTGCGCGTCATGATTCGCGGCGAGGCGCCCGACTGCCACTGTTTCGGAGCGCTGCACTCGGCGCCCACCGGCTGGTCGACGCTCGGGCGCACGGGCGGCCTTGCGCTGCTCGCGGCCTTCCTCGTCGTCGCAGGACGCGACGACACGGGACCGGGCATCTCTGCCTGGAAGGCCGACCTGAACGCGAGCGAATGGCTCCTACTCGGTCTCGCAGCCGCGCTCGTCGGCATCGTCACGGTCGGCGGCTACGCGGTGCTCCACGTCATGCGCAACTACGGGAAAGTGCTCGTGCGCCTCGAAAAGGTCGAGGAGCAGCTGCGCTCCGCCGGCTTCGAGCTCGAGGACCCCGACGACATGCCGGAGCTCGGGCTTGCACCCGGAATACCCGCACCGCCTATCGACCTCGCGTCGATCGACGGCGGACGCGTCTCGCTCGACAACCTCCGCGAGTTCGGCAACCCCGTCCTCCTGCTGTTCACGAGCCCGACCTGCGGGCCATGCTCGCACCTCATGCCCACGGTCGCGGAGTGGCAGCAAGAGCATGCAGACGAGCTCACGGTCGCGCTCGTCAGCTCGGGCGACCCGGACGCTGTCCGTTCCGACGCAGAGGCGCACGGCCTTGCGAACGTCCTGCTCGACGACGGGTCGCAGACGTTCGACGCCTACGAGGCGAACGGCACGCCGAGCGCCGTCCTGATCGGCGACGACGGCACCGTCGCCGCCTGGCTCGCGGCAGGAAGCGACTGGATCGAATCGCTCGTCGCCCAGGCGCTCTCGGGGCTCGGGCGGACGCCGGGGCTCCCGGTCGGCAGCGAGCTGCCGGAGCTCGAGCTGAAGCGGCTGGACGGCGGCGAGATCCCCCTGCGCGACGCGATCGAGCGCGACTCGGTTCTCCTCTTCTGGAACCCGGGCTGCGGCTTCTGCCGGTCGCTGCACGAGGAGCTCCTCGCCTGGGAGGAGGCGCCGCCAGAGTGGGCGCCCGCGCTCCTCGTCGTCTCCGCGGGCGAGGCGGTCTCGGTGAAGGCCGAAAGCTTCGCGAGCGAGGTGCTGCTCGACCCGGAGTGGAAGGCCTCGAGCGCTCTCGGCGCCGACGGGACGCCCATGGCAGTGCTCGTTTCCGCCGACGGGCGCATCGCGTCGAGCGTCGTCGGCGGCGGCCCGGCTGTGCTCGAGCTCCTCGGTGCAGGCGCGCTCGCCGAATCGCGCTGACTTGTTACACATAGGTGCTACATTCGTGCGACGATGGAGCACGTGAGCGTCCGTGAGCTGCGCCAGCACCTGAGCCGTTACCTGCGCCGCGTCGAGAAGGGCGAGCACCTCGTCGTCACGGAACGTCGGCGGCCAGTTGCGATGCTAGGCCCGCTCCCCGAGGAGGTCGACGTCCTCGAGCTGATGTATCTCACCGGGGAGGCAACACGCCCCATCGGCGATCTCCTCGAGCTGGCCGACCCGCAGCCCGCTCCCTTGGGCGCTCCGTCGTCCGAGGAGATCTTCGAGGACCTCCGTGCGGACCGCTTCTGACGTCGCGTACTTCGACGCGTCAGCGCTGCACAAGCTCGTGGTCACTGAGCACGAGACCGACGCGCTGAAGCAAGGGGCGCGAGCGTGGCCGCGGCGAGCCACAAGTCGGCTCACGGTCGTCGAACTCGTCAGGAGCGTGCGCCGAGCCGATCCTGCGCTGGAGCCTGCGGCGCGACGGCTCATCGGAGGCGTCACACTCGTTGCCGACAGCAATCGGGTGCTTCTCGACGCCGCGCAGCTCGAGCCTCAGACCCTTCGCACGCTCGACGCGATTCACGTCGCCACCGCGTACCGCATCCGGAGCGTGCTCGCCGCCTTCGTGAGCTACGACGCTCGCCAGCTCGCCGCCGCGGAGGCACTCGGCCTGCCGGTCGCATCGCCTCGCTGAGCGCTCAGATCCGCTCGGGCACGACGCCGAGCGCCTCGAGCGCCTGCCGCGCGGCTTCCTGCTCGGCTGCCTTCTTCGTCGAGCCCTTGCCGCTTCCCAGCTGCTCGCCGGCCACGTGCGCCGCGCACACGAACTTCCTGTCGTGCGGCGGGCCTTCGACCTCGAGAACCGTGTAGTGCACGTGCTTGCCGGAGCGTGCGAGCGCCTCCTGGAGCTCGGTCTTGTAGTCGACGTGACTCGAGCGCGCGTACTCGATCCGATCGGAGAAGGCGTCTACGATCGCGGGCTCGATCGCCTCGAATCCGTGCTCGAGGTACACCGCAGCGATCGCAGCCTCCAGCACGGCCGCGAGGACGTTGCGGCTCCGCGAGATGCGCTGGAGCTCGTCCGCAGGCGCCGTGCCCGCGAACTCGAGCAGCTGCTCGCCGAGTCCGAGCTCCTTCGCGACCGCTGCACAGCTCTGACGCGAGACGACGTGCGCTCGAACCTTCGCGAGCCGGCCTTCCGATGCCGTGTCGAAGCGGTCGAACACCGCCCGGGCGATCGCGAGCTCGAGCACGCTGTCGCCGAGGAACTCGAGCCGCTCGTAGGAGTCGGAGCGGTCCTCGACCCACGACGTGTGGGTGAAGACCTGCTCGAGGCGCTCGGCGGGGAGCTCCGCTATCAGGCGGCCGAGCTCGTCCGAGCCGGCACTGGAGTCGGGCTCAGCCCTGATGCGCGATGACGTAGTCGATCGCCTTGCCGACGGTCGTGAGCTCGCGGGCGTCCTCGTCGGGGATCTTCAATCCGAACTGATCCTCGAGGTCCATGACGACCTCGACGAGATCGAGCGAGTCGGCGCCCAGGTCCTCCTCGAAGGACGCGTCCTCTGTGATCTCGCTCTCTTCGATTCCGAGCTTCTCGCTCAGTGCGCCCTTGACCTGCTCGAGGATCTCCTCACGCGATGTCGCCATTCTCGAAACCTCACCTCTCTACCGTCGGGGTCGTGGAGCGCGCCGATGCTAACACGCCGGGTGCGAGCCGCTCTTGCAGCCGTTCGACCACCCGATGCTCCACTCCACGAGCTGCGTGGCGGATGGCGTTCGCGATGGCGACACGTGAGCTCGAGCCGTGCGCGATGACGACGAGGCCGTTGAGTCCGAGGAGGTAGCCGCCTCCGTACGTCTCGGGATCGAGCCGGGCGCGGAGCTTGCGCGCGGCCGGTCGGATGAGGACGCCGCCGAGCTTGCCTCGCGCCGACGACTCGAGCTCCGCGCGAAGCGCGTCGAGCAGGCTCTTCACCGTCCCCTCGAGCGTCTTGAGCGCGACGTTGCCCGTGAATCCGTCCGCGACGATCACGTCCCCCTCTCCCTCGAGGAGCGTGCGCCCCTCGGTGTTGCCACCGAAGCGGAGGTCGGCGGTGCGAAGGAGCTCGTGGGCCTCGAGCGTCAGCTGGTTTCCCTTCTCGGCCTCCTCTCCGATCGACAGGAGACGAACGACCGGGTTCGGGATCTCGAGGATCTCCTCGGCGAAGACCGCGCCCATGTGCGCGAACTGGACGAGCTGCTCCGGCCGCGCGTCGGCGTTCGCGCCGGCGTCGATGAGGACGCTGCGCCCGCGCCTCGTCGGGATGACGATCGCGATACCCGGCCGGTGCACGCCGGGAAGCCGCCGGATGTGCAGCAGGGATGCCGCGAGCATGGCCCCCGTGTTCCCTGCCGACACGACCGCGTCGGCATCACCGTCGGCCACGGCCCGCACGGCCCGCACGAGCGACGAGTCTGGCTTCGAGCGCACTGCGTCGACGGCGTGGTCGTCCATTCCGATCGCCTCCGATGCCTCGACGACGGCCAGCCCCTTGGCGTCGAGCCCAGCCGGGCCGACGAGGACGGGCTGCAGGTCCGCGCTTGCGGCATCGACTGCACCGGCGACGATCTCGCCAGGGGCGTGATCGCCTCCCAGGGCGTCGACGGCGACGCGGATCACACGCGAGAGCCTACGGCGCGTCGAGGCGGAGCGGCTCGACGTCGCGGCCCCGGTACGTCTTGCAGTTCGGACAGACGCGGTGCGTCTGCTTCGGCTGCTTGCAGGTCGGGCACACCTGGAGGTGCGGGACGGTGATCCCGTGCTGTGCGCGGCGCTTGTCGCGCCTCGACCTCGACGTCTTTCGCTTCGGAACGGCCATGAGCGGCTGGGCACTATAGCGGGAGCGCGAGCTCCCTCGTCGGTGCGACGCGCTCGAGGAACCGGCGGTCGTGGGAGACCATGACGAGGGTCCCGGCGTACTCGACGAGGGCGGATTCGAGCTGCTCGACCGCTTCGAGATCGAGGTGGTTCGTCGGCTCGTCGAGGACGAGCAGGTTGACCCCGCGGGCCTGCAACTCCGCGAGAAACGCGCGGGTGCGCTCGCCGGGAGAGAGCGAGGCGCACGGCCTCCCGACGTGGTGGGCACCCAGGCCGAACTTCGCGAGCAGGGTGCGTGCGTCGACCCGCGTGAGCCCGGTTCGGGTGACGAGCTCGTCGAGCAGCTGTGTCGCGCCCGCATAGGCGTCCCGCTCCTGCCCGATCGCGCCGACGACGGTGCGCCGACCGACCTGGCGCTCGCCCGTGAGGAGCGGCACGTCTCCGAGGAGCATCCCGAGCAACGTCGACTTCCCGGCGCCGTTGCGACCCGTGATCGACAGCCGCTCGCCCGGCGCAAGGTCGAGGTCGACGGGACCGAGTCGGAACGTCCCGCGCATCGCCACCGCGCGATCGAGCCGGAGCACGAGGTCGGACGGACGGGTCCGGGCGTCGAGGACGAGCTTCAGCTCCCAGGGCTGGAACGGTCTCTCCGGGAGCTCGTTGCGCTCGAGGAGGCGCTCGGCCTGCCGGACCTTGGTCTCGAGCGCGTGCGTCGCACGCCGGTCTTGGCCGCCGGTCTTGTCCCCGAGTGCGGCGCCCTTGGATCGGGCCTCGGTTCGCCGCGTGCTGAGGAGCTCGGTCAACTGCCTGCGGCGGAGTCGGGCCTGCTCGTACTCGGCCAGCGCTGCGCGGCGCTCGGCCTCCCGGGCCGCCTCGTAGTCGCTCCAGCCACCCGCCCACTCGCGCACACGACCCGTCCGGGGCTCGATCGCCGCGATCGAGCGCACGGTGCGATCGAGGAACTCGCGATCGTGCGAGACGACGACGAGCGCGCCACGGTAGCTCGCGAGGAACTGCTCGAGCCGCTCGAGTCCGTCGAAATCGAGATCGTTCGTCGGCTCGTCCAGGAGCAGGACGTCGAAGCGCGAGAGGAGGATCGCCGCGAGCGCGACACGCGCCGCCTCGCCTCCCGACAGCCCCACGAGCTCGCGGTCGAGGTCGACGCCGAGGCCGAGATCGGCACAGACCGCCCGTGCGCGTGAGTCGAAGCTGTCCGCTCCGAGCGCCACGAGGCGGTCGAGGGCGGTCGCATAGCTGTCCTCTGCTGCCTCCCCGCGCGCGAGCGCGCGAGCAGACTCCTCGACAGCCCGCTCGGCGTCGGCGACACCGGTCCGGCGTTCGAGCGACTCCAACACCGTGAGGCCCGGCGCCGCATGCCTCAGCTGCTCGAGGTAGCCGACCGTCAGGCGCTCGGGCGCGTGGCTGACGCTCCCCGCATCCGGCGACTCGAGCCCGGCGACGATTCGCAGGAGCGTCGTCTTGCCGGCACCGTTCGCACCGACGAGCCCGACCCGTGCCTGCGAGCCGATGGTGAGCGTGACGTTGTCGAGAACCACATGGGCGCCGTAATGCTTGCCGACGCCGGCGAGCTGAACTCGCATGGACGGACCTCCGTGACCGTGGACGGGCGCGTGCCGATACGGCGTGCGCGGGACGGGTATGGAGGCGTTAGTCCGTCATGGTCGGGCGCCGCAGCGCCAGCCGGCATCGTAGTCGACGAGGTAATGGCGATGTAAGACCCTGTAAGCGGTTCGCAAGAGTTCGTGGCCCCGCCCTCCCCGAGCCGTCATAACCGGTGACGACCAAGGAGGGATCATGTCTCTGACCAGACGTTCGGATCGCTGGGTCATCGGCGCGGTCGTGCTCTTCGCGATCTTCGCCCTGTGCGCGCTCGTCGTACCTTCGGGGAGCGGCATCGCGGCACCATCGGCGGTGCCGTCCAACACCGCCGAGCCCTCGATCAGCGGCCGTGCGGAGCAAGGACGAACACTCTCCGCGACGAGAGGCACGTGGACGGGCACCGAGCCGATCTCGTACGCGTACCAGTGGGTGCGCTGCGGTGCGGACGGGGGCCGATCCGACGGAGGCGACTGCGCGATCGTCTCCGGCGCCACGGGCCGTGACCACCGGCTCGGCAGCGGAGACGTCGGCTTCAGGATGCGCGTTCGGGTGACGGCATCCAACGCCGAGGGCTCGCGCACCGCAGCATCCAATCCCACCGCGACCGTGGCAGGCCCGCCCGCGAACACGGCAGCACCGTCGCCGCGCGGGTCGTTCGTCGTGGGCCAGGTCGTCACGGCCGAGCCGGGCACCTGGACGGGACGGACACCGATCGCGTTCTCCTACCGCTGGCTGCGCTGCAACTCGGCAGGCGGTGAGTGCGCGTCGATCTCGGGCGCCACGTCGCGCAACTACCGCGTCGAGTCCGGTGACGTCGGGCGCAAGCTCCGGTTCAACGTGACGGCCCGCAACTCGATCGGGTCGACGACGGTCATGTCGACGGAGTCGCCGGTCGTCACCGAGCCGCTCCCGTCGGGCGCGATCCGCCTCCCGAGCGGCGAGATCTCGATCCCCGCCTCGAGCGTGCCGTCGAACCACCGGCTGATCGTGTCCCAGGTCACCTTCTCGCCGAATCCCGTGCGGAGCCGCCAGGAGGTCATCACGGTGCGCGTGCGGGCGAAGGACACGCGAGGCTTCGTCGTGCGGGATGCGCTCGTGTTCGTGCGCTCGACGCCGCGCGTGACGACCGGGGGCGATCGACAGGGGACGACGGCGGACGGCTGGGTGACGTATCAGCTCGCACCCAACGAGAACTTTCCGCAGCCGCGGAGCGGCTACAACGTCCAGTTCTTCGTCAAGGCGTACCGCTCCGGCGACCCCGGGCTCGGCGGGATCGCCGGCTACCGGCTCGTGCAGGTGCGACTCGCCGACTGAGCGGCGTAGGGGCCGGGCACGCCCGGCCCCTACAGCTCGTCGCGGAGCTTCGCGAGCGCGGCCCACCTCGGGTCGGACGCTTGCTCGGCGTGCTCGTGCGGCTCGACGTTGAGATCCTTCCCGCACACCGGGCAGAGGCCCGCACAGTCCTCGCGGCAGAGGATCTGGTCCGGCAGCTCGAGCGCGATCGCGTCGCGAACCCAGGCATCCAGCTGCAGGTGCTCGTTCACGACGTAGTCGGAGCGAAGCTCGTCGGCGACGGGTGCGTCGAAGTCGTGGAACTCCCTGGCGCGCACGTCCCGCGCGAGCTCGGCGAAGTTGAGACAGCGCATGCACGGGCCTGTGAGGTGTGCCGCGAGGTGCAGGTCGAACACCATCGCACCGGACGCCTGCGAGATCTGGAGGTCGACCGGAATGGTCGAGGGCACGGCTTCGTAGCGCTGACCACCGAGGAGGTACGGCTCGACCTCGACGTCGAACGTCTCGCGGCGAACCTCGCCGGGGCGGATGCGCAGGGTACGAAGATCGACGGTGGTCACGCCGTGAGCGTAACGGCTTGCGAGAGCCGCCTCCGGGCGATTAGCTCGCCTGCTTGCCTGCTACCGTACGATCATGGAAGCTGATCGCTGGCTGGGACTCGACCTCCGCCATCTCGTCGCGTTGAAAGCGATCGCGGACGAGGGCTCGTTCGGCAAGGCGGCGGAGAAGCTCGGCTACACGCAGTCCGCGATCTCGCAGCAGATAGCGGTGCTCGAACGCATCGTCGGCCTCAGGCTCATCGAGCGTCCGGGAGGGCCACGCCCGATCTCCCTGACCGAGGCCGGCCGGATCCTCCTCAGGCATGCCGACGCCATCCAGGCGCGCCTCCTCGCCGCCAAGGCGGACATGGCCGCGCTCGAGGCCGGTGACCGAGGCCGCCTCCGGGTCGGAACGTTCCAGAGCGTCGGCGCGAAGATCATCCCTCGCCTCCTCCGTAGGTTCTCGGAGACCCACCCGCACGTCGAGGTCGTCCTCCGCGAGTCGCAGGACGAGAGCGAGCTCCTCGAGATGATCGAGCGCGGTGAGCTCGACCTGACGTTCTGGACGCTGCCCGTCGCTGCGGGTCCGTACGAGACGATCGAGCTGCTGCACGACCCCTACGTGCTCGTCGTTCCTGCCGACTCGCCGATGGCCGCGCTCAAACGGCCGCCGACGCTGAAGGAGATCGTGCTCCACCCGATCATCGGCTTCAACCACTGCAGCGCGATGGATCACGTCGAGTCGCAGCTCGCGTCGACCGGTCGCGTGCCGAACATCACGTTCCGTTCCGACAACAACGGCACCGTGCAGGGCCTCGTCGGCGCCGGCGTCGGCGTCGCCGTCTCGCCGCGTCTCACCGTCGACGAAGACGACCCGTCGATCGCCGTGATCGATCTGCACGGCCGGATCCCCGATCGCGTGATCGGCCTCGTATGGCACGCGGATCGGCACCGCTCGGCGGCCGCCGAGGCGTTCGTCGAGACTGCGATCGACGTCTGCCGCGATCTCTCGGTCGAGCCGGCAGCCGCCTAACGACGCGGCCGAGGGCGAGGCAAGCCTCGCCCCTACGAGAAGCGGTCGAACTCCGCCGGTTCCGCGGGCTCGAGCGGCTCGGGGCCGATGCCTGCGACCACCGTCTCCTGCGAGCGCTCGTGGAGCCGCTCGCGGCCGCGCTTCACCGCGTTGAGGAACTTGTCGAGGTTGAGCTCGAGCGTGGACAGGATTGAGTCGGCCCAGTCCTCCATCTCGAGCCGCGTCTCGCGGGCTTGCCGCTTGGCGTCGTCGACGATCTCGTCCGCCTGCTTCTCGGCGAGCTTGACGATCTCGGTCTGCGAGGCCTCGCGCATCGCCTGTTCACGCGCGTCCTGGATGATCCGGTCGCCTTCCCGCTTCGCCTCCGCGAGCATCTCCTGGCGCTCCTTGACGATCCACCGGGCCTGCTTGATCTCCTCCGGGATGGTCGCCCGCATCTGATCGAGGATCTCGTAGATCTCCTCGCGGTCGAGGCGAACCTGGTCGGTGAGCGGAACGGCCTTCGCGTTGTGCACGAGGTCGTCGAGCCTGTCGATGAGCACGAGTACGTCCATGGCGCGCCAGTCTACTCGGAGGGTGAGACGGGAGCCCCCGGGCGGCCGTCCGGGTAGAGCTCGGCGAAGCGACGCGCGACAGCTGCAGGAACGAGCTCGTCGACCTTGCCACCGAACGACGCGATCTCCTTTACGCCGCTCGAGGAGACGAAACTGTACAGCGGATTCGCCATGACGTAGAGCGTCTCGATGTCGGGCGCGAGCTGGCGGTTGAGGTGGTTCATCTGGAACTCCCACTCGAAGTCCGAGATGACGCGGAGGCCCTTCACCATCGTCGTCGCCTCGTGCTTGCGTGCGAACTCGACGACGAGCTGGGAGAAGACGTCGACGACGACGTTCTCGCAGCTTCCCAGGGCGTCCTGAAGGAAGGCGACCCGCTCGTCGACCGTGAACAGCGTCTGCTTGTGGGTCGGATCTCGCACGACGCCGACGACGACGCGATCGAAGATGGCCGCCGCGCGGCGGATGACGTCGACGTGGCCGTTGGTGACCGGGTCGTACGAGCCTGGGCAGATCGCTGTTATCACCGCGAGAACACCGTAATCCGCGCGGAACCGTAGCGCCGAGTCGTCACGAGGTCGAGCGGGAGCTCCGGCTGGACGCGATCCGACGTCTCGACGACGAGCAGCGCATCCTCCGCAAGAACGGCCGAAACCTGGCCCGCCAGCACCGCCTCGTGCTCAGGCCACTCGTCGTAGGGCGGGTCGGCGAGGACGAGGTCGTACCTGCGGTCACGGGTGCGCTGGTCGCGAAGCCACGCGGCGACGTCGCGGGTAACGACTTCCGCACCGGTAAGCCGAAGCTTCTCGAGGTTCGCTCGAATGGCTCGGGCGGCCTCGCGGTCGCGCTCGACGAAGACGCAGCTCGCCGCCCCGCGAGAGAGAGCCTCGAGGCCCAGCGCCCCCGAGCCGGCGAAGAGATCGGCCACGGCAGCCCCGTCCACGGGACCGACGATCGAGAAGACGGCTTCGCGCACGCGATCGCTGGTAGGACGAGTCGCCGCGCCCTTGGGCGCCGCGATTCGATGCCCCTTCCGCGATCCGGCGACGATCCTCACGACTCACCAAGGTGCTCTGCCTCGCCGAGGAGGCGGTCGACGGCTACGCCCAGCAGTCCCTCGTCCGGCAGTGCGCGGGCGGCATCTCGCGCACGCTCGAGGAGACGCTGATCGTGACGCAGGCGGACGAACCTGAGGTCGGAGTAGCCGGACTGGCGCGCGCCGAGCAGCTGGCCCTCCCCGCGAATCTCGAGGTCGCGCTCGGCGAGCTCGAAGCCGTCCGTCGTCTCCACCATCGCCTCGAGTCGCTCGACGGCGCTCTCGGACAGCTCGTCGCGGGCGCGCGAGACGAGCAGGCAGTACGACTGCTCGGCTCCACGGCCCACACGGCCGCGCAGCTGGTGCAGCTGCGCGAGCCCGAACCGGTCGGCCTCCTGCACGATCATGATCGTCGCGTTCGGGACGTCGACCCCGACCTCGATCACGGTCGTGGCCACGAGGACGTCGAGCTCGCGCGCCTTGAACTGCGCCATCACGGTCCGCCGCTCGGAGGGGCGGAGCCGGCCGTGCAGGCAGCCCACGCGATAGCCGCGAAGCTCGGCCGTCCGCAGACGCTCGGCCTCCTCCTCCGCCGCACGCGCGACGCGCGTCTCCGTGGCCTCGATGAGCGGGCACACGACGTAGGCCTGGCGACAGTCGTCGAGATGCCGACAGAGCCGCGAGTACGCCTCGGAGCTCCGGTCGTCGGTCACCCACGCGGTGATGACCGGCTTGCGATTTGCAGGCGGCAGGGCGAGCTCGGACACCTCGAGGTCGCCGTAGACCGTGAGCGCGAGGGTGCGCGGGATCGGCGTCGCGGTCAGGTGGAGTACGTGTGGACTTCGACCTTCGACGAGCGCGCTGCGCTGCGCGACGCCGAAGCGGTGCTGCTCGTCGACGACCGCGACGGCAAGGTCGGAGAAGTCGACCTCCTTCTCGATGAGCGCGTGCGTGCCGACGACGATCTGCGCGTCGCCCGAGGCGATGAGCTGCCGGGCGGCCGCGTGCTCCTTCGCGCGCAGCGAGCTCGTGAGCAGCGTGACGCGGACGCCGAGCGGCGCGCAGAGCTCGTCGATCGTGAGGAAGTGCTGCTCGGCGAGCGTCTCGGTCGGCGCCATGAGCGCGCCCTGACGGCCGTGCTCGACCGCGCGCAGGAGGGCGTGCAGCGCGACGACCGTCTTCCCCGACCCGACGTCGCCCTGGAGCAGCCGCTGCATCGGGACGGCACGGTCGAGGTCGGCGTCGATCTCCGCCGTCGCCCGCTCCTGATCGGTCGTCAGCCTGAACGGCAGCGACGCGCGATAGCGGGCGATCAGCTCGCCGGCAGCGCCGAGGCGCTGTGCCGACGCACGCTCGCGCGTGGCGGCGGTGCGCAACAGCGCGAGGCGCAGCACGAGGAGCTCGTCAAAGGCGAGACGCTGACGCCCGACCTCTGCCTCCGGGAGCGAGCGGGGACGATGGATCGCGACGAGCGCGTCCGCTCGCAGTGGGAGGCGCTCCGCGGCGAGCAGCTCAGCCGGCAGATCGTCGCCGAGATCACGGGCGCGGTCGAGCACCTGCGCGTGCACGTTTCGAAGTGTCTTCTGGGTGAGCTCCTCCGTCGCGGGGTAGACCGGCGCGAGGTCGGCGGTCTCTGTGTCGCCGTCGAGGTCGTACGAGGAGACGGCGAACCCGTGCCGGTTGGACCGGCCTCGGATGCGGACGGCGACCCCTGGAACGAGCTTCGCCTCGAGCCACGGCTGGTTGAACCACGTCGCTTTGATCTCACCGGTTTCGTCCGCGATGCGGGCGGTGAGGATCTTGAGGCGACCGCGGCGCCGGCTCGTCGCGGAGCGGATCACACCCTCGATCACGACCTCCTCGTCGCCGAACAGGTCGCAGATCCGCTTCGTCGGCACGGGCTCCTCGTATCGCCGTGGACGCTGCCACAGGATGTCCTCGACGGTTCGGAGTCCGAGCTTCGCGAGTCGGCGCGCGATCGCCGGGCCGACGCCGTCGAGCGTCTCGGGCGAGGCGGCGAGCCGGCCCGACCGAGGGGCGGATGGCGGACGCGGCCATCGTTCGGGAGGCTCGAGCGCCGCGAACGCGACGGGCAACGTAGGCACCAGCAGAGCATAGGTCCCGGGCAGGGCGTGGCCGGGGAAGCAGAGGCGCTCGGCTACTTGTCCACGGCGAGCGCGTACAGCCAACCTGGCTGCCAGCGGAACGACTCCTCGACGAGCTCGTCCAGCGGTGCGCCCTCGAGCAGGTGGTCGAAGGCCCACTTCGTCGCCGAGTGGCCGATGACGCAGACGCGTCGGTCCGCGTAGCGCGCCGACAGGTCGTGGAGGAAGCTCCGCGCTCGGGCCACCACGTCGAGGTAGCTCTCCCCGCCCGAGTACGGATCGAGCACGTGCTTCGTCCGCTCCACCTCGAGCCGGGCGACGGCCGTCCCGTTGAGCATCCCGTAGTTGCACTCGCGGAGCCGCCAGTCGTGGAAGATCGGGAGGCCACGTCCACCGAACGCGATCTGCGCCGTCTCGACGGCGCGTCCGAGGTCCGAGCAGAACACGGCGACGATCTCGTCGTCCTTACGCCGTTCGCCGAGCGCTGCCGCCTGCCGCCGGCCGAGCGGCGAAAGCTGACCGTCGAGCCATCCCGATGCGACCCAGCGTTCGTTGTCCGTCGTCGTCGAGTGCGTCTCGAAGACGATCTCGACAGAGGACTGTTTCCTGCGCCTCATCCCGGGATCCGCTAGCGGATCACGGCGGCGCAAACACCCCTGAAGGCGTCCGCTTCGCGGCCGCTATGCACGTGTGTGATCACTCGTGTCGTCATCTTGGAACCAGAAGAAGCCGACTGCACCCGGGCCGGCGTGTGTGCCGACGACGGCGCCGAGCGTCGAAGTGAACTCGATCTCGGCCTTCGGCCGCACCCGCCAGGTCAGCTCCGACAGTGTGCCGACCCACTCCTCCGCGTCGGCGTGGGCGATGGCGACCCGCAGGCCGGGCTCGTCCGTCGTCGCCTCGGCGAACCGACGCTCGAACTCCGCGAGCGCCTTGCCCTTCCCGCGCACCCGCGCCGCCGCCACGACGACGCCGTCCTCCACGCTGAGGATGGGCCGCAGGTTGAGGAGCGACCCGGCGATCGCCTGGGCCTTGCCGATCCGGCCGCCGCGCTGGAGGTACTCGAGCGTCTCGACGGTGAAGAGAACGTCGGAGTGCGTGTAGAAGCGCTCGATGAGCGCGGAGATCTCCTCGTCGGTCGTCCCGCGCGCAAGCCGGCGCTGGATCGCGTGCGAGAGCATTGCGATCGCAAGCGACGCCGTCATCGAGTCGACGACACGAACCTTGTCGCCGCCGACCTCCTGTGCGGCGAGCTCGGCACTCCGGAACGTGCCCGAGACCTTGGCAGAGACGTGCAGTGAGTAGATCCGCTCGTAGCCGGCGAGCTCCTCGTACGCCGAGACGAAGTCCTGCGGTGTCGGCTGCGCGGTCGAGGGCGTCACGGGCGAGACGCGGAGCTTCTCGTAGAACTCGGTCGGGCCGAGCTCGACGTAGTCCTTGTACGAGTCGTCGTCGAACCGGACGTAGAGCGGCACGAAACGCATGTTCGGGAACCGGGCCGGCGCGTCGGGATAGTCCGACGTCGAGTCGAGGACGATCGCGGTGTTCTCGCTCGTCAGGTTCATCAACTCACCTCCCAGCAGCTGCCCGGACTGCCCGCACGAGTGCCTCGATCCCCTCGTCCTTCCGCACGAGAGCGGCGCCTGCGCTCGACGCGGCATCGTACTCGTCCGTGCCCGCGGAGGCGCTCAGGAAGACCACGGGCGCCTCGAGACTCGCGGCGACCTCGCCGCCGTCGACATCCGGGAGCCGGAAGTCGAGCACGACGACGTCCGGCTCGTGCTCGCGCGCCGCGCGGAGCGCGGCGGCACCGTCGGCGACGGCGGCGACCACATCGAGCTCCGTCCGGGTGCCGAGCAGGAAGACGAGCGAGTCGCGGTAGACGTCCGAGTCCTCGACGACGAGGACCCGGATCGGCGCCGCGTCGTCGGTCACTGGGCGACGACGAGGAGCGGGTAGTGTGGCTGGCCGCCCTCGTGGACGTCGAGCACCTCGAGGTCCGGGTGCCGCTCCTTGATCGCGGGGAGCAGGCCGTCGAGCGCAGGCGCCTGCTCGCCCGTGAGGATCGTGAGCACGCTCTGACCGTCGGCAAGGACGCGGTCGACCACCTCGTGGACGACGACGTCGAGGTCGCGACCCGAGACGACGGCCGTGTCTTCGACGAGCCCGAGGTACTCCCCCTCGCGGATCGCGATCCCGTCGAGGGTCGCATCGCGTGACGCGACCGTGATCTCGCCCGTCGTTGCGGCGTCGAGCTCACCGAGCATGGCGCGCTCGTTGTCCTCGATCGCGTTCGACGACATGAAGCCCGTGATCGCGGCCAGCCCCGCCTGCACCGATCTCGACGGGACGACGCGCACGTTCTTCCCGCTCATCGAGGCCGCCTGCTCCGCGGTGAGGACGACGTTCGAGTTGTTCGGGAGGACGAGCACGTCATCGGTTGGGACGGCCTCGATCGCGTCGAGGATGTCCTTCGCGGACGGGTTCATCGTCTGGCCGCCCTCGATGACGCGCGTCGCGCCGAGGCTCTCGAAGAGGCGGCGATTTCCGCGTCCTGGACAGACTGCGACGAGCCCCGTCTCGAGCGTGGGCAGCGACCCGGAGCCGGAGCCTTCGAGGAGGCGTTCCTCCCGTTGCGCCGTCTGGTGGTGCATGTTCGCGATCTCGACGCCCTCGACGACCCCGACGGCCGTGCCCAGCGTCAGCGCCTCGCCGGGATCGTCCGTGTGAACGTGCACCTTCAGCGCCGTCGCGTCGCCGACCACGAGGAGGGAGTCGCCGATCTTCTCGAGCTCGGACTCGAGCGCGTCCTTGTCGAGGTCGTCGCCCTCGACGACGAACACCGTGCAGTAGCGGTACTCGGAGAGCTCCTGGTGGATCGCGTCGAAGCTGAGCGACTCGGTCTCGACGGGCACGTCCGGGATCTCCACCCCGGTTGCCCCGTAGACCATGCCGCGCGCGATCTCCACGAGCCCGGCGCCGCCCGCGTCCACGACACCGGCGTTCCGCAAGACATCGAGCAGCTCGGGAGTCCTTGCGACTGCATCCTCGCCGCGCGCGAGGACGACCTGCAGGAGCGCGGGAGGACGGAGGCCCCGGTGCTCCTTTCGCTCGCTCTCCTCGGCCATCTCGCGAATGACGGTGAGCATCGTTCCCTCCACCGGCCGCTTCACCGCGCGATAGGCGGTGTCGCTCGCCCCGCGGAATGCGCGGCTCAGGAGCCTGGAGCTCACGCGCTCGTGCTCTCCGAGCACCTCCACGAAGCCACGGACGATCTGCGAGAAGATCACGCCGGAGTTCCCGCGCGCGCCCATGAGCGCCGCGCGCGTGACGTCCTTCGCGACGGCGTCGCTGCTCGCCGCCGTCGACCCGTCGAGCGCCTCGACGATCGAGCGCAGCGTGAGCGTGAGGTTCGTCCCCGTGTCCCCGTCGGGGACCGGGTAGACGTTGAGGTCGTCGATGCGGCGCCGGTGCACCTCGAGGTTCTTGAGCGCGCTCCGCGCCAGGTGGCGGACGACCTCGAGCTCCATCAGTGCCGCACGCCCTCGATGTGCACCTCGAGCGACGCGATCGGAAGCCCGATCATGCGCTCGAGCTCGTACTTGACACGGGAGCGCACGGTCTCCGCGACCTCGCCGAGCTTCAGCCCGTGCTCGACCACGATGCGCAGCTGGATGGCGAGCCCGTCCGGGCCGACCTCGACGTCGACGCCTTTCTTGATCCCCCAGGGAACGAGCCGCGACAGCCGTCCTCGCCCCGCCAGCGCAACCACGCCGTAGCTCTCGGCTGCAGCCGCTCCGACGATCTGCGTGATCGCGTCCGGGGAGACCGCGATGCGCCCGCGCTCGGTCGTGGCGATCACGATGGGCTCGCTCTGCACAGAACGAGCTTAATCGGCCTCCGGCTGCGAAGCAGCCGGCTTCAGGGATCGTCGCGATCACGGATCCGCGTTAGCGGATTCGTGATCTGCGGGTGAGTCAGACGGCTTTCTGGACCTTGCCGGCCTTGAGGCAGCGCGTGCAGACGTACGCGCGGGTCGCGCGTCCGTCGAGGACGACGCGGACACGCTGCAGGTTCGGGTTGAAGCGCCGCTTCGTCGCGACCATGGAGTGGCTTCGGCTGTGGCCGAAGCCTGGCTTCTTCCCGCAGATGGCGCAGACCTTGCTCATGAGCGGCTGCGCATGGTACCGATCCGCGCCACCCCCATGCATTCACGTCGTAGGCGCGAGGCTTGCCTCGCCCTCGCCTACCGGGCCGCTGCAGCCCGGAGGTGCGCGAAGACGTCCGCCATCTCGAGCGCGCTCCGCACCGCCTCGGCGCCCTTGCTCACCCGCGCCTCCGCCTGCTCGACACGGTCGAGCGTCAGCACGCCGAACGCGACGGGAACGCCGGTCTCGAGAGCCGCGAGCTGGAGGCCGCTCGCAGCCTCGCTCGAGACGTACTCGAAGTGCGGGGTGTCGCCGCGGATGACACAGCCGAGCGCGACGATGCAGGCGAAGCGTCGCGTCTTCGCGAGCGCGGTCGCCGCCAGCGGGAGCTCGAACGCGCCGGGGACGACCATGATCGTGATCGCCTCCTGCCGCACGCCTGCGGCGGCGAGCTCGCCGAGGGCGCTCTCGAGGAGCTGGGTGGTGACGGTTCCGTTGAAGCGTGAGACGACCACGCCGACGGCTCTGCGCCCTCCCTCCGCGACCCCTTCCAGCACGGCGTACCCGTCGGGGATGTGCAGATCCCCGGCCGCGTGCTCGTGCGAGAGCTCGACCTGCATCGGCGTTTCGTCGAGCTCGGCCTCCTCGGGCTCGGGCACGTCCTCGACGAGATCGAGCTCCTCGAGCTCGTCGACCTCGGTCTCGACCGCAACCTCGGCGACGGGCTCCGCTGCGGCCGTGCCCCACGCCGGCGTGCTGTCGTCGGCGTCCGGCTCGAGCTCGTCGGCTTCGGGCTCGAGCTCGCCCGGGGTCTCCTCGGAGACCTCCTCAGCCCCCCAGTCGTGGAGGACGTTCTCGCTCGTGGAGTCGATGTCGCGGCTGCTCACTGCGTCTCGTCGGGCAGCGCGTCGTCGAGACGCGCACCCTGGTGGTGGAGCTTCGTGATCGTGTGGCCTAGCTTCTCACGTTTCGCCGCGAGGTAGCGCGCGTTCTCGACGTTGGGCTCAACCTCGAGCGGCACCTGCTCGACCACCGTGAGCCCGTAGCCGTCGAGACCCGTGAGCTTGCGCGGGTTGTTCGTGAGGATCCGGATCGTCGTGAGCCCGAGGTCGGCGAGGATCTGATTCCCGATGCCCCACTCGCGCGCGTCGGGCGGAAACCCGAGCGCGAGGTTCGCCTCGACCGTGTCGAGCCCGCTCGCCTGCAGCTCATAGGCCCGTAGCTTGTTGAGGAGCCCGATCCCCCGCCCCTCCTGGCCCATGTAGAGGACGACACCGCGGCCCTCTTCCTCGATGCGCGCGAGGGCGCTCTCGAGCTGCTCGCCGCAGTCGCACAGGAGCGAGTGGAAGACGTCGCCCGTCAGACATTCGGAGTGCACGCGGACGAGGACGTTCTCCACGCCCTCGACCTCGCCTTTCACGAGCGCGACGTGTTGCTTGTCCGTGAGCAGCTCGCGGTAGGCAACGGCGCGGAACTCGCCGTACTCGGTGGGCAGTCGCACGGAGACCACGCGCTCGACGAGCTTCTCGGCGCGGCGCCGGTACTCGATGAGGTCGGCGACCGTGACCATCTTCAGGCCGTGCCGCTCGCAGAACGTCACGAGATCAGGCACGCGAGCCATCGTGCCGTCGTCGTTCATGATCTCGCAGACGACGCCCGCCGGGATGAGGCCGGCGAGCCGCGCGAGATCCACGGCGGCCTCCGTCTGGCCCGAGCGCTGCAACACGCCGCCCGGCTTGGCTCGCAGCGGGAAGACGTGGCCCGGCTGGACGAGGTCGTGCGGCACCGCGCTCGGGTCGATCGCGACCTGGATCGTGCGAGCGCGGTCGTGCGCGGAGATACCGGTGGACACGCCCTCGCGCGCCTCGATCGAGACCGTGAAGGCCGTGCCGAGCGGCGTCTCGTTGTGGTCCGTCATCGGCCGAAGCTCGAGCTCGTCGCAGCGCTCGGGCGTGAGGCACAGGCAGATGAGCCCGCGCCCGTGCGTCGCCATGAACGCGATCGACTCCGGCGTGACGAACTGCGCCGCGATCGTCAGATCGCCCTCGTTCTCGCGATCGGCATCGTCCACGACCACCACGAAACGGCCGGACCGGATCTCCTCGATCGCCTCGCCGATGCTCGCGAACGGCGATGCCGTCTCGGGCGGGCTCAGGTCCGTGGCCACGTGCGGATCGTAGTCGTCAGCGCGAGATCAGCCTCTCGACGTACTTGGCCAGCACGTCGGCTTCGAGGTTGACGGCCTGCCCCGGTCGGAGACCCGAGAGGGTCGTCGCCGTGAGCGTGTGCGGCACGAGCGCGACGGCGAATGCGTCGTCGGCGAGCTCCGCGACGGTGAGGGAAACGCCGTCGACCGTGATCGAGCCCTTCTGCACGCAGTAGCGGAGCACCTCCGACGGCGCTTCGACGAAGACGCGCAGGCCTTCCCCTTCGGCCTCGACCGACTGGATGCGTCCCACGGCGTCGACGTGCCCCTGCACGTAGTGGCCACCGAGCTCCTCTCCGGCGCGGAGGGCCGGCTCGACGTTGACGGCGTCCTGCTCGACGAGCGAGCCGAGCGTCGTGCGGCCGATCGTCTCCGGAACGGCATGGAACGCGATCGAGTCGGCGGCGACCGCCGTCGCCGTGAGGCACACGCCGTTGATCGCCACCGAGTCCCCGACGGCCGTGCGCCCAGCCGTGTCCGGCGCCCGCACGACGAGGGTGCGCCCTCCGGCGGCCTCCTCCGTCGAAACGACGGAGCCGAGCTCGCGGACGATTCCCGTGAACACGGCCGAACCGTAACTACGGCTCGTGCAGGTACGCCTGCAGGAGCACGTCCTCGCCCACCACACGCGCCTCCAGGCGTGAGAGCCCGAGCGCGTGCGGGAGTCCCTCGAGCATCCCCGGCCCTTCGCCCGAGATGCGGGGCGCGACGAACACGAGGAGCTTGTCGACGAGGTCCGCCTCGAGGAACGCAGCGGCGAGCGTGGGGCCGCCTTCGAGCAGCAGCGACTGTACGCCTTCCGCTGCAAGGGTCGCGAGCTCGTCTCGAAGCGGGCCGGAGAGAAGCTCGAGGTCGGAGCCGTCGGGGAGCGGGCCGCGGCCGAACGCGATCCGCCGCGGCTGCCGCACGACCGGAACGTCGCGCGCGTCGAGGCGCGGGTTGTCCCAGCGAACCGTTCCCATCCCCACGGCGACCGCGTCCGACTGGGCGCGCAGGACGTGCACGAGTCTCCGCGAGACCTCGCCGGTGACCCAGCGCTCGCCGGGCACACGGACGCGTCCGTCGAGCGTCACGGCGACCTTGTAGGTGACGAACGGCCGGCTGGAGGCGACCCACGTCCGCCACTCCTCGATCTGCTGGCGGCAACGGAACGCAAGCTCGCCGTCGACTAGCTCCGTCTCGATACCGGCTGTGCGCAGTCGCTCGAGGCCGCCTCCGTGCTCGGGATGCGGATCCCGCTGCCCGACCACGACGCGAGCGACGCCCGCCGCGAGCAAGGCATCCGTGCATGGTGGCGTGGCACCGTGGTGAGCGCACGGCTCGAGCGTGACGTAGACCGTGGCGCCTCGCGCCCGAACGCCTGCGTCCGCGAGCGCGACGACCTCGGCGTGCGGCCCACCCTTCCGCTCGTGCCATCCCTCGCCGACGATCTCCTCGCCTGCGGTCACGACCGCTCCGACGATCGGGTTCGGATGCGTCGTGCCGCGCCCGTTCTCCGCCAGCTCGAGCGCACGTTCCAGGAACCGCTCTTCCACGGCGCGGATCCTACGGGCGCCTCGTACGCTCCTCGGATGCGTCTGCCGCGCGAGCTCGTCGAGACCTGGAGCCACGAGCCGAACTGGATCGCCGCCCTCCCGGAGCTCGTCGCGGCATGCGTGGCGCGGTGGGACCTCGAGCCCGAGGAGCCGATCGACACACCGCACTCGCTCGTCGTTCCGGCCGGCGCGGTCGTGCTCAAGCTCAACGCGCCATCGCATGCCGAGGCGGCGACGGAGGCGGACGCCCTCGTCGCGTGGCGCGGGAGAGGCGCGGTTCGACTCCTCGATCGCGACGACGAGCGGCGTGCGCTCCTGCTCGAGCGCTGCGTGCCGGGGACGCGGCTCTGGGACACCGACGCGGACGAGATCGACGTCATCGCCGAGCTCGTCCCACGCCTTCAGATCCCGGTGCCCGAGGACCACCCGTTCAGGCTCCTCGCAGACGAGGCAGGCCGTTGGGCCGAGGAGGTCCCTCGCCGGTACACCGAGGCCGGCGCACCGTTCGAGCGCTCACTCCTCGACGCCGCGCTCGACGTCTACCGCTCCGTCGAGCGCTCCGCGGACTGGCTCGTCAACCAGGATCTGCACGGCGGCAACGTCCTCTCCTCCGAGCGGGAGCCGTGGCTCGTCATCGACCCGAAGCCGCTCGTCGGCGAGCGGGAGCTCGAGGCGAGCGGTCTCCTGCGAAACGCGCGGGACGTCTCGCGCTGGCTCGACGCGCTCGCGGAGCTCGGCCTCGACCGCGGGCGTGCCCGCGGCTGGGGTGTGGCGCACAATCTCGCGTGGGCGTGGGACGAGCGGCGGGGTTGGCTTGACCACCACGTCGAGGAAGCACGACGGATCCTCAGCGCACGATGACCCGCGCCACGAAGAAGCCGGCTGTCCCGTGGACGTGCGGGAGCGTCTGCAGGAACTCCGGTCGCCGCGCATGGCGGAACTGCGGCCACTCGTCGGCCAGCGTCGGATCGACCTCGAGACCGCTCGCATCGACGACGGCCTCGGACTCGTCAGCGTTGATCGTGCACACGGAGTAGACGATCGTCCCGCCGGGTCGTACGCGCTCCGCTCCGGCCTGGAGGAGCTCGAGCTGGAGCTCGGGTAGCGGCTCGGCCCGCCAGCGCAGATCCGGCCGGCGGTTCAGGACGCCGAGTCCGGAGCAGGGAGTGTCGACGAGAGCCCGGTCGAAGTCGGCGAGCTCCTGCGGTAGTGCCCGTCCGTCCGCCACGACGACGCGGACGTTGCGCGCTCCGAGTCGACGCACGGTCTCCTCCAGCTCGCGAGCGCGCGCCTCGTTGACCTCCACGGCCGTCACGTCCCCGGCGAGCATCGTCGCCTTGCCGCCCGGGGCGGCGCAGAGGTCGAGAACGCGCTCGCCTGCGCGCGATCCGACTGCGAGTCCGGCGAGTTGCGAGGCTGCACTCTGCGGCCAGATGCGGCCCTCCTCGAGAGCAACCTCGTCAACGCGCTCGACGTGCCACGCGCCCGGGACGTGGGAATCGGGCGTTCCGTCGATCTCGCCGCGCAGGAGACGGACGGCCGGCTGCCCGGGCTCGTTCAGAGCCCGCATCAGCGCACGGGCGTCGTCCGCGCCGAGGTCGCGCCACCACACGTCGGCGATCCAGTCGGGATACGAGTGCCTGAGCGCGGCCTCGGCGGGCGTCGACTCTCCGAGCCCGTCGAGAAGCCCTGGGATCCCGTCGGCGACACGACGAAGAACGGCGTTCGTAAACGCCACGGCCCGCTCGAGCCGCGCGCGCCGCACGAGCTCCACGGACTCGTTCACCGCCGCATAGCGCGCGACACCGTCCACAAACCCGAGCTGGTAGGCGCCCAGCCGCAAGGCAGCACGAACCGGAGGGTCGAGCCGCCTCACCGGCCGCTTGCCGAGCGTCTCGATCGCGTGGTCGAGCGTGCGGACGCGCTGAACGGCTCCGAACGCGAGCCGCTGCGCGAGCGCCCGGTCGCGCTCGTCGAGACCACCGGCTGTCGTGCGAAACGCCCGGTCGGCGTAGGCGCCGTCCTCGAAGACGCGCTGCAGGACCTCGAACGCCGCGACCCGCGCGGGGCTTACGGTCGCAGGCCGCGGAGCCATGCCTCGTAGCTCATCCGGCGTCCTCCGTCGGGTTGCACGTCCACGGGCTCGAACGAGCCGTCGGCCGCGACCCGCGCCCGCCAGACGGTGACGGGCCGACCACCGAGCTCCGCCCGCGCACCGATGTGCGGTGACAGCGCCCGCACCCGGTCGACGAGCTCGCGGGCTGGGTGATCGAGGTCGAGCCGGCGATCCTCCGGGCCGATCTTGGCGGCGTACGACGGCTCGCCCTCCTGCTCTCGGAACGCCGGCTCGGCGTCGGCGAGAACGCGATCCAGGAGCAGCACGGCGAGCTCGGCCGCCCTCGCATAGACGGCGCCCGCGTCGTCCTCCGGGCCGATCGGGAAGGACTCCTGCGCAGCGAGCGGGCCGGCATCGAGCTCCTTCTCGAGGCGGATGATCGAAACGCCCGTCTCGTGATCGCCGGCCATGATTGTCCGCTCGACGGGCGCCGCGCCTCGCCAGCGCGGGAGCAAGGACGGGTGCACGTTCAGCCAGAGCCGCTCCTCGAGAACCGGCTCCGGGACGATCAGCCCGTATGCAACCGCAACGACGACCGGCGCTCCGAGGTCGAGACCGGCCTCGAGCCGTTCGGGTGCGAGCACCGGGATTCCGAGGCGGGTCGCGACCTGTCTCGCCGGAGACGGGGCGAGCTTGCGTCCCCGGCCAGCAGGTGCGTCCGGCCGAGTGAGGACGCAGACCACGTCGTGGCGGGCAGCGAGTCGCTCGAGGACGTCGGCGCCGAGCGGCGCGGTCGCTGCGACCGCGATTCGTGAGCTCAACGTACGCCGAGGACGGGCTGAGGCCGGAGCTTCGCCAGTGCGGCGCGACGGGACGCGTCGTCGGTGCGATCGATGATGAGGATCCCGTCGAGGTGGTCGAGCTCGTGCTGGACGATGCGCGCAGACGGAAGCTCGAGCTCGAGCACGACCGGCTCGCCCTTGGCGTCGACCCCCTCGATCGTCACCGAGGTCGCGCGCTCGACCGGGACGAGCACGTCGCGGAGCGAGAGGCAACCCTCGTCGTCGATCTCCGTCTCGTTCGACCGTTTCGTGATCACGGGGTTCACGACGACGCGGTCCTCGCCGTCGTCGACGAACACGAAGAGCCGGCGCAGGACGCCGACCTGGGTCGCGGCCAGCCCGACTCCGTTCGCCTCGTGCATCAGGGCCGTCATCCGCTCGACGAGGCGCTCGAGGTCGTCGTCGAACGCCTCGACCTCACGTGCGGTCATGCGCAGGACGCTGTCGCCGTACTGGCGGATGCGCGACAGCGCGAGCATCCGACGCGCCTCGCGCTCGAGCTCCTGCTCGTCCGCATGTGCGTGCCCGTCGTGCCCGTCGTGCTCGTCGTGCGCGTCCGCGTGGTCGTGATCGTGCTCGTGGTCGGCCATCGCGCGGCGAGTCTAGCCGCCGCGCGATGGCCGCACCGCTCAGCCGATGCCGGTGGTCTGGCGGTCGATCTCCGCGCCGTCCACGTCGAACGCGACGATCGCCGTGGGGCTGAGCCCACGCTTGAGATCGGACTTCCTCATGCGGTAGCCGAACGCCTGAAACTCGTGTGAGCCGACCCGTGCCTTCTTCGTCTTCACGGCACGCCAGCTTCCGTCGCTCAGGAGCACCCGGACGCTCGCTGCCTGGGTCGTTGCCACGCCCACGATTCGGGCGTCGCTCACCGAGTCGAGCGACGGCCCTCCGTCATAGGAGAGGGACGCCGACATCGCCCTACCGCCGAGTGGGTCGGCCGCTGGATTGCAGCCACCTCCACCCATCGTCGGCGACGCCAAGGGTGCATCGAACAAGCAGAACAGACCGTCCGACGTGACCTGCGCGAAGACGCCGCGAGCAGGGAGCCCGTCCGCACTGGGCACCTCCGCCAACTTGACGGTCGGTGCCTCGGCCAGAGCGACCTCGAGCGAACTCGCCTCGTCAGTCCATGCCGAGCGTCCAGCGACCAAAGCGCCCGCGATGACTCCCGCTGCGACGGCCGCAATCGCCGTGCCGACGGACAGTCGACGGATGCGGCTCCGAGACCTAGTCCATGACATGACATCCACCCCAGTGGTAGCCCGTGTGCGACTTGCAGTGGGCCTTCTTGACCTGCGACGACCACCACAGAGTGGCCGTGAGCGCATCCCTGTTCCGGACCGTCGAGTGCCAGGCATAGGACACGTTGTCGATGAACGTGACGGTCGTGTCGAAGCCGGAGCTCTGCTTGTTGAAGGTGGTGCGATACCAGCCAGACTTCCACGAGCTACTCGCCCCTTCGCCCGGATACCAGTATCGCGGCCCGCCGTACGACTCGACGGCGAGCGCCGTACCTGCGAACGCAAGCGCGAATACCACGACGATCGGGAGTACCAGCTTCCTCATACAGCTCTCCTCTCGTGTACGAACCGTGCTCGCATCGGTGTACAAGCGAGGGCGTGACTCGGCTAGTGGCCCGGCCGGACGTGTCCGTTTCGGACGTGGCCGTTAGGGCGATTGCGGATCGACGTCCACGACGGCGCTCAAACCGTCGCGACGCATGGCCGGCGCGGCGCTCGCGAGCACGGCCGCCGCACGGCTCGCGAAGGCACGGGGAGACGCTGTCTTCGCCAGCAGCTGAGCGCGATGTCGGCCTCTGAGCCGCAGGAGCGGAGCGGGGCCGAGGAGCTGCACGCCGGAGACCTCGAGCGCGCCGCGGAGCTCCCGCAGCGCCCGGGTGACGTCACCGAGGTCAGGTCCAGAAACGACGAGTGTCACAAGATGGGAAAAAGGTGGGTAGGCGAGCTCCTCGCGCCGTACGAGCTCCTGCGCGAGGTAGCCGGCCACGTCGTGCCGGACCGCGTACGCGAACGGCGTTGCATCAGGCTGGAACGTCTGGACGATCACGCGGCCCGGGGCGTCGCGACCGCTGCGACCCGCGAGTTGCGTCACGAGCTGGAACGTCCGTTCCTCGGACCTGAAGTCCGGGAAGGCGAGGCCGGCGTCCGCATCCACCACGGCCGCCACCTCCACGCCCGAGAAGTGGTGCCCCTTCGCGACCATCTGCGTGCCGATGAGCGCTGCTGCGCGGGACGTGGCGAAGCGCTCGAGCGCCTCGTGAAGTGCGCCGGGACGCGCCGCCGTGTCCGCGTCGAGCCGGATCCGCTGGAGGCCCGGGACGCGACGCGCGAGCTCCGTGTCGAGCCGCTGCGTTCCGGCCCCGATGCGTGCGAGCTCGACCGAGCCACACGCGGGACACGCCTCCGGCATCGCGACGGTGTACCCGCAGTGATGGCAATGCAGGCGCGAGTCCCCGTGCAGCGTAAGCGCGATGTCACAGCTCCGGCAGCGCTGCGTCGCCCCGCAGGACCGGCAGTGGATCGCGCCGGAGATGCCACGGCGATTGAGGAGGAGGATGGCCCGCCCGCCGCGGTCTGCGACCGCGGAGAGCTCGGCGAGAAGTGGCGCCGACAGCGGATAGCCGGCCTCACGACGGAGATCGACGAGCTTCACCTTCGGCAGCGGGGCGCCGATCCGGACCGGCAGATCGAGACGCTCGAGCCGCAGCCAGCTCTCGGTTCGCGGAGTCGCGCTCCCGTATACGGCGACCGCGCCCTCCAGCGCGGCGCGCTTCGCCGCGACCGTGCGGGCGTCGTAGCGTGGATCCGATTCCTGCTTGAACGACGCATCGTGCTCCTCGTCGACGACCACGAGCCCGAGTCGCGGGAGCGGCGCGAACACGGCCGAACGCGCGCCGACGACGACCGGCGCAGCTCCCGAGGCGATCCGCTCCCGCTCGTCGCGGCGCTCGGCGTCCGTGAGCGCCGAGTGCAGCACCGCCACCCGATCGCCGAATCTCGCTCGGAAGCGTCCCACCGTCTGGGGCGTGAGCGCGATCTCCGGCACGAGCACGATCACGCCGAGGTCGCGGTCGAGCGCTGCGGCGGCAGCCTGCAGGTAGACCTCGGTCTTCCCGCTCCCCGTCGGGCCGTGGAGCAGCACGTGCCCGCCACCGCCGTCGAGCGCGTCGAGGATCCGCGCGATCGCGGCTTGCTGGCCCGGAGTCAGCTCTGCCGGCTCGGCCTCGCCACCGAAGCCCTCGCGAGCGGCCGCTTCGCGCAGTGGCCCGCGACGTCTTCGCGCGTGCGGCGCGACGAGAGCGAGCGCCCGGGCCGGCGTCGAGCCGTAGTAGTCCGCGAGCCAGAGCGCGAGCTCGACGAGGGCACCCGAGACGCGATCGACGACCGCGCCGGCGTCGGCGACGTCGACACCCTCCGGCGGCTCGACGCCGACGTCGACGACGACACCGCGGACACGCCGCCCCGCAAGCGAGACCGAGAGGACGTCGCCGCGCTGCACGTCGTCGGAAACGCGATACGTGAAGGGACGCGCGAGCGCTCTGGCGGTCACGAGCGGGAAGATCTCGGCGAACGGCACGGGCGGCGAGCGTATCCGCGGCCTCGGCGTGCGACGTGTCACGAGTCCACAACGACGACGGCCGCTGTAAGGTTCTCCT
>DASUCN010000032.1:0-3155 GCA_036276015.1 Gaiellaceae bacterium | reverse complement strand
GAGCGGGAGGCGCACAGCCCGACCTCGCAGTCGACCGCGGCCAGGGCGCGCAGGAGGCGTTCGGCGTAGCGAGCGCCGGACGCACCGGTTATGCCGAGGAATACGCGCACGGGAGGCAAGCGTAACGGCGGTTCGATTCTCCTCGTCAACGTAGGGGCCGGGCATGCCCGGCCCTGGCCACGCGGCACTTCCGGGCGAGGCATGCCTCGCCCCTACGTCAGTCGCCTTGCGTCTCGCCTTTGGATGCGGCGAGGAACGCGCCGAGCGCAGCCAGGTTCTCGGCGCCCAGGTACGAGTACGAGCCCATGACGTTGTTGCCGAAGGCCGCCGGGTTCGTCAGGTACTGGACGAAGTACTCCGCGTCGTTCGTCGCCCCGATGCTCGTGAGGTCCGGCGCGCCGAGGTTCCCGTTGCCCTCGCCGAGGTACGTGTGGCAGTTCATGCAGCCCGACTGGGCGAAGAGCTCCGCTCCGTTGACCGCCTCCGGGTTGTCCGAGAAGCCCTGCTCCTCGGCCCAGGTCGGGACGAGGAGGACGAGCTCCGAGCCGAGGGCCTCCTTCGCCGTCGCGCCCTTCCACGTCAGAACGGCCATCGACAGGATCGTGAGCACCGCGGCGACCATGGCCACCGGCCGGTGCAGCGGCCTCCGCTCACGGCGTCGGTCGTAGAACGGCAGGCCGATGAGGAGGATCAGGCAGATCGTCGGGATTCCGACGGTGGCGATGAAGACGGTCTCCGGCCACTCGAAGATCCGGAGGAGGTAGAAGAGGAAGTAGAAGTACCAGTCCGGCCGCGGGATGAAGTCCGTCGTCCCGGGCTGGGCAGGCTCGGTGTACCACGGGCCGAGCAGACCGGGCTTCACGCCGTCCGCGTCGTAGTACCAGATGGCCGCGAGCGCCGTGATGACGCACACGACGATGAGCGACATCACCGTGTCGTGCCAGATCGCGTACGGGAAGAAGCCCTTCCCTTCCTTCTTGACGTCGTCCTTGTAGCGGGCGTACTCCTCGCGGTTCAGCTCACCGAGATCGCGCGCCATCAGTCGCCTCCGCTTCCTCGGACGAGCCCAGCGCGCGCACCAGCCGAGGGTGCCGCGGCCGGCCGCTCACGGCCCGCCTGCTCGCTCGACCACGGCGGCGACGAGACACCGAGCCGCGTGACGAGGTAGATGTGAACGCCGATCAGCGCGATGAGCGCGCCGGGTATCAGGATCATGTGCAGCGCGTACCACTTCGGCAGCGTGTCGGCCCCGATCTCGGCACCACCTGCCAGGAACTGCGCGAGCCACGGCCCTGCGAACGGCGCCGTCCCGTTCAGGTTGATGCCGACGACGGTCGCCCAGTACGCGGTCTGATCCCACGGCAGCAGGTAGCCCGTGAAGCCCATGAGCATCCCGGTGACGAGGATGAGCACACCGGTGATCCAGGTGAGCTCGCGCGGATACTTGTACGCGCCGAACAGGAACACTCGACCCATGTGCAGGAAGAGCAGGATGATGAAGACGCTCGCGCCCCAGCGGTGCATACCCCGCACGAGCCACCCGAGCGTGAGGTCGTTCGTGATCGCCTCGATCGAGGAGTACGCGATGGGCTTGCCCGTGAGCGGATCGATCTCGGACGAGGGCTTGTAGTACATCGCGAGGATCGCGCCGGTCAGCGCCTGGACGATGAACGCGGTGAGCGCAGCCGAACCGAGCGTCTGCATCCAGCTGACGTCGCGCGGGACGTTGCGGAAGAGGAACCACTTCGTGCCGCGCACGGCACCCGTGCGCTCGTCGATCCAGTCGAGCGGCGCGAGCACGGCAAGGTCGACCATCTGCTGCCGCTTCGACTTCACAGCCATGCGCTAGCCCGTCACCTGGCTCGGGACGATCGGGTAGAGCCACGCCTCGACGCCGTCGACATGCGTGCCCGGCACCGACCATGGATAGCGCGAAATGGTTGCGTTCGCCCCGGTACCCGAGACGTTTCCGACCGCGTAGAGCTCGCCGAGAACGAGGCGTCCGTTCTTGATGGAGAAGGTCATGCGGTCGAGCGAGCGCACCGGAGGGCCGGCCTGCCGATTGCCCTCGGCGTCGTAGAGGCCGCCGTGACACGGGCAGCCGAACGACTGCGCCAGCACTGGGCGGAGCTCGACGCCGTCGACCTCCTTGATGTTCTCCTCGTCGATCGGGCCGTTCGGCTGCACCGGGCAGCCGAGGTGGACGCAGCGGCTGTAGAGGATCGTGAAGCTCGGCTCACCGTTGTCGGTCGGGCCGTTGTTGCGGACGAAGGCCGTCCGGCGCGTCACCTCGCCCTGGCTCGGGTTCGCGAGGAACGATGCGATGACGTACTCGCCCTCCGGGAAGTTCTCGAGCGGACCGAGATCGGCCTCGTCTTCCTCGATGTTGGTGAACGACGGGAGCACCATGAAGCCCAGGGCCGGAACCGTGACGATCGCCCCGATGGCCGCGCCGACGCCGATCGTCGACGCCTCGAGGAAGCGCGAGCGCGTGTAGGCGGGGAGCGGCTCCTGGGCGCTCGCGGTAGCCGCCTCCTGGACGCTCGCCTGGTCTGCGACCGCGCGCGTCTCCGGCTCGATCGCCGGCACCTCGTCGCGCACGTCACGGGTGACGTCGCGCGCCCACAGGAAGCCGAACACGATCGCGATGACCGCGCCGATCGCGGCGACGATCCAGCTGATGACGAGCCCGAGGAGCAAGCACGCGACCCCGATCGCGAAGGCGATGGGCCACAGGCTCGGGGCGGAGGCGTGCGGGGTGTCGGGTCCGGAGTCGCTCAAGGCGGGCCTAGCGGCGGATTCAATCAGGTGAAGGGGATGGCTGTGAAGAGAACGATTCGAGGCCGTATTCGGCCCACCGCTCCGTTACCCGGGTTCGGATCTCGTCACTCATGACGATCTCCTCGGGCCACGGTCGCGCGTCCTCCTCGGGGAGCTTGTGCGTCGCGTCGATGCCGATCTTCCCGCCGTAGAACTGCCGGCCCGGCGCGTGGTCGAGGTGGTCGAGCGGGCCTTCGGTGATGAGGACGTCCCGCTTCGGATCGACGTTCGCAGTCACGCGGAAGAAGACGTCGGCGTAGTCGTGCACGTCGACGTGCTCGTCGACGACGACGATCGACTTCGACAGCGAGAGCATCCCGAGCCCCCACAGGGCG
>DASUCN010000031.1:0-36268 GCA_036276015.1 Gaiellaceae bacterium | reverse complement strand
CCGCGGTGATGAGCACGGCGAGTCTCGGTGCGGTCCTGAGCGGCCGATACGCCACGCGCTCGATCGCCCCGTTGAAGAGCGCAAAGCCCGGGAGCAGGATGGCGAGCGACACGATGATCGCGAGCGCGACCATTCCGTTGCTCGAGGTCGGTGAGAGGTCGAACACCGTGAGGAGCAGCGTGCTCGCGACGAGCCCGGAGAGAGCGAAGACGTCGCCGTGGGCGAAGTTGATGAGCTGGAGGATTCCGTAGACGAGCGTGTAGCCGAGGGCGATGACCCCGTACACCGCCCCCCGCGTCAACCCGTCGAGACCGATGTTGACGAAGGCCTCGGGCTCCTTGACGAAGTTCACGACGAGCCAGAAGACGATGAGCAGGACGAACCCGAGGCCGAGCGCATCGACGAACCGCGGCGTGCGGACGGCCCTGAGCGCCGTCGTCGCGAACTCGCTCATCGGGCGACTCTAAACCTCACGTTGCGGGAGGGTCAATACCCTCCCGCAACGTGTAGTCCAACGGTGCTACGACTTGCCGACTGCCGCCGCGACCGTCGTGTCCTTGGGGACGATCGTGGTGAACGTCTCGAGCTCCGTCGTCGCCTTGTAGATCGTGAACAGCACGCCGACCGCAACCGACGCGCCCGACTTCGCCACCGGATCGCCCTCCTCGTTGAAGGTGAACGAGCCGAGGAGACCCTCGTCGACGTCGGTCGCGAACAACTGCGTGACCACGTCCTCACGCGAGCCATCGGACGCCGCAATCGCGTCGAGCAGGACCTGAGCGGCCTGCGCGCCGTAGATCGCGTACGGGTCGATCGCCTTGCCCGACAGCGGCCCCGACGAGAGCCCGTCGATGAACTCCTTCGCCGCGCCCGTGAACTTGTCGATCGGCTGACCGGCAACCGACATGAGCATGCCCGCGGCCGCGGTTCCGGCCTCGTCGATCGTGGCCTGGGTCGTGAACCCGTCCGGCGCGAGGAGCTTGACGTCCCCGTCGTTCGGCCCGAGCACGGCCACCTTGTCCTTGATCACCTGTGCGCCGTTCTCGTCGATCAGGCCTCCGAGGAACACCGCGTCGGCGCCCGTCTGCTTGACCTTGTTGAAGAGAGCGGTGTAGCTCGTCGCCTTCGGATCCCAGGCGTCGAACCCGGCGATCTTGATCCCGAGCGACTCCGCCGCATCGCGGAAGTTCGTCGCGACACCGAGACCGTAGGACTCCTTGTCGTTGAGGATGAAGACGTTCTTGACGCCTTCGCTCTGGGCGACTTCGGCCATCGCAGCGCCCTGGTAGCCGTCGTGTGCGACCACGCGGGCATAGTTCCGCGTTCCGGTCGGGTAGTACTTGTCCGGCTCGGTCGACTCGCAGTTCGCAGCCGACGTCGTCAGGCACACGAGCGTGTTGGCAGGTGAGACCATCGCGATGGCGCCGTCTGCGGCCTCGTTCAGGACGGGGACGATGATCTGCGCACACCCCGAGTTGAACGTGCCGATGACGCCGATGACGCCCTCGTTCGCCGCGTAGGCGTTCGCGTTCTGCGAGCACTTACCGGAATCCCACTTGCCCGCCTGCGCCGTGGCGTCGTCGCACGACTGGTAGCCGATGTTGTAGTCGCCGGCCTTCCAGCCACGCTGGCCGAGCTCGTAGCGGATGGCCGCGACGATCTGCTCGGTCTGTGTGCGCGACGAACCCTGGAGCGGGAAGTCCGAAGCCAGGATGTAGTCCGGATCGCCGTCGCCTTCGTACTCGAGCTGGGTGCACGACGAGGACGGAAGCGCCTCGGGAGCGCCACCACCGTCGTCGCCACCGCAGCCGGCTGCGACGAGCGCGAGCGCGGCGATGAGCAGCCCGAGTGCGGCGAGCACACTCTTCTTTGCAGTCAACCTGTCCTCCTCACGTCGATTCACCCGGTAGCGCGCCGGCTCAGGCCGGCGTGCCCGAGAGTATCCGCCCTGCCGCGAGGCCGCGTCAACCGCAACCGTCATCAAGCGTGGAGCACTACGCGCGTCTCTGCCGGAGGCAGGCGTCGCCCGCGGGGAGGCACAGGACGCGCGTCCGGCGCACGCGGCGAGGAGGGGGCTGCGAGGGAAACATGGTTTCCCCTGCGTCGATGCCGGAGGTGGGGGTCGAACCCACACGTCCCGAAGGACACGGGATTTTGAGTCCCGCGCGTCTGCCAGTTCCGCCACTCCGGCCGAGCGCGATCGTAGCGCTGACGGAAGCGGACGCTCGTGGCCGGAGGCGGGCTTTGCCCGCCAGAAGGCTGAGCCCTTCGATCGCCATTGGATCAGCCCGCGACGGGGCTCCCCGACTACCCTCCCCACGTGCGGTTCGCAGTCCTGACCGGCGGAGGCGACGTCCCGGGGCTCAACCCCTGCATCAAGGCGTTCGTCAACCGCGTGCACGCGGCCGGCCACGAGGTTCTCGGCGTGAGGCGCGGCTGGGCGGGACTCCTCGACTACGACCTCGAGCGCGACGGCGAGCAGGAGCAGGTGACGCCGCTCGACCCGGGAGCCGTGCGAACGATCGACCGGTCTGGAGGCACGGCCCTGCACACCTCGCGCACGAACCCGGGCGCCGTGCGAGCGGAGGAGGTTCCGGAGTTCCTCGCCGCTCGGGCCGAGGGCGACGGCCCCTTCGACTTCACGGCACACGTGCTCCGCGTCGTCGAGCGACTCGGCATCGACACGCTCGTCCCGATCGGAGGCGACGACACGCTGTCCTATGCGCTGCGCCTCCACGACGAGGGCGTCCCGGTCATCGCCATCCCGAAGACGATGGACAACGACGTCCACGGGACCGACTACTGCATCGGCTTCTCCACCGCGGTCACGCGCGGCGTGCACTTCATCCACAACCTCCGGACGAGCGCCGGAAGTCACGAACGGCTCGCGATCGTCGAGCTGTTCGGGCGCTACTCGGGGGAGACGTCGCTCGTCACCGGATACCTCGCCGGCGTCGACCGCGTCGTCATCTCCGAGGTCCCCTTCGACCCGGAGCGCCTTGGCGAGCTCCTCGTCGCCGACAAGCGCTCGAACCCCTCCCGCTATGCGATGGTGACCGTGTCCGAGGGGGCGAAGCCCGTCGAGGGCGACGTGCTGCTCACCGGCAAGGAGGACGCGTACGGCCATCGCAAGCTGGGCGGAATCGGCCAGCTCCTGAGCGAGGCGCTGCACGAGCACACCGGGGAGGACATGATCTACCAGCCGCTCGCCTACCTCATGCGCTCGGGAAGCCCCGACTCCCTCGACCTGATGGTCGCGACGAACTACGCCGTCATGGCCGCCGACCTCGCGCTCGAGCGCGACACCGGCCGCATGGTCTCGCTCCGCAACGGCACGTACACGACGGTCCCGATCTCGGCGACCCGCGAAGGCGTGAAGCGCGTCGACGTCGACGAGCTGTACGACCGGGAGGAGTACCGCCCCAAGGTGCGCCACGTCCTCGGCAAGCCGATGTTCCTCTACTGAGCGGTGAGCACCTTTGCCGTGCTCACCGGAGGTGGCGACTGTCCCGGCCTGAACGCGGCCATCCGCGCCGTCGTCCGCGCGCTCATCGGCGAGGGACACGACGTCGTGGGTGCCCGGGACGGCTGGCGCGGCCTCGTGGAGGGTGAGCTGCTGCCGCTCACGCGCCGGTCGGTCTCCGGGATCCTGCCGCGCGGTGGAACCATCCTCGGCACGTCCGGATACGACCCGTTCCGCGAGCCGAACGGCGTCGGGTCGTTGCTCGAGCGTGCGTCCCGGCTCGACCTCGAGGGCGTGGTGGCGATCGGCGGCGAAGGCACGCTCGGCATCGCACACCGCCTCGGTCTCGAGCACGGGTTCCACGTCGTCGGGGTCCCGAAGACGATCGACAACGACCTCGCCGGGACCGACATCACGATCGGCTTCGACACGGCGGTGCACATCTGCACCGAGGCGATCGACCGGCTACACACGACCGCCGAGTCGCACAACCGCGTGATGGTGGTCGAGGTCATGGGCCGGAACACCGGCTGGATCGCGGCTGCTGCCGGCATCGCCGGCGGGGCGGACGTGATCCTCCTGCCCGAGGCGCCTGCGCCGATCGAGGACGCAGCCGACCGGATCCGGCGGCGGCACGAATCGGGTCGCGACTTCTCGATCGTCGTCGTCGCCGAGGGCTACCCGCTCACGCGTCGCGGAGGACAGCAGGAGGAGCCCGTCGTGCAGGACCGCGACCGGTACGGGTACGCCCGGCTGGGCGGCATCGGACGCGTCGTCGCCGACGAGCTCTCGGCGATGACCGGCTTCGAGTGCCGGGTCACGGTGCTCGGCCACGTCCAGCGCGGAGGAACCCCGACCTCGCGGGATCGCCTCCTGGCGACGCGCCTCGGGCTGGAGGCTGCGCGCATGGCGTCCTCAGGCGAATGGGGCCGGATGGCGGCAGTCAGGGGGAACGAGATCGTCGACGTGCCGCTCGAGGAGGCCGTCGGGACCCGGAAGGACGTACCGCTCCGCTGGATCGAGACCGGACGCACGGTTGCGTGAGCCGGCGGGCGGCGGCCGGGGCAAAGCCTCGCCCCTACACGTCGGGCGGATCGTCCTGAACGAGTGCGGCGAGATCGTCGGGCGAGACGAGCACGGCGTCGACGCCGGAGCGCTCGAGCTCGGCGACGTCCTCGGAGGTGGCGTCGTGGAGCTCGGCGATCGCGAGCTTGCCGGCCGGCACGTCGTGAAGGAGCTCGAGCAGCACCGCCAGCGGGTCGTCGTCCGTGTCCTCCGGAACCGAAAGGAGAAAGACCTCGGGGTCGAAGTACTGCAACGCGCGCCGGAAGTCCGCAGGCTCCGTGACGCGGACGACGCACTCGAGCCCGTGCGCGTGCGCCTCGTCCCACAGTGCGAGGTCGGGCCTGATCACGACCGCGTCGGCGGCGGAGCCTTCCGCGTCGAAGATGCGACCTTGATGGAGGAACGGGAGGTTCGACGCCATGCGAACGGCGTTGGTGTTCAGGTGGGCCGCCAGGCCGTCGGCACCCTGCGCCTCGGCAGCGCGTGCGCTCGGCGAGTCGTGAACCTGAGCGATGAACGAGATCCCGTCACCCTCGGCGATCGCGTGACTGAGCTTGCCCACGAGACGGGATCGTAGTCGGCCGCGCACCAACCCTGTGTCACAGCTCACGTCACATCCTGCAATGCGCCTCGTCGCTCTCATCCTCGTCGGCCTCACAGTCGGTGCCGCAGCCGCCGGAGCGCGAACGGTGACGGGCACACCTGGGAACGACCGACTCGTGGGAACAGCACGGACCGACGTCCTCCGCGGACTCGGGGGGAGGGACACGCTGCTGTCGGGAGCCGGCGCCGACTACCTCGAAGGAGGAGCGGGCGCGGACACGCACGACGCCGGCTCGGGCGGCGACCGCGTCGCGACCTCGTACGACGGGGCTCGCGACTCCGTCCGCTGCGGCTCCGGCCTCGACGTCGTCAACGCCGACCTCACGGACAGCATCGCCCGTGACTGCGAGCTCATCGGACGTCGGCTCTCGCGCGATCCGTACCGCGATCCAGGAGCTCAGCACGAGACGCAGGTCGAGCCGGACAGCTTCACCTTCGGACGCACCACCGTCGCGACATTCCAGGTCGGACGCCGGGTGAACGGTGCCGCGACGAACGTCGGCTACGCGGTCACGACCGACGACGGGGCGACCTGGCGCAGCGGCCTCCTCCCCGGCCTGACGGTCGCAAGCCGCCCACCCGGTCCGAACGCACGCGCAAGCGATCCCGTGGTCGCGTACGACGTGGCCCACGGCACGTGGCTCATCTCGACTCTCGCGCTCGAGGACACGCTGACGCGACTTGCGATCAACCGCTCGCCCGACGGCGTCACCTGGAGCACTGCCCTGAACGCGCTCGAGGAGCGCGTTGCAGAGGGCGTCGCCTTCGACAAGAACTGGATCGCATGCGACAACACGACGACGTCCCCGCACTACGGCCGCTGCTACCTCGTGTACACGCACTCCGCCGACCGCGACATGCTGGAGGTGAGCTGGTCGGACGACGGAGGAGCCACGTGGTCGCTTCCGGTCGACATCGGAGCACGGGGGGGTGTCGGGGTGTTCCCGGCGATCCGTCCGAACGGCGACCTCGTCGTGACATACCTGCTCCAGATCGGCGCGTTCTCGATCTCCTCCTCGCGCTCGAGCGACGGAGGAGCGACGTGGGCCGCACCGGTCCGCATCGCATCGGTCAGCGGCGACTGTGGCGTGCGGGGCTTCCGGGCCTTCCCGCTGCCCTCCGCAGAGGTCGACGCGACAGGGCGGGTCTGGACGGCATGGCACGACTGCGAGTCTCCCGGGGCGGAGCGAAACGCCGTCTTCGTGTCGACGTCGCCGGACGGCAGTCAGTGGAGCGCGCCGACCGCGATCACGCGAGCGCGTAACGCGCTCCTACCGGCGATCGGCGCCGATCCCACGCGCGGACGTGTGGCGATCACCTATATGCGCTCGAGCGCGGCGGGGATCGACGTGGAGCTCGTCGTCTCGTTGGGATCGACCGCGGCGTGGTCTGCGCCGCGCCGCCTTTCGGCCCAGTCGATGCCGCTCGAGTGGATGCCGAACACGACCTCCGGCCGGATGCTCGGCGACTACATCTCCGTGCAGTACGCGCGCGGCCGCCCGCTGGTCGTCTGGGTGCTCGCGAACGAGCCGGTCGCCGGAAGCTTCCGGCAGGCCGTCTACGCGACTCGGGGGTAGCTCAGAGCCCGATCGGGTGCCAGACGGTCTTGAGCTCGAGGAACGAAGCGATCTCCCAGGGGCTCTGGACGTCCGCCTGCGAGCGGACCACCCGTTTGACATTCTCGGCAGCGGCCCGCTCGAGCTCGGCCGTGTCATCGCCGGCGCCCGAGAGATCGAGAGCGTTCACGTCCATGTGTCCGGCAAGCCACGGCGCGAGCTCGTCGGTGAAGCCGGTGAGGACGTTCACGGAGCCCGAGGGGAAGTCGGACGTCGCAAGGCATTCTGCGAGCTCGACCGCCGCGACGGCGGCCGGCTCGCCCGCCACGACGACGATCGTGTTGCCTCCCACGAGTGCGGGGAGCGTGCGGCTCACGAGCCCCAGGAGCGGCGGCTCGGCGGGCGCGAGGATGGCGACGACACCCGTCGGCTCGGGGACGGTGAAGTCGAAGTACGGCCCTGCGACCGGGTTGGAGCTGCCGAGCACCTGGGCCAGCTTGTCCGCCCATCCCGCGTACCAGACCGTGCGATCGATCGCTGCCTCGACCTCGCCACGGTCGGAGCAGGCCGCCTCCAGGTCGGACGAGCGCGCTTCCATCATCTCCGCGAGCCGGTAGAGGACCTGGCCACGGTTGTAGGCCGTCATCCCCGACCAGGCGGGGAACGCCGTGCGGGCGGCTCGGACGGCGTCCCGCGCGTCCTTGCGCGACGCGCGCGCGACGTTGTGCCCGGCCGCCTCGAAGGTACGGCCCGACTCCGAGCGCGGGAACGCACCTCCGATGTAGAGCTTGTACGTCTTCTTGACCGAGAGCCGGCTCATCGGCGGCAGGCGGCGTCGGCGATGTGGACTGATCGGCATCCAATCGGCGCGAAGACGGCACGGACGCGTGACGGTTCGGGCGCTAGGCTCGACGCCGGGTGGAGGGTGGCCACACTCCCCACCCAGGGTGGGGAAGTGGTGGGGGTGCGCGCGTGCGGAGCGCGCGAACCGCAGCGAGGGCTGGTACAGCTGAAGCTCACTCGTCGAACCTCAGGTAGGGCTCGAGTCCGTGCCGGCCGCCCTCCCGGCCGAAGCCGGACTCCTTGTAGCCGCCGAACGGCGACGTCGGGTCGAACCGGTTGAACGTGTTCGCCCAGACGACCCCGGCGCGCAACCGCTCGACCATCCACAGGATCCGCGATCCCTTCTCGGTCCACACGCCCGCAGACAGCCCGAACGGCGTGTTGTTCGCCTTCTCGACGGCCTCCTCGGGAGTCCTGAAGGTGAGCACCGACAGCACGGGCCCGAAGATCTCCTCCTGCGCGATCCGGTAACTCTGCGCGACGTTCGTAAAGAGGGTCGGGACGAACCAGTAGCCGCGCTCGGGGAGCCGGCACTCGGGCTGGTAGATCTCCGCGCCCTCTTCCTCCCCGCTCGCGACGAGCTCGCGGATCTTCTCGAGCTGCGCCTTCGAGTTGATCGCGCCGACGTCCGTGTTCTTGTCGAGTGGATCGCCGACGCGCAGCGTCGACAGCCGGCGCTTGAGCTTCTCGAGCAGCGGCTCGTAGATCGACTCCTGCACGAGGAGGCGCGACCCGGCGCAGCAGACATGGCCCTGGTTGAAATAGATGCCGTTCACGATCCCCTCGACGGCCTGGTCGAGCGCGGCGTCGTCGAACACGATGTTGGCCGCCTTGCCCCCCAGCTCGAGCGTCAGACGGACGTCGCGCCCGGCGAGCTCGCGCATGATGAGCTTCCCGACCTCGGTCGATCCCGTGAACGCGACCTTGTCGATCCCCTCGTGCTTGACGAGGTGCGCCCCGGTCGTCCCGTCACCCGTGACGAGGTTCACGACCCCGGGTGGGAGCTCGGCCTGCCGGCAGATGTCGGCGAAGAGCATGGCCGTCAGCGGTGTCGTCTCGGCCGGCTTGAGCACGACCGTGTTCCCGCACGCCAGGGCGGGCGCGATCTTCCACGCGAGCATGAGGAGCGGGAAGTTCCAGGGAATGATCTGTGCTGCGACCCCGAGCGGTCGCGGAGTGCGGTTCGGGAAGGCGTACTCGAGCTTGTCCGCCCAGCCCGCGTAGTAGAAGAAGTGCGCGGCGGCGAGCGGGATGTCGACGTCGCGTGACTCGCGGATCGGCTTGCCTCCGTCGAGGGACTCGGCGACGGCGAGCTCGCGCGAGCGCTCCTGGATGAGCCGCGCGATCCGGAAGACGTACTTCGCGCGCTCCGCCGGCGCGACCTGCGACCAGCCGTTCTCGAAAGCGTCGCGGGCGGCGTCGACCGCGAGCGCGACGTCCTCCGCCCCTGCCTGTGCGACCTCGAAGAGCGGCTCCTCGGTCGACGGCGAGATCGACGAGAACCACTCGCCGGTCCGCGGCTCCACCTCGGCGCCGCCGACGAAGAGGCCGTACCGCTTGCGAAGCTGGACGATGTCGCGCGCCTCGGGTGCCGGGGCGTACTCCCACTCGAAGGTGGCAGGGAGGCTCGACGGGCGCTTCTCGACCTGGGCCACGGCTAGTCGATGGTGAAGTAGTCGCCGGACTGATAGCGCCCCGTCTTCTCCTTGCGGAGCTGCATGAGGACGTCGTTCAGGAGCGAGGACGCGCCGAAGCGGAAGAGATCAGGGGTCATCCAGATCGGCCCCAGGGTCTCGTACAGGGTGACGAGGTACTGGACGGCCTGTTTCGAGGCGCGAATCCCGCCTGCGGGCTTGATGCCGACGATGTGCCCGGTCTCGGCGTACACGTCGCGAACGACCTCCATCATGCAGAGGGTCACCGGGAGCGTCGCGGCCGGACTGACCTTGCCGGTCGAGGTCTTGATGAAGTCGGCGCCCGCGGCGATCGCGATGAGCGACGCCCGCCGTACGTTGTCGTACGTGCCGAGCTCTCCCGTCTCGAGGATCACCTTGAGGTGCGCCTCACCGCACGCCTCCTTCACGCGCACGATCTCGTCGAACACCTTCGCGTAGCGACCGGAGAGGAAGGCGCCGCGGTCGATGACCATGTCGACCTCGTCCGCGCCGAGCTCCACCACCGCGCGCGTCTCGGCGACCTTGAGGTCCGTCGGCGACTGGCCGGAGGGAAACGCAGTCGCGACCGATGCGACCTTCACTCCACTGCCCGCGAGCCGCTCCTTCGCGACGCCGACGAGGTTCGGGTAGACGCAGATCGCCGCGACGGACGGGACGGACGGATCGACGGGGTCGGGTCGCAGCGCCTTCGAGCACAGTGCCGCCACCTTGCCCGGGGTGTCCTGCCCCTCGAGCGTCGTCAGATCCATCATCCGGATCGCGAGCTCGAGCGCCTGCACCTTCGACTCGCGCTTGATCGAGCGCTTTGCGAGCGTCGCGGCGCGCTCCTCGAGGGCGACGGCATCGACCGAGCCGACGCGCGGGAGCCGCGGGCCGGAGGGCAGCTCGAAGCCGCCGACGAGCGCTGGTGCCTTCGCCACGCTCCGAGTGTAGTGGGCTACTGGTAGCGCAGCGCCTCGGCAGGCCGTACGCGAGACGCGCGCATGGCCGGCGCGAGCGTCGCGAGGATCGCGACCGCGTAGACGACCACGAAGATGATCAGGAGGTTGACCCACGGCACGTAGAGGGTGAGGTTCTCCCAGCTCGGCTGCTGACGCTGGTCGTCGATGATGTTCCAGGCGAGGATCAGCCCGAGGATCGTCCCGACGACGATCGCGGTGAGCGCGACGAACGACGACTCGAGCAGGAACGCCGTCTGCACCATCCGTCGCCTGAAGCCGATCGCCCGCATGACGCCGATCTGCTGACGCCGCTCGACGACCGCGCGCGCGCTGATGACCCCGAGCGCTGCGACTCCCACCAGCAGGCCGAGCCCGAGGAAGCCCTGGATGAGACGGTTGAACGTCAGGTTCGCCGCCACCACGTCGTCGACCACCTGCTGGATCGACTCCGCGTCGAGGCCGTTCTCGAGGAACGCGGACTCGAGCCGCGCCGCCGTCTCGTCGGGATCGGCACCCGGCGCGAGTGCGAAGTAGTGGATCGTCGGATGCACGCGGTCGGGGAATGCGGCCTCCAGCGTCTCCTGGGACGTCGAGATGCCGAGCATCTCGACCGGAGCCGTGTCCTTGAGGATTCCGATGACGGTCAGACGGACCCGGTTCCCGGACTGCTTGTCGAGGACGTCGACCGGGATCGGGTCGAACGCACCCTCCTCGTAGTAGAAGCCGCTGAGCTTGAAGTCGGGCAGTGGCCCGAAGTTCCAGTTGTCGCGGCGCGGCACGATCATGCTGTCGACGACCGCGAGCCCCGGATGCGTACGCACCGCGTCCCAGACCGCCTGCTCGTTCTCGTATCCGGCCGCGATCCCCCCGAGCCCGAACGTCGTGTGCTCGAGGAACGAGGCGTCGAGGCCGCGGACGACGTAGGTCTCGGCAACGCGTCCGGCGCCCACCTGCTTCGCCTCGACGGCGAGGACGGACTGGCTGCCGACCGCCGTGACGTCGGACGCCCTGATCCCGGGCGCCGACCTCAGCGCCTGGCCCATGTCGTCGATCGCCCCCGCTCCCACCGTCCCTGCGCGCACCTGGAACCCTCCGCCGTACTCGTCGGCAGTGATCGCGTGCAGGAAGGAGCCGTTCGACGCGGATCCCGTGACCAGCGTGAACACGACGAGCGTGAACATCGCAAGCGTGGTCCCGGTGCGGAACCGCGCGCTCAACGGATACGCGATCGACATGCGCAGAACCGGCGCGAGGCCGCGGAACCGTCCGAAGATCCGCATCACGCCACTCAGGAGGACGTCGGCGTTGAAGACGATCACCCAGACCGTGGCGACGACGATGAGGAGCCCGGAGACGATCCACGTCGTGAAGTCCATCGCGAGGTCGCCGAAGATCGCCTCGATCGTTCGCCAGGGAAGCAGCAGGAACACGAGCACGCCCAGACCGCAGCCCGTGTATGCGATCCGCTCACGAACGCCGGCGAGGCGGAGAAGCGGCACGAGGCTCATGAGGACGAGAGAGACGCCGAGCGAGAGCGGTGTGAAGTTCCCGGAGCTGAGCGCAAGGACGATGAGCAGGAACCCGAGACCCTCGCCGGCGAGCGCCAGCACGAGTCGGCGGCGTCGCCTCGTCGTCGGCGGCTCGGGGAGGTTTCGGATCGCAGCCGAGATCGTCATGCGGCTCACGCGCCACGCCGACACCGCGACGACGACCAGCGTGAGCAGCAGGCCGATCGCGAAGGCGATGACGAGGCTCCGTGGTGTGACGGCGAACTCGATCTGGAAGCCCTCGTCGGCGTCGGCTGCGCCGAATGCAGACGCCATCACGAACACCATGCCGAACGCGACGATCGCGCCGAGCACGGCACCGACGGCCGCGGCGACGAGGTCGTACGCGGCGCCTTCGAAGGTGAACATCTGGACGAGGTGGCCACGCTGCGTCCCGACGGCGCGTGCGATTCCGAGCTCGCCGCGCCGCTCCGCCGCGAGCATGACGAAGACGAGGAAGATGAGGAGGATCCCTGCCGCGATCGCGAAGGTTCCGAAGGTCGTGAAGAAGGCGACGAACGCAGCACCGGCGGCATCCGCGTCCTCGATCGCGTCCTGCTTGACGGTCTGCACCTCGAGCAATCGCTCGGCCGCGACTGGCGCCAGGATCGTCGCCACCTGATCGGAGAGCGCCGCGCCACCGAGATCGTCACCCCTGTTCGAGATGAGCACGGCGCGGATCTCGCCCGGATGGCCGAAGAGCTCCTGCGCCACGGAGAGCGGCACGAGCAACGCGGCGTCGGCGGTAGCGGCTCCGTCGAAGCGCACGACGTCGCGCACGCGCGACTCGTGCGGTACACCCGCTGCGTAGACGACGACCCGTGCGCCCTTCTCGATACGAAGCGCGGACGCCGCCTTGCGATTCAGGAAGACCTCGCCCGGCTCGAGGTCGGCAAGCGACGACTCCTCGCCGTCCGAGCCGACGATGGCGGAGAAGCCCTCCATGCGTGCCGGATCGCCTGACCACAGCACGACGCTCGGCTCGCTCTGGCGCTCGGCCGGCGCCCGCACCGCGACCTGGTCGACGATGACACCCGTGACCCCGTCGACGAGATCGGTGCTCGCGAGTGCGGAGGCGACCCAGTCGACCGACGACTCGGGCATCCAGCCCATGCCGGTCGCGGCGCCGAGTGCGCCGGGGATGTCGTCGACCGCGCCGCGCGGTGCAACGGTCTCGTCCGTCGCACCGAGGGCGTCAACTGCGGTCACGCGAACGGTGTGGTTCATCGTGTCGCCCGTCGTCAGCGCGGCGGCGATGATCGCCGTGCCGAGCATGAGACCGACGACGATGAGCGCGCTGCGCCCTCGCCGTCGTCCGACGTTCCGGACCGCGAGCTTCACGAGGATGCGGTTGCGCAGCGCGAGCACGCCGAGGATCGCGAGCGCAACGCCCAACGAGGTGCCGAGGATGAGGAGGAGCTGGTCGACCGGTATGCCGAAGACCTCGTTCATCGCTCGAGCGCCGCAACCTCTGGCAGCTCGGCGAACGCCACCTCGTACTGCTCACGCCCTGGGGGCGAGCGGAACAGCGTGACGTACTCGTCGAGCGCCGCCGACGCGAAGCCGGCCGCCGCCTGAGCGTCCTCTTCGGTCTCCCAGGCGCTCACGATCATTCCCTTCCCATCCGGGTTCGTCAGGACGAGGACACCCTCGTACCCCTGCTGCTCGCGCAGCTCCGGGAGGACGTGCACGCGGAAGAGCTCGACGGCCTCGTCGATGGGGATCCGCAACGTGTCGACCTCAAGCAGCGTGACGCGCGAGAACATGTGACACCTCCAGTCGTTGCTCCTCGACGACCTGCCCGTCGAGCATGCGGACGATGCGATCGGTCTTCCTCCCCACCGCGATGTCGTGCGTCACGATGAGGAAGGTCAACCCGCGGTCGACGTTCAGCCGACGCATGAGCTCGACGATCTCGGTCGCGTTCTCCGAGTCGAGGTCTCCTGTCGGCTCGTCCGCCCAGACGATCGCCGGGTCGTTCACGAGCGAGCGCGCGATCGTGACCCGCTGGCGCTCGCCGCCGGAGAGCGCGTCGGGCACGTGCTGGGCGCGGCTCCGGAGACCCACGAGCTCGAGCGCGTCGAGAGCGCGGCTGCGTGCCTGGCCACCATCGACGCGCGCGATGAGCAGCGGCAGCTCGACGTTCTCGACCGCCGTGAGGACCGGCATCAGGTTGTAGAACTGAAAGACGAAGCCCATGCGACGCGCGCGGTAGTCCGTGCGCTCGCGATCGGACATCTCCGACAGCACCGTGCCTTCGATGAGCACCTCGCCGCCGTCGGTGGAGTCGAGGCCGGAGAGGCAGTTGAGCAGCGTGGTCTTCCCACAGCCACTCGGCCCCATGATCGCGACCATCTCGCCCGGCTCGACGGCGAGGTCCAGTCCACGAAGCGCCTGCACCTGAACGGCGCCCGTGTCGTAGATCTTGTGCACGGCGCGGGCCTCCACGATCGGGGCCATCTGGCGCCTCCTTCCATCTCGTTCCCCCGCAGCCTCTCGCGCCTCCTGCGCGCGTCCATCGGGGAGGCAGCTGATCGCGCGTTCGGCGAACTACCGAGCGCTCAGAGCCCGAGGCGCTCGAGCATGCGCGGGTCGCGGCGCCACTTCGGCCGCACCTTGACCGTGAGCTCGAGGAACACGGGATGGCCCACGAGCGCCTCGACCTCCGGACGTGCGCGTGTGCCGATCTCACGAACGGTCGCACCCTTCTTGCCGACGAGGATGCCCTTCTGCGACTCCGTCTCCACGTACACGACGGCGCGGAGACGGCGCTCCTCGATCTCCTCGACCTCGACGGTCAGCGCGTGTGGCACCTCCTCGCGCGTGAGGTGGAGCGCCTTCTCGCGGATGACCTCCGCGATCCGCTCGTCGAGCGCGAGATCCGTCCGCTGCCCGGCCGGGAAGTACAACGGCCCCTCGGGAAGCAGAACGACGAGATCGTCGCGGAGCTCGGAGACCCCCTCCTTCGTCTTCGCGCTGACGGGATGGAGCGCGTGGAAGTCGCCGAGAACCGCGGCGGCCTTCATCTGCGTCGCGATGTGGGCGGGCTTGAGCCGGTCGACCTTGTTGAGAGCGATGATCACGGGCTTCTGGAGACCGAAGACACGGCGGGCGACGAAGCGGTCGCCCGCGCCGATGTGTGCGCGAGCGTCGAGCACGAGGAGCACTGCGTCGACGTCGTCGAACGAGGCGTCGACGGTCTGTTGCATGCGCTCCGTCAGGGGGTCGATCGGGCGCTGGAAACCGGGCAGATCGATGAGCGCGAGCTGGTAGTCGGGGCCGTTCGCGACGCCGAACAGGCGTCGGCGGGTCGTATTCGGCACGGTGGAGGTGATCGCGACCTTCTCGCCGCAGAGCGCGTTGACGAGTGTCGACTTCCCCACGTTCGGGCGACCGGCGACCGCGACGAACCCGCTTCTCACGGGGTCCTTTCTCCGGGGCACCCCGGCCCACCACCCACTGCGATCGTAACGAGGAAATGCGTACGGATGGGATACAGGAACGTGCCGAAACAGCACCGCTTCGGCAACGACATGCTCACCGGAAGTCGGAGCTGTCGAACGACTCCGGGAGGAGCTCGTCCGGCGTCATAGTCACGACGCGACCGCCGTTTCGGAAGACGACGCGCTCGACGCCCATCTCGTGCAGCCACTGCCGGCAGCCCCCGCACGGCGAGGCCGTGATGGCCGCGACGACGAACTGCCCGGGCCGGTAGCCCTCGGCGACCGCGCGTGAGAACGCCGTGCGCTCCGCGCACACGCCGAGCGGATACGCCGCGTTCTCGACGTTGACGCCCTCGATCACGCGTCCGTCCCGTGCGAGCAGCGCGCAGCCGACGTGGAAGTTCGAGTACGGCGCGTACGCCCGCGCCGCGATCGCATCCGCCACCGCCAGGAGCTCCTGATCGGTCATCCGAACACCTGGAACAGAAGGAGCGTCACGAGCGCGCCGAGCACTGCGCCGGAGGCGACCTCCGACGACGAGTGCACACCGGATTCGACACGTGTCTGCGCCACGAGCAACGCCATGATGAACGCCACGGACGAGATGAGGAAGCGGCGAGGCGAGCTCTCGAGGAGCAGCGTCACCGCCATCCAGCCCGCAAATGCGACAGCCGCATGCCCCGACGGCAGCCCGCCGCGCAGCGGCGTCCCCCTGCCCGTGTACGCCTTGACGGCGACGACGAGAATCACCGTCACCGCGAGCGCCACGAGCGTGAGCTCCGCGGGAGCGTCGGAGAGCCGCGTCAGGAAGCGCGAGCTGCGCGTCGCCACCTCGCCCGAGAAGACGAGGTACCCCACCGCGACGGCGTTCAGCGCCGCGACGAGCACGGCTCCCGCCGCGATGTCCTTCGCGATCTTCGCCATGGGGTCGAACGAGGTCGAGGCCACGTCGACGACGGCCTCCACCGCGGTGTTCACGAGCTCTGCGACGAGGACGAACGTGATGGCGAGCAGGAGCACGGCGAGCTCGAGCTTCGACGCCCCGAATCCGACCGCCGCGACGAGCACCGCGACGGCGACGGCGAAGTGGATCCACAGGTTCCGCTGCGTGCGGACCGCATGGACGATGCCCTCGGCGGCGAAGTTGAAGCTCTGGAAGAGGGACGTCGAGCGCTGTCGCGTCATCGTGCCGCGTGAGCTCGCTCGCGCTCGGACATCTCCGCCCCGTGGTCGTAGCCGAGGAGATGGAGCAGGCCATGGACGAGTGGTTCCCGCCACGCGTCGCCGACGACCTCCGGACAGAGGACGACGTCGCCGAGGGCGCGCGGCTCGCCCTCGGGCAGCTCGTCGAGGCCGTCGAGTGGAAACGACAGGACGTCGGTCGCCTCGTCGATCCCGAGGTGCTCGCGCTTCAGCGTCCGCATCTCCTCCGAGCCGACCCAGGCGATGCCGAGCTCACCCTCCGTCACACCCTCCGCAGCCAGCACCGCCGAGGCGAGCGCGGCCGCGGCCGGCTCGTCGACCCGCACACCGCTGCGATTGTCGGTCTCGACGCTGATCACCGGCGACGCGCCGTGCCGGTCTCCTCGGCGTGGCGCTTGTACGCCTCGACGATCCGCTGCACGAGCTTGTGCCGGACGACGTCCTCGTTCCCGAACTCGACGAAGCCGATGCCCTCGATCCCGGCGAGGATCTCGCGCACCTGGATGAGACCCGACGCCTGCTCGCGCGGAAGGTCGATCTGCGTCACGTCGCCGGTCACGACCATCTTCGACCCGAACCCGAGCCGCGTGAGGAACATCTGCATCTGCTCGGGCGTCGTGTTCTGCGCCTCGTCGAGGACGACGAACGAGTCGTTGAGCGTCCGCCCGCGCATGAAGGCGAGCGGCGCGACCTCGATCGTCCCGCGCTCCATGTACCCCGCGAGCCGCTCCGCGTCGAGCATGTCGTAGAGCGCGTCATACAGCGGACGGAGGTACGGATCGACCTTGGCGAGCATGTCGCCCGGCAGGAACCCGAGTCGCTCGCCCGCCTCGACCGCCGGCCGCGTGAGGATCACGCGGCCGACCGCACCCTCCGAGAGCGCGGAGACGGCGAGCGCCATCGCGAGGTACGTCTTGCCCGTGCCGGCAGGTCCGATGCCGAACGTGACGGTGGCGCCCCGGATCGCGTCGACGTAGCGCTTCTGGTTGAGGGTCTTCGGCGTGATGTTCTTGCCGCGGTGGCGCCAGACGACGTCCTCGAAGACCTCGCGGACGTCCTCCGCCTGGTCGATCGCCGCGAGCACGGTGCCGACCGTCTCCGGTCCAATCGCATGGCCTCCCTCGACGAGCTCGACGAGCTCGTCCAGGACCGCGCGGGCCGCGGCGACATGCTCGTCGTCGCCGCCGAGCGTCAGACGGTTCCCGCGCAGCGCGATGGTGCACTGAAGCCGGTCGCGAAGCGCGTCGAGGACGCCGTCCTCGACGCCCGCGAGCTCGGCCGCGACCTCGTTGGAGACATCGAGCACCTGCTGCACAGGCCGCAGTGTAGGGGCGAGGCTTGCCTCACCCTCTCACCGGAACGTTGGCGCAGGAGGACGCGAGCGTCGCCCTACGCGAGCTTCTCCTTGACGAGCTGCGACACCGTCGAGCCGTCCGCCCGGCCGGAGACCTGGTGCATCACCCCGGCCATCACACGGCCCATGTCGCGGATGTTCGTCGCGCCCACCTCGGAGATCACGTCGTCGATGATCTCCTCGATCTCCTCCTCCGACATCGGCTCGGGCATGAACTCCTCGAGGATCTCGAGCTCGTACTCCTCGTCCTCGGCCTGCTCCTCGCGACCCGCCGCACGGAACGCCTCGGCGGCCTCGACTCTGCGCTTGCGCTCGCGCTGGAGCACCTGCAGCTCCTCGTCGTCGGAGAGCGGTCGCTGCAGCTCCTTCTGAGCGTTCTGGAGGGCGTTCAGAACCAGGCTCAGCGCGTCGCGCCGATCCTCGTCGCGCGCGAGTCTCGCTTCCTTGAGCTCTCCCTCGATGCGGGCGATGAGGCTCACGTCAAGCCGTCTCCAACTCGAGGGCGCGCGCGAGCTTGCCCGTGTCGAAGCGGCCGCCCAGCACGTGCCAGTGGAGGTGGAAGATGGTCTGTCCTCCACCTTCGCCCACGTTCACGAGCACCTTGTAGTCGTCGAGGCCGGCGGCCGACGCCGTCTCCGCGACGAACCGGAGCATGCGTCCGGCCTCGTCGTCGGTGAAGGCACCGACGTCGCGGAAGGTGTCGACGTGCCGCGCCGGCAGGACGAGGAGGTGTGTCTCCGCGATCGGGTTGATGTCGCGGATCGCGACGAAGCCGTCGGACGCGTGCACGTGGTCGCCCTCGGTCACGAGGCGGCAGAACAGGCAGCTCTCAGGCGGCGACGGCAAGGATCCCCTCCTCGCTCACTCCGACGGCCCGCGCGTCGAGGAACGCTCCGACCTCGCCGTCGAGGAGCCACGGCGTGTAGTCGTCGCCGTAACCCCGTCCTGGGCGGTCGAGCAGCACGCGGTCGGTGGTGCCGACGCGCGACTCCCAGCGCCGGCGGGAGAGCTCGTCGGAGAGCGCGCGCAGACGCACGCTGCGCTCGCGCTTCACCGCGACGGCCACCGTGTCGGCAGCCGCAGTCGCCGTGCCCGGCCGCGGCGAGTACGGGAATGCGTGGACTCGCGTGATCCCCGCCTCGCGGACGACATCGAGCGTACGCGCGAACGCAGCCTCGTCCTCGCCCGGAAAGCCGACGATGACGTCGGCGGTGAGGTTGAAGTCATGCAGCGGCGAGAGCTTCGCGACGTACTGCGCAGCGGAGTAGCGGCGAGCCATCGCCCGCAGGACGGCATCGTCGCCGGACTGCAGCGGCACGTGCAGGTGAAGCGAGCAGGCCCGGGTCTCCCGAAGCGCGGCCACGAGCTCGTCCGAGAGGTGGTTGACCTCGATCGAGGACAGCCGCAGCCGCTCGACACCCGGAAGCGCCCCGGCGTCGCGCACGAGTCGCGCCAGCGTGTAGCCGGCCTCGCGGTCGCGGAAGCAGCCGAGGTTGACTCCGGTGAGGACGATCTCGCGGTGACCCTGCGCGACGCGGCGCCGAATCTCCTGGAGGACGGCGTCGGCCCGGCGGCTCCGCGTGCCGCCGCGCACGAGCGGGATCACGCAGAAGGCGCACGAGAACGAGCACCCGTCCTGGATCTTCACGAAAGCGCGCGTACGCTCCATCCGCGCATCGGCCCGGACGCACCCGATTGCGCCGACGGCGCCCGCGACGGTGTCGGCGATCTCCTCGCTCGGTCGCGAGACCAGGGTGACGTTCGACGAGACGCCCGAGAAGGCACCGTCCAGATTCGCCGCGCAGCCGGTGACGTACACGCGGCGGTGCGAGCGCGCGGCGCGGGAGACGGCCTGACGGGACTTCGAGACCGCCTCGTGCGTGACGCAGCAGGTGTTCACGACCGCAACGTCGCCTGCATCCGCGACCTCGACGTGACCGTCCGCGAGCAGGCGTTCGCGCACGGCCTGCGCATCCGCGTAGGACACCTTGCAGCCCAGGAAGCGCACGGAGAACGTCGTCATCGCGGGACTAGCTTAGTGCCGTTCGGCGCGGAGGCGGCACGCGCGCTCGTGACAGCGTGTCACTCGGCGACGAGCACGTCTGCCGCCCAGCCGTCGACCTCGAGCCGATCGGCCGGTTCCCAGCCTGGCGCGCCCGGTCGCTCGGACGCCAGGTATCCGGACGTGACCGCAACTCGGGCCGGCCTCCGTGCGAGCAGGCGCTCGACCACGGCGAGCTCGATGTTCGCGACGACGGCCTCGGCAGCAGACAGAGCGTCCCGCAGGACGTCGCACTGCGCGACCTCGACGGCGACCGCGTTCAGTCGTGCCGTCTCGACGGCGACATCGACGGCCACCGGGTCGAGATCGACCGCCCGCACCGGCGCGAAGCCGAGCCGAACCGCCGCCACCGCAACGACGCCCGAGCCACAACCGGCATCGAGCAGGCTCCCGCGCTCGATCCGAGCGAGCAACTCGATGCACGCGCGCGTCGTGGCGTGTGCACCAGTCCCGAAGGCGCGACCGGGATCGACGACGACGGTCGCCTCGCCGGCGGGTGGCTCGATCCACGGCGGGCCGATCCACAGGCCTCCCGCACGCACGGGCCGGTGGAACTGCTTCCAGCGGTCGGCCCAGTCGTCCGGGACGCCCGACGTCCGCACGTCGGGAAACGCGCCGCGCACGAGCGCCTCACCGGCCCCGTCCGTATACACGGCGAGCTCCGTGACGTCGCCGAGTGACGTCTCTTCGAGCCCGTGCGGAAACCGCTCGAGCACCCAGGCCGTCGCGACTTCGGTCTCGCCCGCGGGCACGCGAAGTGCGACCCGCCGCAGCTCGCTCAGCGTAGCGCGCTCTTCAGCCGGCTGAAGAACCCCTCGCCCTCGTCGGGCTTTGGTGCGTACGCCGCGGCTCCGAGCGCACTGTCGACGTCCTCGAGCAACTTCCGCTGCGCATCGTCGAGCACCGTCGGCACCGCGACGTCGAGGCGCACGTACAGCGCGCCGCGGCGCGAGCCGCGCAACGCCGGCATCCCCTCGCCTGCGAGGACACGCACCTCTCCCGGCTGCGTTCCCGGCGCGACCTCGAGCTCGAGCTCTCCCGTCAGCGTCGCAACTGTCGCCGTCGTCCCCAACGCGGCGTCGGTCATGGTCAGCCGGATCGCGGTGTGGAGATCGTCACCGTCGCGAACGAACCGTGGATCCGGGCGCACGCGGACGACCACGAACGCGTTCCCTCGCTCGCGACTGCGAAAGCCGGCATGCCCCTCACCACGCACGCGGATCTGCTGACCGTCGTGGATGCCGGCGGGAATGTCGACCTCGAGCTCTCTGCGAACGAGCCGTCGCCCTTCACCGGAGCAGTCGGAGCACGGCTGTTCGAGCACCTCACCTGCGCCGCCGCACTCGGGGCAGGTGCGTTGCTGGACGAACTGCCCGAAGACGTTCTGTGAGACGCTGCGAACGGCTCCGGCTCCTCCACAGGTCGGGCAGGTGCGAGACGCGCTTCCGGGCTCCGACCCTGATGCGGAGCAGTGCTCGCAGGGCAGCGCCACCTCGATCGGGAGGCGTACGGTGGCGCCCGCGAAGGCCTCTTCGAGCTCGATCTCCACGACGGCCTGGACGTCACCTCCGCGCTGGGCGCGTTGCCGGCCGCTCGTCCCACCCAGCAGGTCCTCTCCGAAGAAGGACGCGAAGATGTCGGCCAGGCTTCCGAAGTCCCCGAAGTGAGGCTCGAAACCCCCGCGCTGCAACCCGGCCTTGCCATACCGGTCGTACAGCGCGCGCCGCTCCGGATCGGAGAGCACCTCGTACGCCTCCGCGACCTCGCGGAAGCGCTGGTCGGCGTCCGGGGCGCTCGAGACGTCGGGATGGAGCTCGCGGGCGAGCTTCCGGAAGGCCTGCTTGATCTCCGCGTCGCTCGAGGTGCGAGAGACGCCGAGGAGGCCGTAGTAGTCGGTCTCCGTCTGCGCCATCAGGCGTCCTCGTAGACGTCCTCGACGAAGCGGGAGAGCTCGAACGCCGCCGCGCGCACCGTGCGAATCGCCTTCTCGTAGTCCATCCGCAGCGGGCCGACGAGCCCGACGGCGCCGAGCGGCGTCGAGCGGATCCCGTAGGTCGCGCCGACGAGCGACACGGAGTGGAGCTCCGCGCCGGCGAGCTCGGGGCCGACATGGACGACCGGACGCTGCGGCTCGAGCGCCTCGGACACCAGCGAGAGCACCGCGGCACGCCGCTCCAGGAGCTCGACGAGCCGCATCGTCGCTTCGACCTCCTCGACCCGCGCCCCCTCGACGAGTCCGGCGGCACCGCCCACGAACACCTCCGGCCCCGACTCCGAGCCGACCTCGAGCAAGGTCTGGCCGATCAGGGCGAGGAACGCCCGTTCGCGCAGCTGCAGCTCCGGAGCCTCGAGCCGTCGACGGACGACGCGCGACCCGAGACGCTCGCCGACGAGCTGCTCCTCGAGATACTCGCCCGCCCATGCGACGAGCCCCGGATCGACCGGCTCCTCGAGCCGGAAGACGCGCTTCGTGACCCCGCCGGTCGAGGTGATGACGACCACCATGACCGTCGTCGGCTGAAGCGTGAGCACCTCGATGTGCCGGATCGACGCCGTCTCGAGCGACGGAGCGGAGACGAGCGCGAGCAGCCGCGTCGCGTCGGAGAGCATCTCGGTCGTCGCGCGCAGCGCCTGCTCGACCTCGTCCCGCATGGAGCGGAGGTCGACGCCGAGCTCGTCCGGACGACCGTCGAGCCCGTCCACGAGCTCCTCCGCGTAGATCCGATAGCCGCTCTCCGTCGGCGTGCGGCCCGCCGATGTATGCGGATGGGTCAGCAGCCCGAGCGCCTCGAGCTCGGCGAGCTCGCTGCGGACCGTCGACGGCGAGACGCCGAGGCCCGAGCGCTCCACGAGCACGCGCGACCCCACGGGCTGGCCCGTGACGACGTATTCCTCGATCACGCGTCGCAGGATCTCGCGCTTGCGTGCGGTGAGCTGCATACCGGTCCGATGGTAGCCGCGTGCCCCGGCTATTCACATTCGGGTCAGATGGAGGCAGAATGCGCATGGGGAACGTCCAGGGGAGGACGGTGCAGGGGGAGAGTCGGCACAGGGTTTGCCGCCGCCAACACGCCCGCGCGGAGCGCGGCCAGATCGTCGTGCTGTTCGCGCTCCTGCTTCCTGTGTTCCTCGCGCTGGGCGCGATCGTGATCGACGTGGGCAACTGGTACGTGCACAAGAAGCACCTCCAGACGATGGTCGACGCCGGTGCACTTGCGGGTGCACCGAAGTTCGTGGGCTGTTCGTTCCAGTTCGGAGATCCAGCTTCGGCGAACAACGCGATCCGCGAGGTTGCACTCGAGTATTCGGGTGACCCGTCCCGCGATCCGGCGACGCGCAACCGACAGCATCAAGAGCCGGACGACATCCACGTACTCCTCAACTCGACCCGCTACTGGCAGCCAGGTGATCCGACAAGCGGCGCCGCAATCGCGGGGCTCGACTTCACATGGGACATCGACGGAGACGGCGGCGGCGGCGATCCCTGCAGCGAGCGCTCGCTGGACGTCAAGGCGACCGACGAGGACGTGCCGCTCCTCTGGGGGCTCCTTCCGCTGTTCCCGGACATCAAGGCACGGGCGAGAGTCGAAGTGACGCAGATCGTCGAGCAGAACGGAATGCTCCCGTGGGCCGTTCCCGAAGTCGAGCCCGCGGCTGTCGCAGCCGTGTTCGTCGACGAGAGCAGCGGCGACGTCATTGCGGCGCAGCGGCTCGAGAGTCGCGACGACCCAACCCTCCCGTTCCACGAATGGGTGACTCCCGGAATGGACTGGCGCACCGACCCGCCAACCGAAGTCGTGCCAAACGCCTCGCGCGTCGATCTGGCCTCGGAGAACACCGGTGTCGTGATCCTCGTCGCCAAGGTCAACCCGTTCCCGTCTGGCGCAACGCTCGATCTCTCGGGGTCGCTGACACAAATATGCGGCCAGGCTCCCGGGATCGTCTCGTGCTACGCAGGTGACGGAAGCCAGGACGGGCTCACGTTCATCCACGGCTGGAACGACGAGAACGGGTCACCCGCGGTGCCGGTCATCAGGGATGTGCGGGTGCTGGACGTGAACTGCGAGGACCTGTCCGCGCCCTACTTCCTCCGTACGGGCGACTGTGACCTAGGCGTTGAGGCGGTGATCGACTTCGGGACCGACCCGCTGTTCGATCCGGCAACAGCCGATGTCTTCCTCGACGCGCCGGGGTGCGGGCAGAACGGATGCAGGCTGAGCTATGACGGCCAAGGGGCAGTAACCGGGGAGTCGGTCTGGATCGGCTTCGGCGCAAGGTTTCCGGATGACTTCTTCGGGCGGTCGACGTTCTCGATCGACGTTGCGACCGAGTTTCCCGTTGGCACGGACAACCAGCGGACGTTCACCGGTGTTGCCCACCCGTACGTCGCCGAGCCGGCTGACCTGCAGGGCAATCAGGCACCGCCCGGGGCAGGTGCCGGCCCGGTCGAGTACCTCGTGCTCTCGAGCGTCGACCCGGTGCTCGACGCGAACACACGCAACAGGGACGACCCGCCGCTTGCCAGCGTCGTGGTCACGGTCGGGCTGCAGCCGCCATTCCAGATCCAGAGCCCGCTCGAGGAGCCTGTCGTACTCCGCGTCGCGAGCCCCTCCGGAAGCCAGAACCAGGCATTCGATTGCGACCGGCCGTTCAACTTCAGCACCGAGATCCAGAACGGCTGCGCCACGACCTATCGCGAGAACTACGGCGACTGGGACGGCGACGGCGACAAGGAGTGGTCCGACCTCCTGTGCGCGGACTACCCGAACGGGGCGGGCCTACCACCGGACACGTTCACGCCGGCGCCCCCGGAGGACTGTGTCCGCATCGAGACGGGCGACAAGGTAGGACAGTTCCGGCAAGGCATCAATCAGCGTCTGATGACGCCGAGTTGCGCGCCAAACAACTGGCCGGACTCGCTCTCGGACTTCTCGGACTTCTACACGAACCACGACTTCGTCAACGATCCGCGCTACGTGACGCTGGTCGTGACGGACTTCGGGACCTTCCTCGGACAGGGAAGCAGCTCGGCCGTACCGGTCAAGTACTTCGCGGGCTTCTACATCACGGGCTGGGACAAGACGGGCAACAACCCTCCGTGCGCGGACAACGATCCTCATCCTTGGTACTCGCCGGGCTATCGCAAGAGCCTCGACAACGGAGACGTCTGGGGGCACTTCATCAACGTCGTGGCCTTCTCGGCATCGGGAACGGGCAGCGACGACCTCTGCAACTTCGACGAGGTCGGTACCTGCCTCATCGGTCTCGTCGAGTAACTCAGGCCATGAGCTCGACGGTCACTGCCCCGCCGAGGAAGCGGCCGCGACGCGTCAGCCGGATCTCGTCGCCACGTCCGCTCGAGCTCCGGGTGACGAGGCCGTGTGCGACGAGCCGGTCGAGGGCGGCGGCGTCGAGCACATTGCCGACGTCCTCCATCGCAACCGGCTCGTCGAGGCGAAGCCCGAGCAGGAGGAGCTCGCTGAGGTGCGTCGGGCCGTCGATCGGCTCGATCTCGCGCGGCGGCGAATCGCCGGAGTCGAGTGCCCGGACGTAGCGCGCGAGGCTCGGGAGGTTCCGGCGCCGTTCGCCGGCCACCGTGGAGACTGCGCCGATGCCGAGGCCGAGGTAGTCGCGCCCGCGCCAGTAGCCGAGATTGTGACGGGCACGGAGGTCACGGCCCGCAGCTCGTGCTCCGGTCGCGCAGAAGTTCGCGGTCTCGTACCACCGGAAGCCAGCGCCGGTCAGCGTGTCGACGACACGCTCGAAGTAGCTCTCCATCGCCTCGGCCTGCCGCGCGAGCTCGTCGCCGTGCGCGAACGTGAAGCGCGTGCCCGGCTTCGCCTCGAGCTCGTAGCAGGAGAGATGCTCGGGCTCGAGCGCGAGGGCCTCGTGCAGGTCGCGGTCGAGATCCTCGGCGCTCTGCCCCGGAATCCCGTAGACGAGATCGAGCGAGATGTTGTCGAATCCGGCGTCGCGGAGACTACGAACCGCGCCCCGAACGGCAGCGGGCGTCGCACGGCGCTCGAGCACGTCGAGCAGATGCGCCTGGAAGCTCTGCGCGCCCAGGGAGACCCGCGTGACCCGGCCGGCGAGGAGCAGCTCTGCGAGCTCCGGCGTCACCGTCTCCGGATTCGCCTCGACCGTGACCTCGGCGGCGGCCGGCAAGCCCTCGAGCAGCCGTGCGAGCTCGCGCGGCTCGGTGAACGTCGGCGTCCCGCCGCCGAGGAACACCGTCTCGACGTCGTCGGCGAGGCATCCGCGCTCCAGGTCGAGCTCGGCGAGGAGCGCATCGATGTACGCCGCGTGCTGTCCGTGCCGGCCGACGACCGTCACGAAGTCGCAGTACCCGCAGCGGTGCGCGCAGAACGGCAGGTGGACGTACAAGTGCCGGACGTCACCCACGACTAGCGCTTCCGTTCCGAGTCGAGGTTCAAGACGGCGAGGAATGCCTCCTGGGGCACCTCGACGCTGCCGACCTGCTTCATGCGCTTCTTGCCCTTCTTCTGCTTCTCGAGGAGCTTGCGCTTGCGGGAGATGTCGCCGCCGTAGCACTTCGCAAGCACGTCCTTGCGGCGCGCCTTCACGGTCTCGCGCGCGATGACGCGCGACCCGATTGCCGCCTGGATGGGGACGTCGATCATCTGTCGCGGAATCTCCTCTCGCAGCCGCTCGACGAGCTGCCGGCCGCGGTCGTACGCGGCGTCGCGGTGGATGATCAGTGAGAGCGCGTCGACCTGCTCCCCGCCGACGAGGATGTCGACGCGCGACAGGTCGCCCGGCTTGAAGCCGGCGAGGTCGTAGTCGAAGCTCGCATAGCCTCGCGTGCGCGACTTCAGCTGGTCGTAGAAGTCGAGGACGATCTCGCCCAGCGGCAGCTCGTAGAGCAGCAGTACACGCCCTTCGCTCAGGTACTCCATGTGGTCGAACGTCCCTCGCCGCTCGTTGGCGAGCTCCATCACCGCGCCGACGTAGTCCTTCGGGACGATGACCGACGCCTTCACGTAGGGCTCCTCGACCTGCTCGAGCTCGCGCGGCATCTCGGCCGGGTTGTGCACCTCGACCTCCTCCCCGGTCCGCGTCGTCGCCCGATAGGCGACGTTCGGCGCGGTGATGAGCAGGTCGAGGTCGAACTCGCGCTCGAGCCGCTCGCGCACGATCTCCATGTGCAGGAGCCCCAGGAACCCGCAGCGGAAGCCGAAGCCCAGCGCCTGTGACGTCTCCGGCTCGTACGAGAGCGACCCGTCGTTCAGCTTCAACCGCTCGAGTGCGTCGCGAAGCTCGGGGTAGTCGTCGGAGTCCGTCGGGAAGATGCCCGCGAAGACCATCGGCTTCACGTCCTGATAGCCGGGCAGCGGCTCCGCCGCAGGACGACGCCGCGAGGTGAGCGTGTCGCCGACCCGGAGGCGCGAGACGTCCTTGAGGCCGGTGATGACGTACCCGACTTCCCCCGCCGAGAGCGAGTCGATCGGCGTTCGCGCCGGTGACATGACGCCGAGCTCCTCGGCGTCGAACTCGGTGCCTTGCGCCATCGCCCGCAGCGGCTCGCGCGTCGAGAAGCTGCCGTCGACCACGCGGACGAACGCGATCACGCCTCGGTACTGGTCGTACGAGGAGTCGAAGACGAGCGCCCGTGCCGGAGCATCGGAGTAGCCGGCCGGTGGCGGGATCCGCTCGACGATCGCGTCGAGGACCTCGGGGACTCCCTTGCCGGTCTTCGCGGAGATACGGAGGACGCGGTCGGCGGCCTCACCCAGCAGATCGCCGAGCTCGCGTGCGGCGCCCTCGGGATCGGCCTGCGGAAGGTCGATCTTGTTCGCGGCCGGAACGATCTCCAGGCCGCCCTCGATGGCGAGATAGGCGTTCGCGAGCGTCTGCGCCTCGATTCCCTGCGCCGCGTCGACGACGAGCAGGGCGCCCTCGCAGGCCTGGAGCGAGCGCGAGACCTCGTACGTGAAGTCGACGTGCCCGGGCGTGTCGATCAGGTTGAGCTGGTGTCCCTTCCAGGACACACGTACGGCCTGCGCCTTGATCGTGATGCCGCGCTCGCGCTCGAGCTCCATCGTGTCGAGAAGCTGTTCGCGCATCTCGCGCTCGGAGACGGCGCCGGTCAGCTCCAGGATGCGATCCGCGAGCGTCGACTTGCCGTGATCGATGTGCGCGATGATCGCGAAGTTGCGGATGCGGTCCTGCTGCATAGGTCGCTCAGCGCGGATCGGAGGGCTCGTCGCGCGGAGCCCGCAACAGTAGCAACGCCTCGAGCTCGCGAAGTCCCAGCACTCGGGCCAGTCCGAGGTAGACGATCCCGCCCATCGCCAACGCCGCGCCAAGTGAGAGAACTTGCGCGACGAGGCCGTCGCCGAGCGCGGCATCGAGGCCGTACCACGTCGCCCACGCGAGCGCCGCGGCGACGGCGCTCACCAGGACGACACGCGCCACCACGGCGAGCGTCCGGCCGACGTGCTCGAGCCCGAGACGCCGCCGCATCATCACGAGCAGAACCACCGAGGCGACGACGTTGACGGTGGAGGTCGCAAGCGGGATGCCCCAGATCCCGAGCCGGTAGAAGACGGTGTCGAACAGCGCGTTCAGCGCGACGGCGCCGAGCGCGATCCCCGTCGGCACCCAGTTCGTCTGCACCGCGTAGAAGCTCCGGTTGAGGATCAGCATCCAGCCGTTGAAGACGAGCCCGATTGAGAACGCCTGCAGGCACTGGGCCACGATGACGGTGTCCTCGGCCGTGAACTCGCCGCGCTGGTAGACGAGCCGGACGATCGGCTCGGCGAGCACGATCGAGAACAGTCCGGCCGGAATGAGAAGAAAGGCGATCTGGCGCAGCCCGCCGTCGAGCGCACGGCGCAGCCCAGCCAGATCGGAGCGCGCCGCGAACCGGGCGAGCGTCGGGAAGAGTACGGTCGTGACCGCGACCGCGAAGATCCCCTGCGGGAGCATGTACAGGCGGAACGCCTTGTCGATCGCCGCCGGCGCGAGCTCGGGGTCGAGGAGCCGCGAGGCGAACAGCGTGTCGACGAGGAAGTTCACGTTGACGAGCCCGATGGTCAGGGTCACGGGCAGCATCAGCACGAGCACCTGTCTGACCGCCGGGTCGCGCCAGTCGACCACCATGGTCAACCGCCCATCGAGCCGGCGCAGCCATGGGATCGGCAGGAGCAGCTGGACGAGCGTCCCGACGACGACCACGCCCGCATAGAGATAGAGCTGCCCGCTCTCGTCGTCGATCCGAGGGACCCCGAGCAGCAGTCCGACGATGATCACCGCGTTCCAGGCGACCGGAGCGAGAGCCGGCAGCGCGAAGTGGTGGTACGTGTTGAGGATCCCGACGACGATTCCGGAGAGACCGAGCAGCACGACGATCGGGAAGAGAACGCGCGAGAGGCCGACCGCGAGGTCGTAGTCGCCGCCCGGATCGCCGAACGGCTTCATGAGCAACGGCGCGAGCAGGATGAACAGCGCCGTGATGCCTCCGAGAACGAGGAGCGTGAGCCAGAAGAGCGTCGAGGCGACGCGCCAGGCCCGTTTTCGCTCCCCCTTCTCGAGCAACTCGCTGAAGACGGGGACGAACGCGCCGGAGAGAGCGGCGTCGGCGACGAGCGCGCGCACGAGGTTGGGGATCTGGATCGCGACGGTGAACGCGTTGATGAGCCCCGAGACGCCGAAGAAGTACGCGCTCACCATCTCGCGCACGAGGCCCAGCACCCGGGAGACCGCCGTCGCAGCGGAGAACACGGCCGTCGAGCGGGCGATCCGGCGCTGCTGTCCGGGCTCGTCGCTCGTCGGCACGTCTGGTGGGTGCGGGTGGGTGGTCACGGCTCAGTCGAGGGCGTTGTCGAGGAGCATCATCACGGCGAAGCCGACGCCGGCGGTCGCCTCGTGTTGGCGAGCATGATCCCGGCCGTCACACCGAGAAGCGCGTCGACGAGCCGCGGGGAGGGCCGTCGCACGACGAGCAGGCGGAGGCCCCCACCCCGGTCGCGAGAACCGGGGACGGCGAGCCAGGAGAGTGTGGAGGCGTCCATCCCGCCGGGCGATTCTCCCAGCGGGGTCTGCTACCATCGCGCGGCCCGCGGCGAGCGGGCTTCTTCTCGAATGGCGAACATCAAGCAACAGCGCAAGCGCGTCCGCATCCAGGAGCGCCAGCGAGGCGAGAACCTCCGCTACCGCTCGACGATAAAGACGCTGACGAAGCGGCTCGAGGTCGCGGTCGCGGACGGCGACGCCGAGCGCATCGCTGCGGAGCATCGTGAGCTCGTGCAAACGATCGACCGCGCGACGACCCGCGGCGCGCTCCACAAGAACACGGCTGCACGGAAGAAGTCGCGGGCAGCGCGGCTCGTCGCCGGCATCGCCGCGGCAGCCTAGGCCCGCGCTCCGCCGGGAGGGCGGCTGAGAGCCACGAGCGTCCGCTGCACCTCGAGATCGGGTGCGAGCTTGCTCTGACCTTTGAGCGCACCGTCGAGAGCGGCAAGCGCGAGCACGGCCTCGTCGAGCTCCTCGTCCGAGAAGCCCTCGGCCTGCGCATAGAGCTTCTGCGCACGGAACGGATGGAGCTTCAGGCGTGCGGCCGCCTCCTTCGAGCTCACGCCCTCGGCGGCGAGCTTCTTGAGCTCGCGCAGACGGGTGAGGTGGCTCGCCAGCGAGCCGGCGAGACGGGGCGCCACGTCGCGGCGGGGCTTGGACTCGCCCTCGAAGATCGTCTCGCTGATGGCGAGCGTCCGGGCTGGGTCGCGAACCGCCCACGCCTCGGTGAGCTCGTAGATCGGCACGTCGGCGTTGGAGGGGACGAGCGCCTGCACCTCGCGCTCGCCGACCGGCTCGTCGCCGGCCCAGGTCGCCACCTTGTCGACCTCGGCCTTGAGCGCCTGCAGGTCGTCGCCGACCAGCCCGATCAGCGCGCCGACGGCATCCGACTCGGCTCGAACACCACGCTGCCGGAACTGCTCCGCGACCCAGCCATGGAGCTCCTTCTTCGCGACGTCGAAGGCCAGCACGGATCCGGCCTTCGCACACGCCTTCCACAGCGTGGAGGTCGCCTTCAGCTCCTCCGCGACGAGGGCGAGCACGGTCGCGGGAGCGGGATTCCCGAGGTAGGCCGAGACCGCCTCGACGTCGGCGGCTTTCCAGCCGCCGCGCCGCCCCCGCTCCGCCTTCACGCCGTCGATCTCGGTCACGAGGATGAGGCGCGCGTCGCCGAAGAGACTGCCCGCGTTGCAGAGACCGACCACCTCCTCACCTGTCGCCTCGATCGACGAGACGTGCTCGACGGCCTCCGGCTCGAAGTGCCCGCGCAGCCGACCGATCGCGGTCTCGACCTTCGGGCGGTCGCTTCCCGTGATGAGGTAGACCGGCTTGTCGGGCGCCTCGGCGATGGCTCGAGCCTACCGCTCCGTCTGCACCGTCAGCCGGCGGCCATCCGACTCGACAACGATGCGGCCGTCCTCGTCCGTGCGGTACGTGACGAGCCCGGGCGACGAGGCGAGTGCAGCGAGCGTTTCCGTACGCGGGTGGCCGTACTCGTTGCCGCGCCCGCACGAGATCACCGCGACGCGCGGTCGCAGCTCGCGCAGCTCATGGGCGAGCCCGGGATCCTCGGAGCCGTGGTGCGCGACCTTGAGGACTTCGACCTCGCGAAGCGGGAGCCGGGCCGCCACGTCGGACTCCGCGTCGGCGGGAAGGAGTACGTCGGTCATGCCGTAGCTCGCGACGAGGACGACCGCGTTCGCGTTCGGGTCCTCGTCGGCCGTGCCGGCATCGACCGGCCAGACCGCGCGCAAGTTCAGCCGGCCGACCCGAAACCTCGCGCCCGCTCGGAGCACGCGCAGCGGGACGCTGCGTGCCGCGGCCACCGCCAACGCCTCGTTTCGCTCCGGCCCGGTCGCCGCGAGTCCGGGGTCGAGCACCTGCCCGACCTCGAGACGCCGCAGTACGTCGGCCGCGCCGCCCACATGGTCACGCTGCGGATGGGTGAGGACCAGCGCCGAGAGCGAGCGGATGCCGAGGGCGGCGAGCTGACCGGCGACGTCCGCCTCCGGCGGTCCCTGGTCGACGAGGATCCGGGCTCGTCGCGTCTCGAGCAGGATCGCGTCCCCCTGGCCCACGTCGAGGAACGTCACGCGCAGACCCGCCGGCGGCTGCCACGCGGGCTGGGGGCGCGTCGCGGCCCATGCTGCAGCGACGACCAGCAGGCCGGCGCCGATCGCTGCCACGAGCGGTAGGCGGCGGCGTAGCCGTGCACTTCGCAGCAACCGGCGCCGGCCGATGACGGCCAGCGCCAGGCCCATCGCGAGGATGAGAGCGGTGCTCGCGCCGATCTGCGCTCCGGGGAGTCGCGACACGACGTCGGCGACGAGCGCGAGCCACGCCGCGGCCCAGCCGGCGAGCGCGGCCAGTCCCGCCGCGGCAGACGGAGACACCGGGTCGACCACCGCCGCTCCCAGCCCGAGACCGAGGACGAGCGGAGCCGCCGGGAAAGCAACGACGTTCGCGAGCACCGTGTACACCGGCGCCTCGCCGAAGTGGAAGAGGACGACGGGCGCGGTGACGAGACCGCATGCGAGCGCGACCGCGAGGGCGTCTGCCGCGGAGGCCGGGAGCGGATAGCCGTCGAGTCGGCGCCGCACTCGCGGCACCGCGACGAAGATCGCGGCAACCGCGACGAACGAGAGCTGGAAGCCCGGCTCGAGGAGCGACGTGGGCATCCAAGTCATGAGCACGAGCGCACCCACGGTGAAGAAGTGCCAGCGGTCTCGCGGTCGTGCGACGAGCCATGCGAGCGACGCGAGGCCTCCCGCCACACCCGCACGCACGACCGAGGGTTGCCACCCGACCGCGAGCACGTACGCGGCGATGACGCCGAGAACGGCGAGCTCGCGCCAGCGGCGAGAGAGTCGAAGCAGCCAGCCGAGTGCGTAGATCCCGCCAGCGAGAAAGGCGACGTTCTGCCCGGACACGGCGAGGAGGTGGTAGAGACCCGCTGCCCGGAACGCGTCCTGCACGTCGCTCGGCAGCCCCTCGTCCTCCCCGAGCACGACCCCGAGGACGATCCCGCGGCGGACGCCGTCGGTTCCGCGCCCGACTGCACGCTCGACCCGGTCTCGAATGCGGTCGCCCACGCCCGGGAGTCCGCCGCGCCGACCGAGCTCGCGCCAACTCGACGCCTCGAGCACGACGTGGATGCCCTGGCGCGCGAGCCAGGCTCGCTCGTCGAAACCGCCCTCCTCGGGTCGCGGCTCGGCGACTCGCACCGACGCCTCGACGACGGTGCCGCGCCGCGGCGGCGAGCGCCCGACGGGCAGGACGAGAAGCACCCGTTCGCGGAGAGCGACGTGCCGGAAGCTACGAGCCGTGGCGACGACGCGGGTCGACCACCGCGACGATCGGGCCGGAGCGACGGTGACGAGCTCCGCGACGCCGCTTTCACTGAGCTGATCCACGAGAGCGCTCTGGCGCAGCGCCTCCATGCGCAGCGACCCCCAGGCGAGCCCGACAATCGCGAGGGCCGCACCGAGGGCGGCGAGCCTCGCAGGGCCGCTCAGCGCCGCCGCAGCCACGCACGCGGCGAGCCCCACCACGCCGGCGCCGGCGACCGGCACCGAGACCCAGATCGACAGCGCGAGCCCGAGGCACGCGGAGCCGACGAGCAGTGCGGGCCAGTGCAGCGCGAGTACCCGGCTCACGGCGTCACCAGCTCGCGGAGCTGCTCGATCCGCGTCGGCCCGATGCCCGGTACCGCATCGAGGTCGTCGACCGACGCGAAGGGACCGTGCTCGGCGCGGTAGTCGACGATCTTCTGCGCCGTCACCGGGCCGACCCCGGGAAGCGTGTCGAGCTCCTCAACCGTCGCCGACGAGAGGCTGATCGGGCCGCTCGGACCGCTCTCGGCCCCGGCCGACGGTGTCGACGCCGCGCCCGTCTCCGGCGGCGCGCGGCCCGGAACCGACACCTGCACGCCGTCGACGAGCGGCGCCGCGAGATTCAGCGCTGCAAGATCGGCCTCGCGGCGAGCGCCGCCGGCGCGCCGCACCGCGTCGGCGATCCGCGCTCCGTCGGGCAGCCGGTAGAGACCTGGTCTGCGCACCTCGCCGACGACGTGGACGACGAGGAGAGACCGCGTAGGAGACTCCGCCACCGGCTCGAGCGGTGCCGCCACTTGCTCGGGCTCATGCGCGGCACCGACCTGGGCGAGCCGCTGGCCGACGAGCACGAGCACGGCCAGCGCGACGCAGATGGTCACGATCGCGGTCGAGCGCGAGACGGCGATGGGCACGCGGCCATCGTCGCCCGCAGCCGGTCACGGGTGGTTCACGCCTTCGTGGAAAGAGTGCGAAATCCCGAGAGCGGCTACAGCACGAAGTTCACGAGCTTGCCCGGCACGACGATGGTCCGTGACGGCTCGGCTCCGTCCAGGAACTCGGCCACGCGCCCCGACGCGCGCGCGAGCACGACGAGCTGATCGTCCGTGGTGTCCGGTGACACGTGCAGCCGGTCGCGGATCCGCCCGTTCACCTGGACGACAACCTCGACCGTGTCGACCTCGAGCAGCGCAGGGTCGGCCGTCGGCCACGGCGCTTCCCACAGACGCTCGTGCCCGAGGAGAGACCACAGCTCCTCTGCCACGTGCGGCGCATACGGCTGGATGAGCGACACAGCGGTCTCGGCCGCGAAGCGGGAGTCGGGGCCGTCCGGCTCCCGGGAGAGCTCGTTGACGAGCTCCATCACTGCCGCGATCGCCGTGTTGAACGCGAAGCGCCGCCCGACATCGTCGGTGACCTTCGCGATCGCCCAGTGCGCCTTGCGCGCGAGAGGCCCGCCCCCAGCCGGCCCATCCGGCGCACGCTCGGCCGCCTCGTTGACGACCCGCCACAGGCGGCGGACGAACCGCGCCATGCCCTCGACGCTCGACTCCGTCCACTCCATGTCCTCGTTCGCCGGGCCGAGGAAGAGGATGTTCAGCCGGCAGGCGTCTGCGCCGTACCGGTCGAGGAACTCGTCGGGGCCGACGATGTTGCCGGCCCGCTTGGACATCTTCGTCTTCCCCATCGTCACCCAGCCGTTGGAGAAGAACTGCGCGAACGGCTCGCGGAACCCGAGCAGTCCGAGATCGTTGAGCACCTTCACCCAGAAGCGCGCATAAATCATGTGCATTGTGGCGTGGTCGACACCGCCGATGTAGAGATCGACGGGGTTCCAATAGTCGACCGGCGCGCGGTCGAACGGCGCCGTGTCGTTGTCGGGGTCGCAGTAGCGCAGGAAGTACCAGGACGAGTCGACGAACGTGTCCATCGTCTCGGTCTCGCGCTTCGCCGGGCCGCCGCACGACGGGCACGGCACGTTCACCCAGTCCTCGGCCTTGGCCAGCGGTGGTACGCCCTGCGGCTTGTAGTCCTCGATCTCGGGAAGCACCACCGGGAGTTCGTCGTCGGGCACCGGGACGATTCCGCATGCGTCGCAGTAGACGATCGGGATCGGGCAGCCCCAGTAGCGCTGCCGCGAGAAGCCCCAGTCGCGCAGGCGGTAGTTGATCGTCGTCCGGCCGCGGCCCTCTGCTTCGAGCTTCTCGACGATCCGGCGGCCACCCTCCGGCGCGGCAAGCCCGTCGAACTCGGCGGAGTTGACGAGCACCTCACCTTCCGCGTGCTCGACGTACGCGACGCTCTCGTCGACCTCCGCGCCTGGAGGACGAACGACCTGACGGATCGGCAGACCGAACGCCTGCGCGAAGTCGAAGTCGCGCTGGTCGTGCGCGGGGACGGCCATGATCGCGCCTGTCCCGTAGTCGGTCAGCACGTAGTCGGCGACGTAGACGGGCAGGCGCTCGCCGTTCACGGGGTTGATCACGTGCAGACCGGTGATGACGCCGGTCTTCTCGGTCGCTGCGGCGCGTTCCGCGGTCTTCTTCGCTCCGGCGCGGCGCACGTAGTCGCGAACCTCGTCCGAATCGATCCGCGAGACGAGTTCGTGCTCGGGTGCAAGGACGAAGAAGGTCGCGCCATACAGCGTGTCCGGACGCGTGGTGAACACGGGAACGTCCTCGTCCCACTCCTCGATCCGGAAGAGGATCTCGGCGCCCTCGGAGCGACCGATCCAGTTGCGCTGGCGCGCCTTGATCGACTCCGGCCAGTCGACCGTCTCGAGATCGTCGAGGAGCGCTTGCGCATAGTCGGTGACCCGGAAGAACCACTGCTCCATGAGGCGCGACTCGACCTCCGCGCCGCACCGCTCACACGTGCCGTCGGCGAGTACCTGCTCGTTCGCGAGCACCGTCTGGTCGTTCGGGCACCACTTCACGGGCGCACCCTTGCGATAGGCGAGGCCACGCTCGAGGAAGCGCAGGAACTGCCACTGCTGCCAGCGGTAGTACCGGGGATCGTGCGTCGACAGCAGGCGATCCCAGTCGTATGCCCACCCGACGCGCCGGTAGGACCGCGTGATCGTCCCGATATTCCGCTCGGTGCTCTCGCGCGGGTGGACGCCTTCCCGGATCGCGGCGTTCTCGGC
>DASUCN010000030.1:0-4655 GCA_036276015.1 Gaiellaceae bacterium | reverse complement strand
ACGTCGATGCAGTAGCGATCCTCCTCGACCATGCGCTCGATGCCGCGCACCTGCCCCTCGATCCGGTGCAGCCGCTTGACGAGCGCCTCCTTGTCGGCGGCGTAGCCGTGCGCGTGCGCGCTCACGTCGCCTCCCGCACGGAGCGGAACCGGCGAAGTCGCAGGGAGTTCGTGACCACGAACACGCTCGAGAACGCCATCGCCGCGGCCGCGACGATCGGATTGAGGAGCCCCGCCATCGCGAGCGGGATCGCCGCCACGTTGTAGGCGAACGCCCAGAAGAGGTTGCTCTTGATCGTGCTCAGCGTCCGGCGCGAGAGACGAATCGCATCGGCCGCGGCGCGGAGGTCGCCGGAGACGAGAGTGAGGTCCGAGGCCTCGATCGCGACATCGGTCCCGGTTCCGATGGCGAGTCCGAGGTCGGCCTGCGCAAGGGCGGGCGCGTCGTTGATCCCGTCCCCGACCATCGCCACGACCTCGCCTTCCTCCTGGAGACGGCGCACCTCGGCGATCTTGTCGTCCGGATAGACCTCCGCGAGCACCCGCTCGATGCCGACCTCGGAAGCAACCAGCTCGGCTGTCGTTCGTGAGTCGCCTGTGAGGAGCACCGGCGTGAGGTCGAGCGCGCGCAGCGACGCGACGGCCTCGGCGCTCGTGGGCTTGATCGTGTCGACGACCGAGAGCGTCGCCCGTGGGTGACCGTCCCACGCGACCGTGATCTCACCGTCGCGCCTCCCGACCTCCACCGCGTGGCCGTCGACGACGCCGACGACGCCGACGCCGGGCACGTTCCGAAACTCATGCACGGGCGGGAGCTCCCCTACCTCACGCTGCGCCGCGGCGGCGACCGCGCGGGCGATCGGGTGCTCGGAGGCGGCCTCGACCGCTCCGGCGAGCCGCAACACCTCGGATCGGGATGCACCGTCCAGCAGCGCCACGTCCGCGAGCTCCATCCGTCCCTCGGTGACGGTTCCCGTCTTGTCGAGGACGATCGTGGTGATCCGGCGCGTGCGCTCGAGCACCTCGGGGCCTTTGATGAGGATCCCGAGCTGCGCACCCCGGCCCGTCCCGACCATGAGGGCGGTGGGCGTCGCGAGGCCGAGCGCGCAGGGGCACGCGATGATGAGCACGGCGACCGCGGCCGAGAACGCCGCAGTCGCATCTCCGGTCGCGACCAGCCAACCGGCGAGCGTCGCGAGTGAGAGCAGGAGCACGATCGGCACGAAGACGCTCGAGACCCTGTCCACGAGTCGCTGGATCGGCGCCTTGCCGGACTGCGCCTCGGCAACGAGCCGCGCGATCTGCGCGAGCGCCGTCTCCTCGCCCACCTTCGTCGTGCGCACGACGAGGCGGCCGAACGTGTTCACGGTCGCGCCGGCGACCGCCGTCCCAGGAGCGACGTCGACGGGTACCGGCTCACCCGTGAGCATCGACTGGTCGATGGCGGACTCACCCTCGACGACAACGCCGTCGGTGGCGATCTTCTCCCCGGGCCGGACGACGAAGAGATCCCCGACGGCGAGCTCGCCGATGGGCACGGACACCTCGACGCCGTCGCGGAGCACGCGTGCCTCCTTCGCACCGAGCTCGAGCAGCGCACGGATCGCCGCGCCCGAGCGGCGGCGCGCACGTGCTTCGAGGTACCGACCCAGCAGGATCAGCGTGGTGATGACCGCCGCGACCTCGAAGTACACGTCGGCGTCGTCGACGACGAGCAGTGCGGCGACCGACCAGCCCCAGGCTGCGAGCGTTCCGATGGAGATGAGCGTGTCCATCGTCGCGGCGCCGTGCCGTGCGTTCAGTAGCGCAGCGCGGTGGAAGTCGAATCCGGCCCAGAAGACGACCGGCGTCGCGAGCGCGAGCGCAAGCCACTCCCAGCCCTCGAACTGGAGCGGCATCGCCATCGCGAGGACGACGAGCGGCGCGGTCAGGACCGCCGCAACGAGAAGGCGCCGGCGAATCGCGTCGGCGCGGTCGACGGCCTCCCGCGCCTCGGCAGCCAGCGCTGCGTGATACCCGGCGGCTTCCACAGCGCCCACGAGGTCGGCGACGCTGATCCGCGCAGGGTCGTACCGAACAGCGGCCTGCTCGGTCGCGTAGTTCACGGACGCCTCGACGCCCTCGAGCTTGTTCAGCTTGCGCTCGATCCGGTTGGCGCACGCAGCGCAGGTCATCCCCTCGAGCGCGAGGTCGACGCGCGACTCCGGCTCGTGTGTTGCGGTCGAGCTCACGCCGCCTCGTATCCCGCTTCCACGATTGCCGCACGTAGCGCGGCATCGTCGAGCGCGTGGCCGCTCACGGTCACGAGCTTCGTGTCGAGGTCGACGGCGACGTCCTCGACGCCCTCGACCTCGGAGACCTCTTCGCGGATCGACGCCGCGCAGTGGCCGCAGTGGATCGCCGGGACGGTGTACGTGACGCTCTCGCTCATGCTCGCTCCTCTCGTAGGCTCTGCCTCGAGTATACCCTAGCGGGGTATGGGGTCAGGTACGGCGCTCAGAACGCGATACGCGAGGCACCGACGATCGCCTCCGACCCGTCGCCGAGTCGGACGAGGGCTTTCCCCTTGCCGTCGTAGTCCGGAGACCAGACCACGATCGTGGCGGGATTGCCGTGCACCGTGCACCTGCGACCGTCCTCGCCCTCGAGACCCCGCCAGTAGCGGACGAACGGGTTGTGCTCCCACTCGCGCCCGATGGTCGTCTCCTCCGTGTGGCCAGGCAGCACCCGAGTCTCGGGCGGCAGCGCCATGAGCACGTCCATCACGGATCGCCGCATCTCGTCGGCCGGCCCTCCGCCGACCGCGTCGCGGAACAACGTGTCGCCGGAGAAGCAGAGCTGGCCCACGACGAACGAGACGCCGTCGTCGGAGTGTCCCGGGGTCGCGAGCACGTCCACGCGGAGCTTCCCGGTCTCCACCGGGCCGGTGGTCACCTCGAGCCCGTACCGCTCGACGAGCTCGTCGTTACCGGCGACGTGGTCGGCGTGCCCGTGCGTGATCAGCAGGTGCGTCGGCGTCACGCTCTCGCGCTCGACCGCTGCGATCAGCGGCTCGAGCGGCGCTCCGCTGTCGACGAAGACGGCCGTCCCGCCAGGCTCGTCCGCGAGTAGGAAGGCGTTCGACAGCCACGCCTCGTGCATGCTCCGCTCGACGATCATCAGACCTTCGCCTCGAACGTGCCCGGCGCACCGCCGAGGACGAGCAGCGAGACGCCGCCCTCGCCCGGCACGATCTTGCGCTTCTGAGACGGTCCTACGCGCGCGAACGTGCCCGGGGTCAGCTCGAACTCCTCGTCGCCACAACGCAGCGTCGCCGAGCCGTCGAACACGAAGTACACCTCCTCCTGACCGTCCTGTTCGTGGCTGTGGTCGGGATAGTCCTCGTAGCCGGCGGGGAACCGCTCGACGTTCATCCCGAAGGCCGTCACGCCGAGGCTTCGGCGGGCGAACAGGAACCTCCCCTGTCCCTCGTGCGAATCGAGCTCGTCGAGATGCTTCACCGTCACATCGGCCATGCGTGTCCTTTCGCGGTCGGGTACGCGGATCGTACGGGAGGAGTTCGGCTCGCCTGGGAGAATCGCCGCCCACTGCACTCACTCTCGAAGGAGGAACGGTGAACCACATGTTCGGACCGCGCGAAGTCCTGGAGGAGGCCGCCGACCGCTGGTGGATCTTCCTCCTCACCGGGATCTCCTGGCTCGTCTTCGCCCTGCTCGTGTTCCAGTGGGACTACACCACCGTCTATGCCATCTCGATCCTGTTCGGAGTCGTCGCGATCGTCGCGGGGATGAGCGAGTTCCTCGCGATCTCCGTGTCGACGACCGGGTGGAAATGGATCCACGCCATCCTGGGAATCCTGTTCGTCCTCGTCGGGATCTACGCGCTGTGGAACCCGTACGACACGTTCGCCACGCTCGCCGCCCTCGTCGGGATCTTCCTGCTCATCAAGGGTGTCTTCGACATCACGGTCGCGTTCGTCACGAAGGAGGAGTTCGAGCTCTGGTGGCTCCAGCTCGTGATCGGACTGCTGGAGATCCTGCTCGCGTTCTGGGTCGCCGGGAACTTCCGCAAGGAGGCGATCCTGCTGGTCGTGTACGTCGGGATCGTCGCGCTCACCCGCGGGATCAGCGAGATCTTCGTTGCGTTCAAACTCAAGGGACTGCGCCGCCGGCTCGCGGCCGGCTGATCCCTCGCTTCTCCGCCGTGCGGCGTGTATAGGATCGCTCCGATGCGCCGCACGGCTCTCGTCCTCGTCCTCCTCGTCGCCGCGTTCGGCGTCGTCGCGGCCGGCTGCGGTCAGGAGCAGGAGCAGACCGCCACCCCGGAGACGGTCGAAGGCACGGTCACGACTGAGCCGGAGACGACGGAGACCGAGACGACGACGGAGACGACGGAGACCGACGGCACCGAGACGACGGAGACCGAGACGGAGACGACGACCGAGCTCGAAGGCGATCCCGCCGCCGGCAAGGAAGTCTTCCTCGGCGCATCCGCGTGCGGCGGCTGCCATACCCTTGCGGACGCCGGGACGTCGGGCGCGGTCGGCCCGAACCTCGACGAGTCGCAGCCGAGCGAAGAGCTCATCGTCGACCGTGTCACGAACGGCCAGGGCGGAATGCCGTCGTTCTCGAGCACCCTCAGTGAGCAGCAGATCGC
>DASUCN010000029.1:0-16175 GCA_036276015.1 Gaiellaceae bacterium | reverse complement strand
GGCTACGGAGAACGGCGGCCCAAGCCGCAGAGACGTCCTCGGTCGCAGCCGCATCTTCACGCCCGAGGTGATCAACGACATCCACGTGAAGGCCGAGCTCGGCCGCTATCGCATGCGCGGGTTCTCGATCTTCAAGCCGATCCCGCACTGGGACGAGCTCGTCTTCCTGCCGGGGACGTTGACGCGCTTCGTCATCGAGGGCTACCGCGAGAAGTGCGACACGACGACGGTGCTCGGTGCCCGCTTCGCGAAGAACCCGCTGACGCTCGACATCCCGATCTACATCACCGGCATGTCGTTCGGCGCGCTCTCGCTCGAGGCCAAGATGGCGCTCGCGAAGGGCGCCTCCATGGCGGGGACGGCGACGTGCTCGGGCGAGGGCGGGATGATCCCTCCGGAGCGCGACTACTCGACGAAGTGGTACTACCAGTGCATCCAGTCGCGGTACGGGTTCAACCCGCACCACCTGATGCTCGCCGATGCCTGCGAGTTCTTCATCGGGCAGGGCTGCAAGGTCGGCCTCGGCGGCCACCTCATGGGCCAGAAGGTCACCGAGCAGGTCGCCGAGATGCGCTCGCTTCCCGCCGGGATCGACCAGCGCTCCCCCGCGCGGCACCCGGACTGGCTCGGCCCGGACGATCTCTCGCTGAAGGTGCAGGAGATCCGCGAGGCGACCGACTACCGCATCCCGATCCAGCTGAAGCTCGGCGCGTCCCGCGTCTACGACGACGTGCGCATGGCCGCGAAGTGCGGCCCGGACATCATCTACCTCGACGGGGCCGAGGGCGGCACGGGCGCCGGCCCTCACGTCGCCACCGAGGAGACCGGCATCCCGCTGATGGCGGCGATACCGGAGGCCAGGCGTGCGCTCGAGGACGTCGGCCTCGCAGACGAGATCGACCTCGTCGTCGCGGGAGGCATCCGCAACGGCGCAGACGTCGCGAAGTGTCTGGCCCTCGGCGCGAAGGCGGTTGCGATCGGGCACTCCGCGCTCATGGCGCTCAACTGCAACAAGGAGATCCCCGGCGTGACCGACTACGAGGGAACGGTCGGCGTCCCGGCGGGCAAGTGCTACCACTGCCACACGGGCCGCTGCCCGGTCGGGGTCGCGACGCAGGATCCGGAGCTCCGCAAGCGGCTCGTCGTCGAGGAGGCGTCGGAGCGCGTCTACAACTTCCTCACGGCGATGACCATGGAGCTGCAAATGCTCGCGCGTGCGTGCGGGAAGACGAACGTCCACTCGCTCGAGCCCGAGGATCTCGCGGCGCTCACGGTCGAGGCCTCCGCGATGGCGCGCGTGCCGCTGGCCGGGACGACCTACACGGCCGGGCAGACCGAGCGGGAGATCCTCGCCGAGGTGAAGCGGCTCCTCGCCATCAAGGCCGAGGAGGAGCTCATCGCCAACCCGACTGCCCAGATCCACGACCTGAGGACGATCGAGTCATGACGGGCGAGCAGCCCCACTCCCACGAGCTCGCCTACGCCGAGCCCGAGAAGATCAAGTCGATCGACGCCGAGTTCCTCTCGGGCCATCGCTTCCCATACCAGGAGGACATCTCGCTCGTCGCGGACATCGACATCCTGGCGGCAACCCCGGGCGAGGACATCAACTGGCTCGAGGACATCGAGCTCCTCGAAGAGGACGGCGTACCCGCAGTCTTCGACCGCTACTCGAACGCCTTCCTCAAGATCTACTTCCCGATCCCCGAGGGCCGCGAGGACGAGATCGCCCGCAAGGTGCTCGTGAAGCACTTGACGAGCGGCAACTCGTACGGCATCCAGCTCAAGGAGATCCATACGAAGTTCCCGCAGCCCGAGCTCGGCCCGTGGGTCGAGGGCTCGAGGACGGTCGGGACGGACTACGCGCCGCCCGTGCTCGAAGGCTGGGAAAAGCCGGTCGGGCACTGAGCGAGGCGCACGAAGTACGCTGGCGACTCATGCCGGCCCCCGCCCACTCGGCATGACGCCGGGCAACGGTACGGAGCCGTCGCACTCGACGGGGATCGTCGGCTCGGCGCGCCGCGTCGCGAGCCACGCGAGCGAGCTCATGCGGCTCCAACGCGAGCTCGCGCGTGCGGAGCTCCAGCGGAAGGGCGCAACGCTGGGCGCGGGCGCAGCAGTGGCGATCGCGGCGGGGGTGCTGGCCCTCTTCGCGGTCGGATTCGGCCTGGCGACACTCGCAGCGGTACTCGCGCTCCTCGTCGACTGGTGGCTCGCGCTACTGCTCGTGTTCTTCCTGCTCGTCGTCCTCGTCGCAGGGCTCCTGCTCGCAGCACGGAGCCTCTTCCGCGCGGGCACACCAATCAAGCCCGAGCAGGCGATCGAGGAGGCCCGGCTGACGAAGGAGACCATCCGAGGCGCTCGTGGCGGGTGAGCAGCGCACCGACGCGGACATCCGCAACGAGATCTCGGCCGAGCGCGAGCGGCTCGCAGACGCGCTCGCCGACCTCCGCGCCGGCGTCGACTCGAAGCGCCGACTTGCAGGCGCGCTGGGAACGCTCGTCGCCGCCGGGCTGGCGACCGCTGCGTCGATGAGGATCGCGCGTCGGGTCCGGGGCCGGTAGGACTCCGTGCGAGCGCTCGTCCTCCAGCACATCGCGTGCGAGCCGCCGGGCGTGTTCGAGGACGTCCTGCTCGAACGCGGCGTCGAGCTGCACCGGGTCGAGCTCGACGAAGGTGATCAGCTCCCCGACTGGGGCGACTTCGACGCGATCGTCGCGATGGGTGGGCCGATGTCCGTCAACGACGACGCCGAGTTGCCATGGCTCACCGAGGAGAAGCGCGCGGTGGGCGACGCCGTCCGCGCCGGGAAGCCGTACTGGGGAGTGTGCCTCGGTGTCCAGCTGCTCGCCGCCTCGCTCGGCGAGCGCGTCTATGCGGGTCCCGAGCCGGAGGTCGGCCTCCTCCCGGTCGAGCTGACGGACGAGGGCCGCACCGATCCCGTGTTCGGCGGGTTCGGCGAGAGCCTCGTGACCCTGCAGTGGCACGGCGACACCTTCGACCTTCCGGACGGCGCCGTCCGGCTCGCGAGCTCACCCGCCTACGCGAACCAGGCGTTCCGCTTTCAGCGAGCCTACGGCGTCCAGTTCCATCTCGAGGTCTCCGCTGAGATGGCGCGCGAGTGGGCGAACGTGCCGGCGTACGTGGCGTCGCTCGAGCGCACCCTGGGCGCGGATGGCGCGCCTGCGTTCCTCGCAGAGATCGAGGAGCGCGCCGGCGAGATGCGGTCGGCCGGGCGGGCGCTGTTCGAGCGCTGGCTCGACCGCGTGGCCCGCCCGGACTGAATCAGCGCTGCTCGGCTGACGCCAGCAGGGCCATGCAGGGGGACGGTTGGCTCTCGGCGCTCCAGTCTTGCAACGGAGGCGGCGACGCGTCCGCTCGGAGCGCAGTGCCGGCGACCGGCCGTCCATCACGAAGAACGAGCCAGATCCGGGACGAGTCGGCGAGCACACCGATGTCCGCTACGGGGTCGCCGTCGGTCACGAGGAGATCCGCCATCTTCCCGGGCTCGACTACGCCGACGTCCTCGAGGCCGAGCGCCGCGGCCGAGCCACGCGTCGCCGCGTCGAGCCCCTCCCGTGCGCTCAACCCGCCGTCGACCATCCGAATCAGCTCGGCGACACTGGCGCCCGGCGGGCCGCTGTCGAACCCCATGGCGAGCGTCACACCGGCATCTCGCGCGGCAGCCAGCGTCCGATACGCGTCGTCGAGCTGGCGCTTCGCCTGGTCGACGAGGCGCGGCAGGTACTCCGGAGCGAAGCGCTCCGCGAGATCATGGAACGTCGTCAACGTCGGCACGAGCACGATCTCGCGCTCGGCCATCTCGTGGAGCAGAGCCGGGTCGCGATGCAGCGACAACCCGTGCTCGATCGTGTCGACTCCTGCCTCGACCGCAGCACGCGTGCCCCCCAACCCTTCGGCGTGCGCGGCGACACGCAGGCCCATACGATGCGCCTCGTCGACAACGGCAGCGAGCTCTTCCCGCGTGAGCTGGGCCGGCTCCGGATCCTCGCCGTCGACGGACCTCGCACCGGTGGCCATGACCTTCACGAAGTCGGCACCACGCTGGATCTGCTCGCGCACGGCCTTCCGCATCTCCCATGGCCCGTCGGCCTCTCGGTACATCGTCCCGAACAGAAGCCCGCCGGGCGCGGTCGCGGAGACGATCCTGCCGCAGCACAAGATTCGAGGGCCCTCGAGAAGGCCTAGGCCGACCGCCTCTCGTAGCACGAGGGCCTCGTCGTCGTAGCACCCGACATCGCGCACCGTCGTGATGCCTCCGCGGAGGAGCGCGCGAGCGACGTTCGCCAGCACGAAGTAGCCGAGCTCCCTCGCACGCGGTCTCTCACCCTTCAGAGGCGAGGGCGGCCCAAACCCGGGACTGCGCGACACGTCACTCGTGACGTGGAGATGAGCATCGATCAGTCCTGGAAGGACGGTGCGGCCGCCGACGTCGACCGCACCGGGCGGGATGTCGCCGCCCGCCTGCGACACCTCCGAGATGGCGCCGTCGTCGACGATGACCGTGAAGCGCCCTCGGGTCGAGGAGGCCGAGCCCTCCGCAAGCTGAGCGTTCCAAAGAACCAGAGAGCCCGCGCGTGACATTTCGCGGACGATTCTCGTACATCCGCGCCAGCTCTAGCGAGTGGCTAGCCGACGCGGAACGCCCAGACGCGCACGAGCACCTCGGGCTCGCCGGTTGGCATCGCCTGGAACGCCTCGCCGCGTTCGAGGAGCGCCCAACGTTCCGACGCTCCGAGCGACGCGATCTCGCTGTCGAAGCCAGGCGGAGGCCGATCCGAGCGGAGCGTGAAGACGACATGCCCGCCCGGTCGCGTGATCCGCACGAGCTCGGCCAGGCACGAGGCGGGCGCGTGTCCGGTCGTGAGCACTCCGCAGGCGACGATAGCGTCGTAGACGGCGTCGTCGAAGGGCAGCGGGTCGCCGAGCCTGCCCTCGGTCAGCGTGCCGTAGATCCCCTTGCGCTTCGCCTCGGCGAGCATCGCAGGCGAGAGATCGAGTGCGTCGAGCCGGGTGAATCCAAGCTCGCGCAGAGCGGCGCCGAGCAGACCCGTGCCGGCCCCCGCGTCGAGGATGCGTGCGTCGGGCTCCAGGAGACGCCCGCACACCTCGGCGACTGCGGCCGGAGACCGGTAGTCGAACGGGCCGGAGAGGTCATGGTCGTAGGCAGCTGCGATCCGGTCGTACTCGGCGCGCAGCTCGTCGAGGTCGCTCGCGCCGTACAGACGCGCGAGGTCGACGCGTGGCTCGCCGACGGCTCAGACCCCGCGCGGCGAGCGGTCGTCGAGCGCGACCTTCATCAGATCGCGGATCGAGACGATGCCGACGACCTTCCCGCCCTCGACCACCGGGAGGTGCCGGAAGCCACCGTGGATCATGAGTGACGCCGCGTGGTCGGTCGTGTCGTGGGGCTCGATGGTGTCGGGGTGGCGCGTCATCCATTCGGTGACCGGTGCGCTACCGTCCTTGCCGGCTGCCACGGCCTTCATCACGTCGCGCTCGGTGAGGATCGCCGAGATCGAGTCGCCGTCGAGAACGACCACCGCACCGACCCCGCGCTCGGCCATCGCCGACGCTGCATCGCCGAGAGTCGCGGACGCAGCAACGGTCAAGAGGCTTCGCGTCATGTGGTCGGAGACGAGCGGCACGCTCCGATTGTATGACCTCGCGCGCCGAGTTCTGAGTGCTTCAGTCGAGCTCAAGCGTCGCCGCATGAGCTTCGCAGAAGGCAACAGCAGCCGCGAGGTCGGCATCGCTCGTGGCAGACCCGGCGATTCGGTAGGCACGAGGCCTCACCACGGTCCGATCGAGCCGGTGTGCCCGCGCCCAGCGAACCGTCCAGCTGAAGGGCGCCTGCAGCGGGATGTGCGGCTCGTTCGCGGGCTGTGGGTGTGCTGCGTTCATGTCGACCTCCCTCTCCGTTCGTCTCGGACCAGATGCGCTGCTACGGGCGAAAGCCACGATCCAACAGCCGCTGCTTGGAGCTGCTCGGGAGTGCGCCGAACTGCGCTCCGGGTGCGCTCGAGAAGACGCGCTCGAGATCGTCGCCACGCGCACCGGTGACCAGCACGTCGCCGACGATCGAGGCGAGCGACGCGAGGGCGGTGCGAATCGTGGTCGCCGAGAAGCCGCGCTGCGCCGACGGGGCTGCGTAGATGCCGTCCATGGTTCCTCCGTTTTCTGTTCCCTGCATGACGAGAACAAGCTTCGGCGCAGACGTCCGCGCGCGCATCGGCAGAACTGCCGATCTGCACTGCCTAACCTCGAGCGGCTCGAGCGTCAGGCTGCGTCGCGGACGAATCCGTGCTCGAGCGCGTAGCGCGTCGCGGCGCTACGGGAGCGAACGTCGATCTTGCGGTAGATCGAGCGCAGGTGCGCGTGAACGGTGCGAATGCTGACCACCAGGCGTTCCGCCACCTCCACGTCGGTGAGGCCGTCGGCCACGAGGGCGAGGACTTCGAGCTCGCGGCTGGTCAGATCCTCGGCAGCACCTGCCCCGGCATTCGCGCGAGCCGGGGCGACCAGCTCGATCGTTGCGCTGAGGGGAATCCGCCCACCGTCTTCCCACGCGGCGGCAGAGCGAGTCTCCCCCAAGACGCCGCGCGCGTCGGAGAGCGCTCGGTCGTGACGTTCGCCGAAGCCTGCCCAGACCGGCACCTCGAGCGTCGTGCGGATCGCGTCGGCCGCCGCCAGGAGACGTACGGCGCGCTCGGCGTCCCCCACCTCACACGCCAGGAGAGCCGCCGACACGAGTACGAGCCCGGCGAACCAGCGGTCGCCGAACTCGACGAAGAGCGTCAACGACTCTTCGAACTGGGCCGCAGCGATCTCGGTGTCGCCGAGGTCGGCATTGATGTCAGCGACGGCCCAGAGTGCCTTGGCGTACGCGCGACGGTCGCCGACCATTCGCAGGATGTCGACGCCCTCGTTCGCTCGCGATCGCGCGATGTCGTCGCTCGTTCGTCTCGCCGTAGCCAGGCCGTACAGACTGAGCCCGACTCCGTGCGAGTCGCCAAGCCGCCGGAACAACTCGAGGCTCCTCTCGAAGAGCGACCGAGCACCTTCGAGATCGCCGGCGACCACGAGACACATGGCGAGCCGGTCGAGCGCCCGTGCCCGCCCGGCGTCATCTCCCAGCTCCTCGTACGCGGCCAGAGCCTCGCGAAAGAGCTTCTCGGCCGCGGCGTGGTCGCCGCGGGTCCGCAGAACCAACGCGATGCCCGTGTAGGCCTCCGCGACGCCTCGCGCGTCGTCCAGCGAACCAGAGAGCTCGAGCGCCTCACGACTGACCTTCTCAGCACGGTCGTAGTCCCCCTGGTAGTGAGCGAGAACGCCGTTGCCGCTCAACACCCGCGAGCGTGTCCGTGACGCCTCCGAAGACCCGGCAAGCGCCTCCTCGAGCCAGAGTCGGCCCTCGCTGAGGTACCCGCGCTCGAACCAGAAGCGCCACAGCGCGGCGCAGAGCCCAAGGGCCGTCGCCTCGTCTCCGGCGTCGAGCGAGAAGCGCAGCGCGGCGCGGAGGTTGTCGTGGTCAGCCTCCAGCGTCGCCCGCCATCTCGCGTGGTCGGAAGCAGCGAGACCCGATGTCGAATCTTCGACGAGCCGGAGGTAATAGGCCGCCTGCGCATGCCGCACGCCGTTCGCGTCGGCACTTCCGTCGAGCAGCTCGCCGGCGTACTCGTGGATCGTCTCGAGCATGCCGAAGCGCTCGCCGTCGGCGCGTACCAGGCTCTGGTCGACGAGCGAGCCGAGAGCATCCAGATCTCCGCCGAGGACCTGGTCTACGGCCTCGAGCGTGCAACCACCGACGAAGACCGAGAGACGGCGGAAGAGCTCCTTCTCCTTCTCGTCCAGGAGCTCCACGCTCCAACCGATCGTGTCGCGGAGCGCTCGATGACGGGATGGCGCATCCTGTGACCCCGCCGTGAGGAGCTCGAGTCGACGCTCGAGGCGCCCGAGCATCGCGGTCGGCGACAGCACCTTCACGCGCGTCGCGGCGAGTTCGACCGCGAGCGGCAAGTCGTCGACGTGGCCGCAGATCTCGGCGATCGCCTCCAGGTCGGCAGCACCCGGGTCGAAGTCCGGACGCACTGCACGTGCCCGCTCGAGGAACACCCGAACGGCGGCGTCGCGCGCGAGCGGCTCGAGCGGAAGCTCCTGCTCCCCGCGGACACGCAGGCGCGTGCGGCTCGTCACGGCGACCTTCAGATTGGCGCTCGCCGCCACGACGCCCGCGACGGCAGGTGCGGCGTCGACGACCTGCTCGAAGTTGTCGAGGACGAGCAGCAGGTGGCGACTCTCGATATGCGCGACGAGACGTTGCTCGAGGTCGCCCTCACCGTCGAACAGCCCGAGCGACCGAGCGATGGTCCCGATCACGTGACCGGGATCCCTCACCGACTGGAGCGGAACGGTGACAACGCCGTCCGCGTAGTCGTCGGCGACGGTCGCGGCAACCGCAGTGGCGAGGCGCGTCTTCCCTACCCCTCCGGGTCCGGTGATCGTGAGGAGCCGGACGTCGTCTCGGCGCAGCAGCGCCTCGGCCGCGGCCACGCTCTCCTCGCGACCGATGAGCGACGTCAGCGCGACGCTCACAGAGGTCAGCCCGTCACGAGCTCGTGGAGCCTCGTCGCCATCGCGAGCGCGAACCCGGGATCGTTGAGGTCGGCATCGATCTCGTGCACTTCCACCTTCGACCTGTCGATCTGCTCACGCAAAGCCGCCAGGAGCGCCTCGTCCCCGTCGGGGTCGTACAAGGACTGCCCTTCCGTCGTGAGCAGCGAGAGGCCCCGGAGCGGGACGAACAACACGGTCGGTCCAGCGGCAGCGTTCAGCTTGCGCGCGATGACGGTCGCCAGCTCGCTGCACTCGTCGGGTGTCGTTCGCGTCGCCACCACGGTCTCGTCGTGAACGTAGATCGGCCGGCCGCGGAACCTCTCGGGCAGCGGATCGGGGAGCCCCGTGGACGAGATCACGACGATGTCGATGGCCCCGAGCGAGACGACCTGCGGGATGCCGAGGCGTCCGGCCGTCTCGAGCCGCTCCGGCCCTGACGGCCAGATGCCACCCACGAGCTCGTCGGCGAGCTCGGTCGGCGTGACGTCGAGTACGCCGTGGACGAGGCCGGCTCCAACGAGGGCTTCCAGCGACCTGCCGCCGGTGCCGGTCTGATGAAAGACGAGCACGTCGTAGCCGAGCTCCTCGAGCCGCGTGCGGGCCGTCGTGACGCATGGGGTCGTGACGCCCCACATCGACGCTGCGATCATGGGTCTCTCGGGCAGGGGTCGCGACTCCTGCCGCACGGCGAGCCCGGCCAGCGCTCGGGCCGCGTTCTCGAAGATCCGGGCCGAGATGCGGTTGATCCCAGCGACATCGACGACCGAGTGCATCATCGTCACATCCGTCGTGCCGACGTACGAGCTCGTGTCCCCCGAGGCGACGGTGGAGACCATCAGCTTCGGCACGCCGATCGGCAACGCCCGCATCGCCCTGGTGGCGATGGCAGTGCCACCCGTCCCGCCGAGCGCTCCGAGCACGTCAAGCCGCCCCTCGGCGTGGAGCCGTCGGACGACCGCCGCAGAGCCTCGACCCATTGCGTCGATCGCCCTGGAGCGATCGCGCGCGTCGGCGAGCGCCTGTACGTCTTCTCCCGCGGCCGCCGCGACCTCCTGCCGCGTGATGTCGGGGGGAAAGCTCGGCACGCCGAGGATGCCTGCGTCGACGACCACGACCTCGACGCCCGCCTCCGCGATGCGGTCGCGGACGAACGCGTACTCGTCGCCCTTGGTGTCGAGCGTGCCTAGGAGAACAACCGTTGCCGTGCCGGGTATCGCATCGCTCGACGTGGCAACGACCGTACACGACCACGTCACGATGAGCACGAGCGGAAATGATCGTCGGATAGCGTCCGAGCAGTGACCAGCCCGCCGTTCCGAGCCGAAGGTCGCTGCCTCTGCGGCGCCGTGACCTACGAGGTACGCGGGCCGCTGCGGGACGTCGTGCTGTGCCACTGCGTCGAGTGCCGACGGTGGAGTGGCGTGCACGCCGGAGCGTTTTCGTCCACGCTCGTCGAGCACCTCGTCGTCCCCGAGGACGTTCCGCTTCGCTGGGTCGACAGCCCCGAAAGCGCACGCAACGCCAGGCGCGGCTTCTGCGCGGAGTGCGGCTCGAGTCTCTTCTGGCACGCGAAGGACGCCGAGCGGATCGGCATCGCCGCGGGCACGCTCGACGAGCCGACGGGACTTCGGCTTGCAGCGCGCATCTACACGCATCAGGCGATCGACTGGGACGAGCTGCCGGACGATGGCCTCCCGCGCGACCCCGACGTCAGCACGATCGACATCCGCTGGAGTTGAGATTGGCACGAAATCGGCACAGGGCTCGCCCGACGGCGCTCCTATACTCGCGCGCCTGACCGACCTCGTCTCCCCGCTGCGCGAGCTCTTCGGCTTCGACGCCTTCCGGCCAGGGCAGGAGGATGTCGTGCGCGCGGCAGTTGCAGGACGCGACACGCTCGCGCTCATGCCGACGGGCTCGGGGAAGTCGCTGACGTATCAGCTTGCAGCGATGCTCCGACCGGAGCCGACGCTCGTGCTCTCTCCGCTCATCGCGCTGATGAAGGACCAGGTCGACGGGCTGCCGCCGCAGATCGCGGCGACGGCGACCTTCGTCAACTCGTCGCTCTCGACGGAGGAGACGGCGACGAGACTCGCCGGTGTGAGGTCGGGCGAGACCCGACTCGTGTACGCGGCGCCGGAGCGCCTCCGGCAGGCGCGCTTCGTCGAGCTCCTCGCAGACGTGGGAATCGGCCTCGTCGTCGTCGACGAGGTGCACTGCGTCAGCATGTGGGGCCACGACTTCCGGCCCGACTACCTCTTCATCCGGCGCGCGCTCGAGGCCCTCGGCGAGCCGACCGTGCTCGGGATGACGGCGACGGCCACCCCGGAGATCGCGACGGACATCGGGCACGCTCTCGGCCGCGGGCTCGACGTGGTGCACACGAGCGTCGTCCGGTCGAACCTCCGTTACGACGTTCACGAGGTGTCGAATGCCGAGGACCGGATCGAGGTCCTCGTCGAGCAGCTGCGAGCGCTGCGCGGCGGCTCGGCCATCGTCTACGCCCGCTCGCGGCGGTCGACCGAGGAGCTCGCGCGCGTCTTGCGCGGGCACGGCATCCGCGCCGAGCACTACCACGCCGGTCTGGACGCGGACGAGCGGACGCGGGTGCAGGACGCGTTCGTGGCCGACCGCGTCCAGGTCGTCGTCGCGACGACCGCGTTCGGGATGGGCATCGACAAGCCCGACGTGCGGCTCGTCTGCCTCGTGAACTACCCCGACTCGCTCGAAAGCTACGTCCAGATGGTCGGACGTGCCGGCCGCGACGGCGAGCCGAGCCAGACGCTCCTCCTCGCGAGCCCGAGTGATGCGACCGCTCTGCGTCGCTTCGCCGTGTCCGACGTGCCGAGCCCGAGCGAGCTCCGTGCCGTCTACCGGGCGCTCCGAGACTCCAGCGGCCTGGTGGATCCCGACGAGCTCACACTCGTGGTTCCCGATCGCGACACGCGCGTGCTCGTCGGGATGCTCGAGCAGGCCGGCCTCGTGCAGCGCTCGTTCGACGAGGGCCGGCTCATGCGAATCGACGTGCCGACGCCACCCGACGACGCGCGCGAGCGCGTGGAATCGCTCCTCACCCGCGCGACGCTCGTCGCCGAGTCGCGGGCCGATCGCATCGTCGCGTTCGCCGAGACCCGGACGTGCCGGCACGAGCAGGTCGCCGCGCACTTCGGCGAGGCGTTCACGGCGCCCTGCGGCCGGTGTGACGTCTGTGCGCCGGTCACTCGCGGAGTCGGGTCCGTCTCGGGTCCGCCGCCGCTGCTGCCCGACGACGTCGGCGAGGCGATCTTCGACGCGGTCGCCGGCCTCACGTGGCCGCTGGGCCGGCGGAGCCTGATCGCAACGCTGCGCGGCTCGCTGAAGGCACCTCCGTCGGCCCGGCGCTCGAGCGCCTACCGCCTTCTCGCAGCTGCAAGCGAGTCGGAGGTGCGCCGCTGGGTGCAGATCGTCGAGGGTTCCGGTGCGCTCGTCGAAGTGACGACGCCCGACGGGTTTCGCGTCCTGCACGCCGATCCGCGGGTACCGCCGCCGAGCATCCGCACGGCGATCGACGCCGACGTCGACGAGGAGCTGGTCGCCCGCCTGCGCGGCTGGCGCCTCCAACGCTCCCAGCAGGACGCGGTCCCGGCGTACGTCGTGCTCCACGACGCGACGCTTCGCGAGCTCGCGGCCGTTCGCCCGCGCACGCTCGACGAGCTCGGAGGTGTCAAAGGGCTCGGCCCGGTGAAGATCGAGCGCTACGGCGACGACCTGCTGGCCGTCCTCGCCTCGTAGCCGCTTGCCCCGCAACGCGGGGGCGGCCTACGATGGCGCCCGAGACGCCAACCACGGGTGGAGGTTCCGCATGTCCGAGAAGATGTGGGGTGAAGAGCCGTTCTGGGGGCTCGGCTACGAGTGGGATCCCGACTGGGTCCTCACCGACCGCCAGAAGGAGCTTCGCGCACTCCTGATCGAGCTCTGCGAGAAGGAGATGCGCGCGAACGCAAAGCGCTCGGACGACGAGCTCCTGTTCCCGCGGCGCAACCTCGAGCTTCTCGGCGAGCACGGCTTCCTCGGCCTCATCGTCCCGGAGGAGTACGGCGGTCTCGGCGAGAACCACGTCGCCTTCGCGATGACCTGCGAGACGATCGCGCGGTACGGCTGCGCGTCGACGGCGATGTGTTACGTCATGCACATCGGCGCGGTGGCGGCCCTGATGTTGCGCCCCACCCCGGAGATCGTCGACAAGTACATCCGGCCGCTCAACACCGGACTGATCGGAACGCTCTCGTACTCGGATCCCGAGACGGGGTCGCACTTCTGGTACCCCGTGAGCTCGCGTGCCGAGCGCGTCAACGGCGGGTACCGGATCAACAAAAAGGCGTCGTGGACGACCTCCGGCGGGTTCGCGGACTTCTACGTGCTGCAGACGACGAGCCCCGACTTCAAGGGCTACGACGACCTCTCGGTCTTCGTCGTCGACAAGGAGCACTGCGAGGCGCAGCCGTCGCTGTGGGACGCGCTCGGGCTCCGCGGAAACCAGTCGGGTGCGATCTCGTTCACGGACGTCGAGATCCCCGCCACCCAGCTCGTCGGGCCCGAGGGTGACGGCGCGACCTCGAACGACGAGGCCGTCGACCCGTGGTTCCTCATCGGTTCGTCCTCGTGCTGGAACGGGCTCGCGTTCGGCGCGATCGACATCGCGAAGCGTCACACGACCCGCAAGCGGCACGTCGACGTGGGAATGCGCGTCGCCGACTACCCCACGATCCAGGACTACGTCGGCCAGGCCGTGATGGAGACGAACGCGGCTCGGATGTTCGTCTACTCCGTGGCACAGGCGTTCGACGGCGCGACCGAGAACAACACGATCGTGCTCGAGCCGGGAACGCTCGCGCGCGGCAACTTCCTGCACTGGGCCTGGCAGATCAAGTTCGTCGCCGCCCAGAACACCGCCCACGTCGTCGACAAGATGCTCCACGCCTGCGGAGGGTCGGGCTACAAGCGCGACATGGAGCTCGAGCGCTACCTCCGCGACGCGAAGGCCGGCTGGGTCATGGGGCCGACGAACGAGGTGCTCCGCCAGTTCGTCGGCAAGGCCGTCCTCCTCGGCTTCGACTCGCTCGACTACTGGAACCAGTCGTACAACCGTCGGGCCGTCGAGAACGAGGTGAAGAAGCTCGACGCGGACGGCAAGCGGGAGCTCGCCGAGAAGCTCATGGCCGAGGCGGCCGAGATGGAGGCGAAAGCGCCGGCGAAGGCGTGAGATGAGCCAGACGCTCGTTCGCGGTCTCCTGCCCGAGGATCCGTTCGTCGAGACGTACCTCGTCCGCCCGGGGGGCGCGACGGTGTTTGCGCTCGAGCCGGACGAGCGGATGACGGTCGTCGACGCGCGGGGAAGTCAGACCGCCGAGGTCACCGCGCTCGGCGCGGACGGTGGTGACGACGCGGCGGCTCTCGGAGCGAAGGCGGACGCGCCGGCAACCGTGATCCGGGCTGCGCTCGCCGACCGGCGCGACAGCCTACTCGCACACGAGCTCGGTTCCCGCGGGCTCGATCCGGCCGAGGCGACGGCGATCCGGCTCTTCGGCGAGTGGTCGCCGCCCGGCGCGGCACAGAGCTTCCGTGCAGAGCGAGCCGTGACGGTCGTCGTCGCAGCTCCGGCCGGGCGCATCGTCGACGGAGCGCTCCCTCCCTCCGAGCTTCTCGTCGAGGTTCGCCGCGTGACGCCACGGACCTACGAGCAGCAGGAGCTCCCCCCGCCGCTTGCGGAGCCGCGCCTCGACTTCCGCGTAGACGCTGCCTCGGCGCTCGCCTACGAAGTGCGTGCAGGGGAGTTCATCCAGGTCATCGACGTCGAGGGCAAACAGTGCTCGGACTTTCTCGCGTTCCACCGACGCAAGCTCGAGAACGGCCTGGAACGCGGCCTCGACGCGACGACGACGCGCTCGCTGATGGGCCAGGCGTACCCGTCACCCGGCCTGCAGGGGAAGTTCTACGACGTCGACCAGGATCCGCTCGTCGAGGTCGTCCGCGACACCGTCGGCCGGCATGACACGTTCGGGCTCGCCTGCACCGCGAAGTACTACGAGGACATGGGCTACCCCGGCCACGTCAACTGCACCGAGAACTTCAACCGCGAGGTGACGCCGTTCGGGATCGCGGAGCGCAAAGGCTGGGAGGCGCTCAACTTCTTCTACAACACGGGCTTCGACGCGAACAACGTCTTCGTCATGGACGAGCCGTGGTCACGTCCGGGCGACTACGTGCTGCTCCGGGCCATGAACGACCTCGTGTGCGCCTCGTCCGCCTGCCCGGACGACATCGACCCCGCGAACGGCTGGCAGATCACACCGGTGCATGTGCGGGTGTACGCGCCCGACAACACGTTCTCGGTCGCGATCGCACACCGCGTGACGCCGGACTCCGATCCTGTGCTGACGCGTGACACGGCCTTCCGCCCGCGCACCGGAGAGCTGACGAAGAGCTTCGTCGAGTACCGCGGCTACTGGCTTCCGCACTGCTTCGACAACGCGGGCGCGATCGCCGAGTACTGGGCCTGCCGCGAGAAGGTCGCGATCATGGACCTCTCGCCGCTGCGCAAGTGGGAGGTTCTGGGGCCTGACGCGGAGACCCTGATCCAGAAGGCGATCACGCGCGACGCGCGACGCCTGTCCGTCGGCCAGGTGACCTACACGGCGCTCTGCAACGAGACGGGCGGGATGATCGACGACGCGACCGTTTATCGCCTGGGCCGGGACAACTTCCGGTTCGTCGGAGGCGACGAGTACGACGGGATCTGGCTGAACGAGCTCGCCGAGCGCGACTCGCTGAAGGTGTGGATCAAGCCGTCCACCGACCAGCTCCACAACGTCGCGATCCAGGGGCCGAACAGCCGGGATCTCCTGAAGCAGATCGTCTGGACGCCGCCGACGCAGACCTCACTCGAGGATCTCAAGTGGTTCCGCCTCGCGGTCGGGCGCATCGGGACGTACGACGGAATTCCGATCGTCGTCTCGCGGACTGGCTATACGGGCGAGCTCGGCTACGAGGTGTGGTGCCATCCATCCGACGGGCCGGCGGTGTGGGACGCGATCTGGGCGGCGGGTGAGGGTCTCGGGCTGACGCCGCTCGGTCTCGAAGCGCTCGACATCCTCCGCATCGAGTCCGGGCTCATCTTCGCGGGCTACGAATTCGACGACCAGGTCGACCCCTTCGAGGCCGGGATCGGTTTCGCCGTCGACTTGAAGACCGACGAGGACTTCGTGGGCCGCGCCGCTTTGGAGGAGCGTGCTGCGCATCCGCAGCGCGTGTTGGTCGGCCTCGAGCTCGAAGGCAACGAAACGGCCGGGCATGGGGACGAGATCTACGTCGGACGACAGCGCGTCGGCGTCGTGACGAGCGGGACGCGCAGCCCGGTCCTCAAGAAGAACATCGCGCTCGCGCGCGTGGCCGTGCAGGTCGCGGAGCCCGGGACGAAGCTCGAGGTCGGCAAGCTCGACGGCCTGCAGAAGCGGATCGGCGCGACCGTCGTCCGCTTCCCCTTCTACGACCCCGAGAAA
>DASUCN010000028.1:0-12736 GCA_036276015.1 Gaiellaceae bacterium | reverse complement strand
ATCCTCCACCCCGCGGTAGTCGACGTCGGCGAGCGTCACCCGGGAGCCGAACGCGATCGTCGCGAGGATCGCCATCTTCGCGGCGGCGTCCGCGCCCGAGACGTCGTCCGTCGGGTCCGCCTCGGCGAAGCCGAGCCGCTGCGCTTCGGCGAGCGCTTCGTCGTAGGAGGCACCGCCTTCCATCTCCGTGAGGATGAAGTTGGTGGTCCCGTTGACGATCCCGAGCACGCGGTGGACGTTCGTGGAGACGAGTGACTCGCGCAGCACCTTGATCACCGGGATGGCGCCGCACACGCTCGCCTCGAAGCGGAGCTGGACATTCGCGGCGGCAGCGGCTTCGAAGAGCTCCGAGCCGCGCTGGGCGAGGAGCTGCTTGTTCGCCGTCACGACCGGCTTCCCCGCACCGAGGAGCTCGAGGACGTACCCGCCCGTCGGATCGACTCCGCCCATGACCTCCGCGACGAGAGCGACCTCCGGGTCGTCGCGGACGGTCGCGAACTCCGTCGTCAGCACGCCCGCGCCTGGGTCGAATCCGCGCTCCCGACCCGGGTCGCGCACGAGCGCGCGGACGACCCGCAGGCGGTGCCCGGTGGCCCGCTCGATGTCGTCCGCGTTCTCGACGAGCAGCCTGTCGACCGCAGCGCCGACCGTCCCGTAGCCGAGGAGGCCGACGCCGACCTCCCTGCTAGCCGCCAGCCCTGACCTCCGAGTCCTCTCGGCGCATGAGCGCACGAAGCTCGGGACCGACCTGCTCGAGCACCTGGCTTGCCGCCTGCGCGCGCAGCTCGGCGAGGTGCGGTTCGCCCGCGTCCATCTCGGCGATCCACTCGCGTGCGAACACGCCCGAGCGCACGTCGTCGAGGAGCGCCCGCATGTTCTCGCGCACGTGCTCGTCGATGACGCGCGGGCCGCGGGTGAGGTCGCCGTACTCGGCGGTGTCTGAGACGGAGTAGCGCATCCCCGCGAGGCCGCCCTCCCAGATGAGGTCGACGATCAGCTTCAGCTCGTGGAGGCACTCGTAGTACGCGATCTCCGGCTGGTAGCCGGCCTCGACGAGCGTCTCGAAACCTGCCCGGATGAGCTCGGTGACGCCGCCGCAGAGAACCGCCTGCTCCCCGAAGAGGTCGGTCTCGGTCTCCTCGGCGAACGTCGTCTCGATCATCCCTGCCCGCGCGGCGCCGATCCCGGTGCCGTATGCGAGCGCGAGGTCGAACGCGCCGCCGCTCGCATCCTGCGCGACCGCGACGATCGCCGGCGTCCCGAAGCCCTCCGTGAACAGCCGGCGCACGATGTGGCCCGGCCCCTTCGGCGCGACCATGATCACGTCGTGCCCTGCGGGCGGCGCGATGCGGCCGTAGTGGACGTTGAAGCCGTGCGCGAAGAGGAGAGCCGCGCCCGGGTCGAGATTCGGCACGACGTCCTCCTCGTACACCCGAGGCTGCACCTGGTCGGGCAGGAGGAGGGAGACGATCTGCGCGCCTTCGACAGCTTCGGCGACGGTGCCGACGGCGAGACCCGCCTCCTCCGCAGATGCGCGAGAAGGGCTGCCCTCGCGGAGGCCGACCTGGACGTCGACGCCCGAGTCGTGGAGGTTGAGAGCGTGGGCATGGCCCTGGCTCCCGTAGCCGACGACGGCGACCTTGCCCGTGAGCAGGTCGAGGTTGCCTTCGCGGTGGATCGTGGCCATGCGCTTCTCCTTCTCGTCGGTCAGCGGAGGACGTGTTGCGGTCGGTGGTTCTGCTTCGCCGTGGAGGCTCGGCCGAGGCCGATTCTGCCGGTTCGGACGAGCTCCTTCAGCCCGTGCGGGCGGACGAGCTCCTCGAAGGAGTCGATCTCCTCGGGGTGGCCCACGATCTCGAAGACGATCGCGTCGGGGCCGAGGTCGGCGACCCGTGCGTTGAACGCCTGGGCCAGGGAGATGAGCTCGCCGCGCCTGGCGGCGGGCGCGGCGACCTTGAGGAGCGCGAGCTCGCGCTCCACGGCTTCGTCTGGCTCGAGCTCCGAGACCCGAAGGACGTTCACGAGCTTGTGCATCTGCTTCTCGATCTGCTCGAGCGGGTGTTGCTCGCAATCGACGCGGAGCGTGATGCGCGACACATCGTGGCGCTCCGTTGGTCCGACGGCGAGGCTCTCGATGTTGAAGCCGCGCCGCGCGAACATGCTGGAGATGCGCATGAGCGCGCCCGGCTTGTTCTCGAGCAGCACGGAGAGGGTGTGTCTCACGCCTCGACCTCCAGCGCCTCGGGCTCGGAGTACTCGACGAGATCGAGCGCCGCGGCCCCGGCCGGGATCATCGGGAAGCAGTGCTCGCGCGGGTCGACGCGAGCGTCGACGACTGCCGTCCGACCGCACGCGAGCGCATGCTCGAGCGCCGGCTCGAGCTCGTCTTCGCTCTCGACGGTGAGCCCGACTGCACCGTAGGCCTCCGCCAGCTTCGCGTAGTCCGGCACCTGGTGCGTGAGGTGTACTTGCGAGAAGCGCTCGTCGAAGAACATGTCCTGCCACTGGCGGACCATCCCGAGGTAGCCGTTGTTGACGATGACGACGACGATCGGGAGGTTCTCGAGGACAGACGTCGCGAGCTCCTGGCCCGTCATCTGGAAGCAGCCGTCGCCGTCGACGCAGACGACCGTGGCCTCCGGGCGCGCGGCCTTGGCGCCGACGGCCGCGGGGACGCCGTAGCCCATCGTCCCGAGCCCGCCGGAGGTGATGAACGAGCGAGGTCGGTCGCAGAGCAGGTACTGCATCGCCCACATCTGGTGCTGCCCGACGCCGGTGGTCCAGACGACGTCGCTCCCCGCCGTGAGCCGCTGCAGCGTCTCCAGCACGACCTGCGGCTTCAGCATGTCGCCCCCGTTGCCGTAGCGCAGCGGGAACTCCTCTCGCCAGGCGGAGAGCTGGCGCAGCCATGGCTCGGTCCGGCTCACTGCGGCGTCTCCGGATCCGTGGAGTGCGCGCAGCTCGTCCGCGAGGTCGGCAAGCACCTGCTTCAGGGGGCCGACCACGGGAATATCCGCCTGGCGGAGCTTGGAGATCTCCGCGGAGTCGATGTCGAGGTGGATGACGGTCGCGCCGGGTGCAAACGCCGAGAGCTTGCCGGTGACGCGGTCGTCGAAACGGGCGCCCACGGCGACGAGGAGGTCGCACTTGTTCATCGCCCAGTTCGACCACTTCGGCCCGTGCATGCCGGGCCACCCGTAGTGCAGCTCGTGCGTCTCCGGGAAGGCGCTCTTGCCCATCAAGGTCGTCACCACGGGGAGGCGGCCGAGCTCGGCGAGTGACCGCAGCTCATCGCAGGCATCCGCGTTGAGCGTGCCGCCGCCGACGTAGAGGACGGGCCTCTCGGCGCGCGCGAGCGCCTCGGCCGCGCGCTTGATCTGCCGCGGATGGCCACGCTGGGGCGGCTTCCAGCCGGGGAGGTCGACCTCGTCGGGGTACTCGAAGTCGAGTGCCGCCTCCTGGACGTCCCGCGGGATGTCGACCAGGACGGGGCCGCAGCGGCCGGTTCGGGCGACGTGGAAGGCAGCCTTCAACACGTGCGGGATCTCCTTCACGTCCTGCACGAGCCACGAGTGCTTGACGACCGGAATCGTGATCCCCGTGATGTCGCATTCCTGGAACGCGTCCGTGCCGATGAGGTGCGAGCGCACCTGGCCGGTGATGCACACGAGCGGGGTCGAGTCCATCCACGCGTCGGCGATCGGCGTCACGAGGTTCGTCGCGCCGGGACCCGAGGTCGCGATCGCGACTCCCGGACGCCCCGTCGCACGCGCGTAGCCCTCCGCCATGTGGCCGGCCCCCTGCTCGTGGCGCGCGAGGACGTGGCGCACGGTCGTGCCGCGCGCGAATGCGTCGTACAGCGGCAGGATCGCGCCGCCGGGAAGCCCGAAGGCGATGTCGACGCCCTCGGCCTCGAGCGAGCGGAGAACCGCGTCTGCTCCGTTGGGCTTCATCTCAGGCCACCGCCTCGCGATAGAACTCCGCGTTCGTCAAAGAGCCAGGTAGCTCCGACAGCACGACGTCGGTGAACTCGCGCGTCGTAGCACCGACCCCGGTGGAGACCATGTCCGGTGTTCGCGTTCCGTTCGAGCACGCATGGAGCACGGCGCCGGTCAGCGTCTCGGCCGCGCGCCGCTCGCCGAGCCCCTCTCCGAGCAGGAGTGCGGCTGCGAGCAGCATCGAGGCCGGGTTCGCGACGCCCTGCCCCGCGATGTCCTCGGCGGCGCCGTGCGCGGGGAGGAAGACCGCAGGCCCGCTCGCAGCCAGCCGGCCCGAGGCGACGACGCGAGGGTGGTGCCCGTGCGCGACGAGCGCGACGAGCGGCTCGGCGTAGGGCGCCGGCGTGACGACGACGTCGAACGCGTCCGGCTCGAAGGCGAGGCGCGAGGCGGCGACCTTGAGCGTCGAGAACTCGACGAGCACCCCCGCATGCAGCGCCGCCTCCGCCTCCACAGCCGTCTTCCAGGTGGAATCGCCGCCGACGGAGGTGACCTGGCCCTTGCTCGAGCGGGCGAGCTCGAACGCGCGCTGCAGCGCTCCACTCGCCGCGCCGTCGCCGAGCGGGCTGAGCACGGTGACCGTGCTTCGCGCGCCGTACGCGACGCGATCGACCCGCGTCCGCAGGTCGAGCTCGGACTCGACGCCCGCGAGCGCGGGCTCGTTGCCGGCCGCGACGAGGATGGCCTGGGCCTCGAGGGTCGCGCGTCGCGTCTCGCCGGGGAGTGCGTGGCCCGACTGCGTCAGCGCCTCCGCACCGAAGGGCAGGTGGATCTCCGCGACCCGGAAGCCGTGGAGTCGGGAGACGCGATCGAGCGCGCGGCTCGCCTGCGCCATGACCTCGGGGCCGATCCCGTGCCCGGAGAGGCAGGCGACCGTGTAGATGGTTCGATCGGTCATGCCGCCACCTCCGCGCCACCGACGACGTCGAAGAGCGTGACGGCCCGGCGCGTGTCAGCGAGGACCTTGAAGCGCCGGAAGGCCGCAGCGAGCTCCTCGTCGCTCAGCCGCATACCCGCGCTCTCGCAGGCGCGACGAAACGCGTGACGGCCTGAGTGCTTGCCCAGCGGCAGCGTCATCGTCAGGCCGAGCTCCGCGGGATCCATGATCTGGTACGTCGACTCGTGCTTCAGCATCCCGTCCTGGTGGATGCCGGCCTCGTGCGCGAACGCGCTGGCGCCGACGATCGCCTTGTTGCGCTGCACGCCGTAGCCGGTGAGGCGGGAGACGAGGCGCGAGACGCGCCCGATGTGGCCGACGTCGACGCCGGTCTCGCAGGCGAGCACGTCGGCACGGACGCGAAGCGCCATCACGACCTCCTCCAGTGCTGCGTTCCCGGCGCGCTCGCCGAGGCCGTTGACGGTGCACTCGACCTGGGTCGCACCGGCACGGATCCCGGCAAGGGTGTTCGCCACGGCGAGACCGAGGTCGTCGTGGCAGTGGACGGAGAGAGTCACGTCCTCGAGCTCGGGGCAGAGGCGGCGGACTTCGAGGAGGAACGCGCCGTACTCCTCCGGCACGGTGTAGCCGACGGTGTCGGGAAGGTTGATCGTCGTCGCGCCTGCCTCGATCGCAGCACGGGTGACCTCGGCAACGAAGGCGGGGTCGGATCGGGTCGCGTCCTCGCAGCAGAACTCGATCTCGTCGACGCGTCCTGCGACGTGCGCGACGGCGCGCCGCGCCCGCTCGACGACCTCGGGCGGTTCGAGCCGGAGCTTGTGCTCCATGTGGATCGGGCTCGTGGCGAGGACGACGTGGATGCGGGTGCGGGTGCGCGCTCCCGCGAGAGCCTCCACGGCGGCGTCGAGATCCTCGGTGCGCGCTCGCGCGAACGACGCGACGGTGGGGCGGGTGAGCGCCTCACCGACCGCCCGGACGCCCTCGAAATCGCCGGGCGAGGAATACGCGAAGCCCGCCTCGATCACGTCGACGCCCAGGCGCTCGAGCGCGATCGCGATCTCCACCTTGTCGTCCGGTGAGAGCGCGATGCCAGGGGACTGCTCGCCGTCCCTGAGTGTCGTGTCGAAGATCGTGATCCTGCGGTGGTCCTTCACGTAGGGCTCCTCCTGTCGGGTGGCACTGAGGACGCACTGGTCCTGTGCTTCGGTCGGCGTCTGCGCCAGTGAGGCGCGTAGGTCGCGTCTCCCCCTAGAGGGGGAGAATCAGGAGGATCGCGATGCCGACGCCGCAGGGCGATACGCCCACGGCGGTGGCGTCAGTGCGTGTCGATACGTACGCGTGACCCGGCATCGAAGGGCACAGTGTGCGGTCGCGGCACCGCCGTGTCAAGCCGCGAACGGGTGGGCTACGAGTCGAACGCGGCGGCGGCCGCCTCCTGGGCCTCCCGCAGAGCATGGGCACGGTTCACCGCGTTGACGACCGCTCGCAGCGACGCGGTCACGATCGAGGAGTGGATGCCGACCCCCCAGACGACCTCGCCGTCGACGTCCGCCTCGACGTACGCGGCCGCCGTAGCGTCCTCGCCGCGACCCATCGCGTGCTCGTGGTAGTCGAGGACGTGGACGTCGGCGTCGAGCTCCCGGGAGAGCGCCGTCACGAGCGCGTCGATCGGCCCGTTCCCCTCGCCCTCGACGATTCGTTCCTCCCCGCCGACGAGGAGTCTCGCCGCGATGCGGTCGGTGCCGCCCTCGCTCGAGAGCGAATGGCCGACGAGCTCGAACGGGTTCGCATGGTCGAGGTAGTGCACGCGAAACGTCTGCAGGAGCTCGTCGGGAGTGAGCTCGCCGCCGCGCCCGTCTGCGATCGCCTGCACCTTCTGTGCGAAGTCGACCTGGAGCCCGCGCGGGAGGTCGAGATGGTGCTCGACCTGCATGAGGTATGCAACGCCCCCCTTGCCCGACTGGGAGTTCACGCGGATGATCGCCTCGTACGTGCGTCCGACGTCCTTCGGGTCGATCGAGAGGTACGGGACGTCCCACTCCTCCGAGCCCGACCGCTCCTGCGCGTACATCCCCTTCTTGATCGCGTCCTGGTGCGAGCCCGAGAACGCCGTGTAGACGAGCTCGCCGACGTACGGGTGGCGCGGATGGACGGGCAGCTCGTTGCACTCCTCGACGATCGCACGAGCCTCGTCGATCGCCGACAGGTCGAGGTCCGGATCGACCCCTTGCGTGAGGAGGTTCAGCGCGATCGTGACCAGGTCGACGTTCCCGGTCCGCTCGCCGTTGCCGAAGAGCGTGCCTTCGACGCGCTCGGCGCCTGCCATGAGCCCGAGCTCGGCCGTCGCGACCGCGGTGCCGCGATCGTTGTGCGGGTGCACGGACAGGATCGACGCGTCGCGCTTCGTGAAGTGGCGCCCGAACCACTCGATGCGATCGGCGTAGACGTTCGGCGGGAACTGCTCGACGGTCGTCGGCAGGTTCACGATCATCTTCGCGCCGGGCGTCGGCCCCCACTCCTCCGCGACCGCCTCGCAAATCTCGAGCGCGTAGTCGAGCTCCGTGTGGTGGAAGCTCTCCGGCGAGTACTGGAAGACGATCTCACCGTCGGCTTCCGCCGCGAGCTCCTTGCAGAGGCGCGCCCCGCGCACCGCGAGCTCGGTGATGCCGTTGCGGTCGAGGCGGAAGACGACCCGGCGCTGCGTGACCGAGGTGGAGTTGTAGAGGTGTACGATCGCCCGCTTCGCTCCGGCGATCGCCTCGAAGCTGCGCTCGATGAGCTCGGGCCGCGCCTGCGTGAGGACCGCGATCGTCGTCCCGTCCGGCACGAGCTCCTCCTCGATGAGCATGCGGACGAAGTCGAAGTCGGTCTTCGACGCCGCCGGGAATCCGACCTCGATCTCGCGGATGCCGAGCGTGAGGAGGAGGTCGAAGAACCGCCGCTTGCGCCCCGAGTCCATGGGATTGACGAGCGCCTGGTTGCCGTCGCGCAGGTCGGTGGAGCACCAGATCGGCGCTGCGTCGAGGACGCGGTCGGGCCAGGTTCGGTCGGGGAGGTCGACGGTCTCGTACGGGCGGTACTTCCAGTGCGGCATCGGCATGAGCGGCGCTCCTTCGTATGGCTGCGGGCGCACCAGTGGTGCGGACAGGGACGGGTATGTCGACGCGCCGCTTCCCCTAGCGGGGAAGGATCAGCGTGAGGCCGGCCAGCGGGCGGCGTGCGAGAGTGGCTGCGCGGCCGGGGCTGGTCATGGCGCCACGATAACCCACTGCCTCGCGTGCCGCCAGATCGCGGTTGTCGCCGGCCGGCGAACCGGCTATCGTTCCGCGCTCGTGACGGGTGCCGTAACAGCCGGAATCGCTTTCGCAGCCGCGGGCCGCAAGGCCGCGATTTTTGGCTTCGGCCCCCCCAGCTAGTCGGCACTCACCCTCCCGCCCCGCCGCACTAGCTCACAGGTAGGCGGCGGGAGTCTTAGACCCTCCGAAGGAAAGGTGATCGCCATCACGGGCGACCGGCAGCGCCTTCTATACGACCCACGACGCGAGCGCGATGCCTGCGGCATCGGACTCGTGGCGGACGTCCACGGGCGCGCATCGCGTGATGTGCTCGATCGCGCGCTCGCCGGCCTCGCCGCCGTCGGCCACCGCGGCGCCTGGGCTGCGGACGGCGTCACCGGTGACGGCGCTGGCGTGCTGCTGCCGCTGACCGACACGCTCGCCGGCTGGCCCGATGCGGGCCTCGCGATGTGCTTCCTGCGGGAGGGCTGGCTCCGCGCTCCGGTCGAAGACGCCTGCCGCGCCGAAGGTCTCGAGCCCGCCGGCTGGCGGACCGTCCCGATCCGCATGAGCGCGATCGGCGTCACCGCCCTCGCCTCGCTCCCGCGGATCGAACAGCTCGTGCTCGCTCCATCCGAGCACCCGGACGCCGAGCGACGCGCCTACCGAGCCCGGAGACGGGCCGAGCGCGTCGCCGGCGTCTACATCGCCTCGCTGTCGTTTCGAACCGTGACCTACAAAGCGCTCTGCGCCGCCGGGCAGCTCGCGCGTTTCTACCCCGACCTCGAGGACCCCGAGCTCGAGGTCCCCTTCGCGATCTTCCACCAGCGCTTCTCGACGAACACGGAGCCGAGCTGGGAGCGCGCCCAGCCGTTCCGGCTTCTCTGCCACAACGGCGAGATCAACACGATCGACGGGAACGTGGCCTCCATGGAGGCGAGGCTGCGCGCGATCGAGGTGGAGCCGGGGCTCGCACCGGCACTCGACCGTGACGGCTCGGACTCGGCGCTCCTCGACAACGCGCTCGACCTGGTCGTGCGCGGGCAGGGGAAGGACCTCGCGGAGGCCGTCTCGCTTCTCGTTCCGCCCGCGTGGCAGAACGACCCGCGGCTCGATCCCGAGGTACGCGACTTCCACCGCTACGGCGCGATGCTGAGCGAGCCGTGGGACGGCCCGGCGGCACTCTGCTTCACCGACGGCCGGACATGCGGTGCGGCTCTCGACCGTAACGGGCTCCGGCCGCTGCGCGTCGCGATCACGGACGACGGCCTCGTCACCGTCGCCTCCGAGGCGGGCGCCGTGCCACTGCCCGAGGGCGCGACCGTCAAGCGCGGCCGGCTCGGCCCCGGCGGCATCCTCGTCGTCGACCCCGCCCGCGGCCTCCTCCTCGGCGAGGAGCTCCGGCGCGAGCTCGCGCGCCGGCACCCGTACGGGAAGTGGGTCGCCGCGAGCACCGTCCGAAGCGACACCGGGGAGCCGGTCGAGCCGCCGTCGGACTCGCTCGATGCCCACCACGTGCTCCACGGCTACACGCGCGAGGAGCTGAACGGCATGCTGCGACCGCTCGCGCAGACGGGGCACGACCCGGTGTCGTCCATGGGCGACGACGCTCCGATCGCACCGCTCGCTGGCCGAGCACGTCCCTTCTCCACCTACCTTCGGCAGCGCTTCGCGCAGGTGACGAACCCGGCGATCGACCACCTACGCGAGCGGCTCGTCATGTCCGTGGCAACGCTCGTCGGGCCTCGCGTGGACACGCTCGCCCACGACGGCCCACCGCCGCGGCTCACCGTCCTGCCCGGGTTCCTCCTCACCCCGACCGGACTCGAGGCGCTCTCTCCCCTGCGGCTCGACGCGACGTTCACGGGCGAGGAGGGACTCGGGCGGGCGCTCGACCGGCTGGCCGTGCTCGCCGAGTCCGCCGTCGCAGCCGGTGCCGAGCTCGTCTGCCTGTCCGACGCCGAGGCGGGCGACGACCGTGCGCCGATCCCTTCGGTCCTCGCGCTCTCGGCCGTCCACTCGCGACTCGTCGAGGCCGGTCTGCGCACGCGCTGCTCGCTCCTGGTCGAGTCCGACGAGCCGCGCGAGACGCACACGATCGCGTGCCTGCTCGGGTACGGCGCCGACGTGATCTGCCCGCGGCTCGCGCTCGAGACCGTCGCGCAGCTGGCCGCGAACGACCGCATCGGCGGCGACCGGCCCTCACCGGCCGAGGCGCAGCGCCGCCTGCTCGCCGGCCTCGAGGAAGGCGTGCTCAAGGTCATGTCCAAGATGGGAATCTCGGACGTCGCGAGCTACCGCGGCGCGCGCCTCTTCGACGCGATCGGGCTCGATCGCACGCTCTGCCGCGAGTACCTCGGCGGCACGCCCTCGCCGCTCGGCGGCGTCCGTCTCGAACGCTTCGAGCGCGAGGCGCTCGAGCGGCTCGAGGCCTCACGCGCGCAGAAGCCACAGCTCGAGAACCCTGGGTACTTCAAGTTCCGCAAGGGCGGCGAGCCGCATGCGACCGACCCCGACGTCGTCGCGGCGTTGCAGGAGGCGGTCGCCGGCGCCCACGCGCTCCGAGCAGCGACGCGCGGCGAACGATCCGACCTCTACGAGCGCTTTGCCGACCTCGTGAACGGGCGCAGCCCGCTCGAGCCGCGCGACCTGCTCGACCTCGTCCCTGCCGGCCAGCCCATCCCGGTGGACGAGGTCGAGCCGGCGTCGGAGATCGTGCGCCGCTTCTCGAGCGGTGCGATGTCGCACGGCGCGCTCTCGGCCGAGGCGCACGAGACGGTCGCGGTCGCGCTCAACCGCCTCGGCGCGCGCGCGAACTCGGGCGAGGGCGGCGAGAGCTCCGAGCGCTTCGGTGACGAGCGCAACTCGAAGATCAAGCAGGTCGCCTCGGGTCGGTTCGGGGTCAGCGCCGAGTACGCGGTCTCCGCGGAGGAGCTCCAGATCAAGATCGCGCAGGGCTCGAAGCCGGGCGAGGGCGGGCAGATCCCCGCGCACAAGGTGACGGAGGAGATCGCCGGGCTGCGCAGGACGCGGCCGGGCATCTCGCTCATCTCCCCTCCGCCGCACCACGACATCTACTCGATCGAGGATCTCGCGCAGCTGATCTACGACCTGCGCGAGGTCAACCCGGACGCTGCCGTCTCCGTGAAGCTCGTCGCCGAGAGCGGAGTCGGGCTCGTCGCAGCCGGGGTCGCCAAGGCGCACGCCGACGTCATCCACATCGCCGGTGCCGACGGCGGGACCGGCGCGAGCCCGCTCGTCTCGATCAAGAGCGCGGGCGTCCCGTGGGAGCTCGGTCTCGCCGAGGCGCAGCAGGCCCTCGTCGCGAATCACCTACGCACCCGCGTCCGGCTGCGGGCCGACGGGGGCTTCAAGACGGGTCGCGACGTCGTAGTCGCGGCATTGCTGGGCGCCGACGAATACGCCTTCGGAACGTCGCTCCTCCTCGCCGAGGGCTGCCTGATGGTGCGCTCGTGTCACCTCGACAGCTGCCCGGTCGGGATCGCGACACAGCGCCCGGAGCTGCGGGAGAAGTTCGCGGGGACGCCCGAGATGCTCCAGACATACCTCCTCTTCGTCGCCGAGGAAGTCCGGCGGCTGCTCGCCTCGCTCGCCCTCCGCTCGCTCGACGACGCGATCGGACGGGTCGAATGCCTCGCGCAGAGGCGCACCGGCGACCCGCGCGTCGACTGCCTCGATCTCTCGCCGCTGCTCGGGCGGAGCGCGGAGGGGACGACCCGCTTCACGAAGGCCCGTCCGAGCGACCCGGGAGATCGTCTCGGGACGCTGCTCCGCGCGCAGGGCCGTGACGCCGTCGACGGTGCGACGCTCGTCGAGCCGCGCCACCTCATCGGGAACGGCGATCGCGCGGTCGGCGCACGGCTCGGTGGGACGATCGCGCGGGCCGTCGGCTCTGCGGCCCCCGCTGGTCGCGTGCGGGCGCGCTTCGAGGGCGCCGCGGGCCAGAGCTTCGGCGCGTTCCTGACGGCGGGCGTCGAGCTCGACCTCGTGGGGGAGGCGAACGACGGCGTCGGGAAGTCGATGAGCGGCGGCCGGATCGTGATCTCGCCTCCACCGAACGATGCCGGCGACCCCTGCCTCGTCGGGAACGCCGCCCTGTACGGCGCGACCGGCGGCCAGCTCTTCTGCGCAGGCTCGGCGGGCGAGCGCTTCGCCGTCCGGAACTCCGGCGCGGTCGCGGTGGTCGAGGGCGTCGGCGACCACGGCTGCGAGTACATGACCGCCGGCACCGTCGTAGTGCTCGGCGAAGTGGGGCTCAACCTCGGTGCCGGGATGACCGGAGGCGAGGCGTTCGTCCACGACGCGGAGGGCACCCTCGCCACGCGCGTCGCCGACGGGATCGTCGCGGAGGAGCTCGATGTACGCGAGCTCACGCACCTGCGCGAGCTCGTCGAGCAGCACGCGCGGCGCACCGGATCGACGCGAGCGGGCCGCCTGCTCGAGCGGTGGGACGAGGAGTCGCAAAGCTTCCGCCGCGTCGCTTCGGCGACGACGACCGACGCTTCCGAGCTGGCGCACGACGTCGCCGCCGGCGCCGCGCCCTG
>DASUCN010000027.1:0-7462 GCA_036276015.1 Gaiellaceae bacterium | reverse complement strand
GTCGAGGGCGGCTGGGTGCGTGCCGACGGGACGACGCTCGGCGCCGACAACGGGATCGGCGTGGCGGCGGTGCTCGCGGTGGTCGACGACACCGGCGTCGAGCACGGCCCGCTGGAGGTGCTCCTCACCGTCTCGGAGGAGCAGGGGCTCGACGGCGCGAAGGGACTCGACGCCTCGCTCGTCACGGGTCGGCTCCTGCTCAACCTCGACGGAACGAGCGACGACGCCCTGACCATCGGCTGCGCCGGCAGCGACCACACGCTCCTGCGCCTCGCGTTGGGCTCGGAGCCCGTCTCGCGCGACTGGGAGGGCGTTCGCATCACGCTGTCAGGGGCGAAGGGCGGGCACTCGGGAGGGGACATCGCCGCCGGGCGTGTGAACGCGATCAAGGCACTCGGCCGAGTGTGCGCGAGCGCCTTCGCAGCGGCGCCCTTTCGCCTCGTCACGTTCGACGGAGGCGTGAGCAGGAACGCGATCCCGCGCGACGCGACCGTCGTCGTCGTCGTCCCGCGAGAGCAGCGTGAAGCGCTGCGGACGGCCGCCGCCGACACCCTCGCTGCGATCGCACACCAGCACGCTTCGTCGGACGGGGCACTCCGACTCGAGTTCGCAGACGTCCCTCTCGATGCCGCGGCACCGGAGACGGTCACACGGCGCGCGCTCGATCTCGTCGCAGCGATCCCGACCGGCGTCCTCGCAATGTCGACGGAGCTCCACGGGGTGGTCGAGACGAGCACGAGCCTCACGACCGCCGTCACGCACGACGCCGTCCTGACGCTCGGCTCGATGACGCGGAGCTCGAGCCGGCCGGCGCTCGACGGGGCGCTGCAGACCGCCGAGGCGATCGCGCGCCTCGGGGGCGCGGAGATCGAGGTGCGGCGCTCCTATCCGCCCTGGGAGCCCAACCTCGACTCGTCGCTGCTTGCGACGGCCAGAGCGACCTACAAGCGGCACATCGGCGCCGAGCCCACGTTGACCGTCGTCCACGGCGGACTCGAGTGCGCGGTCCTCGGTCGGAAGCTCCCCGGCGTCGAGATGGTCTCGATCGGCCCCGAGATCGTCGGCCCGCACGCGCCTGGTGAGAAGGTCAGGATCGCGTCGACGCAGCGCTTCTACGGGCTGCTCGGCGCGCTGCTCGACGATCTGTCGCGTTAGGTGGTGCGTCGACAGCGCCGCTCGAGATCGTCTGCGTCGAGCACCGTCGTCCGCCCCCGCGCCAGGGCGACCGCGCCGAGCTTCGCCTCCTCGCGCAGCACGCGGTTGACCGTCGCCCGAGACGTACCGGCCATGGCCGCGACGTCTTCCTGCGTGAGCGGCACGACACCGCCTTCGTACGTCGTCGCCAGCTCGACGAGACGACGACGGACGCGTGTCTCGGCGTCGACGTAGTGCGCCTCGACGACCCGGTCCGTCGATCTCCGCAGCTGCTCGGCGAGGAGACGCAGGAGGACGTCCTTGACACCCGGATGCTCGCGCTGGAGGAGGGCGAAGTCGTCGCGGAAGACGGAACGCGTCTCGCCGGCCTCGAGCGCCTCGACCGTCGCGGAACGGCGCGCGTCCGGCAGCAGCAGCGCGAGCTCGCCGAAGCTCTGGCCCGGACCGAGCACGTCGACGAGCACGCTGTCGCCCAGCGGAGTCAGCACCCGCGCGCCGAAGCGCCCGCGCACGACGAGGTGCAGCGAGTCCGCCGGATCGTCTCGGTGGAACACGACCTCGCCACGCGCGAACACCCGCCGCCGGGCGATGGCCAGCAACTCGCGCACGTCGGCGGCGGGGAGCCCTTCGAGCAGCGGCCACTCCATGCCCGAAGTCTGTGTAACGGCGGTGACATTCGCAACGTCGTGCGCGCGAACGACAGGGGTTCGGGTGCCGCCTACGCTCGGAGCATGCCGGATCGGACGAGAAGGGAGCACTCGATGAAGCGCATCGCCATCGCAGCAGTCGTCACCGCCTTCGCCGCCGTACCGTCGGTCGCGTCGGCGGGCAACGTCGCCGCACAGGCACAGCCGCAGGTCTCCGCACAGGTGGTCGGCGTCCAGGTCGCGAAGGTGCAGCGGGCACAGATTGCGGTCTCCGTGCAGCGCCACCTCGTGCAGGTCGCCTACGCCAAGCGCTTCTCGCTGCTCCGGGTCTCGGGGCGCTAGCGGCTCCCTCCATCCGAGTGGGGGAAACGAGAGGGGCCGCAGGGCCCCTCTCTCGTGCGCATCTCTTGACGTGCGTGTATGCCTTCTGTTACGCAGTGAGGCATACGGTTCGATGATCAGGCGGACGTCACTCAACCTCGACCTCGACCTCGTCGCGCAGGCGCGCGAGGTACTCGGCACGCGCACGACGACCGAGACGATCCATCGTGCACTGGAAGAGGTCGTCCGCCGCGACGCACTTCGCTGGCTCGCCAGCTGGACGCCCGATCTCACGCTCGACGAACTCGAGCGCCTTCGGAGCCCCCGGCTGGCAGACGGCGAGTGACAGAGCTCGCGGACACGAGCGCCTGGATCGTTGCCGGACGGGATCCGGAGATGCACGATCGGTTCCGGGCAGCGGTGGCTTCGGGCGAGATCGCGACCTGCGGGCCGGTGTCGTTCGAGCTGCTCTACGGAACGCGGAACGCGGTCGAGTTCTCATCAGCGAGAACCGCGCTCGATCAGCTTCGACAGTGCCCCATCGGCCCCCGTCAGTGGCAACGCGCGCTCGACGTCTACGAGCAGCTGGCTCGCACGGGCGGGATGCATCACCGCGCCGTGAAGCATTTCGACCTCCTCACCGCGGCGGCTGCGGAGTCAGCGGGTGTGACGGTCCTCCACTACGACGCCGACTTCGACGAGATCGCTGCGATCACCGGCCAGCCGACCCGCTGGATCGCCCCGCGCGGCTCGCTCTGAGCCTCAGAGCCCGACGATGTCGTCGGGTCTGACGGGGACACGTGGAAGCGCTCGACCCGTAGCGTCGCGGATGGCCGCCACGATCGCGGCCGTGGAGACGACCGTCGGTGGCTCGCCGACGCCCTTCACGCCATAGGGGGCGTCCGGTTCCGGTACCTCGACGAGTTCCGAGACGACGGGCGGCATGTCGAGGAAGGTCGGGATGAGGTAGTCCGTGAAGCTCGCGTTCGTAATGACGCCGCCGCGCGTCTGGATCTCCTCCATGAGCGCGAGCCCGAGCCCCTGCGCCGTCCCACCTTCGATCTGGCCCTCCACCGCGGTCGGACTCAGCGCCTTGCCGACGTCCTGCGCCGTCCCGATCCAGACCACTCGCGTGAGCCCGAGCTCGACATCCACCTCCACCACGGCGCGCATCGCAGCGACAGCGAATGCGACATGGGCCTGCCCGTCGGTGACCTGACCAGTCTCCGGATCGAGTGGGTAGGTGCGCGGATGCCGGTAGACGCGCTCCACGTCGACGAGTCCGTCGCGCCTGCGCCCCCGCTCCTCGAGCGCTGCCCGGCATGCGGCCTGCACGGCGCCCGCCGCCATCCAGGTCATGCGTGACGCAGAGGCGGACCCGGCCGAGCCGACACTCGCCGTCGTGCCCGCCGCGAGCGACACGTCGTCGGTGCCGAGCTCGAGCCGTGCGACCTGGAGGACGACGTCGCTCACACCCTGGCCCACCTCCGCGGCGGCACAGTGCACCTCGGCGGAGCCGTCCTCTCCGAGAACGACCCGGGCCGTGCAGTAGTCGTCGAAGCCCTCCGAGTAGCAGATGTTCTTGAAGCCGACTGCGAACCCGACGCCGCGCCGAACGCCCTCGCCACGCGTCGTGTTGCCGGCGCCGCCCGGGAGCCGGACCGCCTCGCGCGGGAGCGGCTCCGGCTCGGGAACCAGGAGCTCGGCAGCGCGCCGAATCACCTCGCGTGTCGGCAGCGAGCCGGCCACCACCTGGCCGGTGGCGAGCGTTCCTCCCGATTCGAGCGCGTTCAGGAGCCGCAACTCGATCGGGTCGATGTCGAGAGCCGCGGCGAGCCTGTCCATCTGCGCCTCCGCCGCGAAGCACGTCTGGACGGCTCCGAACCCGCGCATCGCGCCGCAAGGCGGGTTGTTCGTGTACACCGCGAGCCCTTCGATCTCGACGTTGTCGACCGCGTACGGCCCGACGGCGAACGAGCATGCGTTCGAGATGACGGCGGTCGAGCTCGAGGCATAGGCGCCACCGTCGATGAGGATGCGCATGCGGACGCCGACGAGCCGGCCGGAGCTCGTGGCGCGGTGCTCAGCCCAGATTCGCGCCGGGTGCCGGTGGATGTGGCCGACGAACGACTCCTCGCGGTTGTAGACGATCTTCACCGGCCGGCCGGTGCGGAGCGCGAGGAGCGCGGCGTGGATCTGCATCGAGAGGTCCTCGCGGCCGCCGAACGCTCCTCCGACGCCCGCGAGGTGGATCCGCACCTGCTCGGGCTCGAGTCCCAGGCAGGGTGCGACCTGGTCGCGGTCGACGTGGAGCCACTGGGTCGCGACGTGGATGTCGACGCCCCCCTCGCCGTCGGGGATCGCGATGCCCGACTCTGGGCCGAGGAACGCCTGGTCCTGCGAGCCCACCTCGTAGACGCCCTCGACGACGACGTCACCGCGTGCGTCGGGATCGCCCCGGCGGATGACGATGGAGCGAACGACGTTCGGACGCGGGTCGTCGCGATAGCCGTGGCCCTTCGTGGGACGATCGGGATGGAGCGGCTCCGCCTCCGTCGCGCGCTCCGGATCGGTGACCGGCTCGAGCGGCTCGTACTCGACGCGAACGGCTGCCGCGGCACGCCGGGCCTGCTCGGGCTCCTCGGCCGCGACGATCGCGACCGCCTCGCCGAAGTAGCGGACACGGTCGAACGCGAGCACCGGCTGGTCCGGGAAGTCGAGACCGTAGGTCTTCTGCCCGGGGACGTCGTCGTGCGTGAGAACGGCATGCACGCCCGGCATCTCACGTGCGGCGCTCACGTCGATGTCGACGATTCGCGCGTGCGCATGCGGGCTGCGCACGGTGTGGCCCCAGAGCAGGTCCGCCTGGTGGAGGTCGCTCGAGTAGGCGAATGCGCCGGTGACCTTGGGCACCGCATCGGCGCGCCGCTCGACGGTCGAGGCACGACCGCGGCGAAGCGTGCGCGTCGCGCTCATCGCTCAGCCGCCAGCCGCACTGCATCGAGGATCTTCGCGTACCCGGTGCAGCGGCAGAGGTTCCCGGAGAGCGCCTCGCGGATCTCGTCGTCGCTCGGGTCGGGCACGCGCCGCAGGAGATCGGCCGCCGCGACGACGAAGCCGGGCGTGCAGAACCCGCACTGGACGGCCCCTGCGTCCGCGAACGCCTCCTGCACCGGATGCAGCCGCCCCTCGCTTGCGAAGCCCTCGACCGTCATGACGTCGTGACCGTGGGCCTGCGCGGCGAGCACGAGGCACGAGCACACGAGCTCGCCGTCGAGGAGCACCGAGCACGAGCCGCACTCGCCCTGCTCGCAGGCGTTCTTCGACCCGGGAAGGTCCAGCCGGTCGCGGAGCGTCACGAGGAGGCTCTCCCCCGGCCAGACGTCCGCCTCGCGCGCCTCGCCGTTGACGGTGACGGTGATCTTCATGCGAGGCACCTCTCGAGCGCACGCTCGGTGAGCACGCGCAGAGCGTGACGGCGATACGCCGCCGTGCCGCGCACGTCGTCGATGGGGCTCGCCGCGGCGGCCACCTGCTCGGGGAAGGACGCGGCGGCGTCGAGCGGCGCTCGCACGAGCCGTGCGACGGGCGCGGCCGACCCGAAGGCGACACGGAGCTCGCCCCGCTCGCGATCGGCCACGAGGGCTAGCGAGCACACCGCGATGACCATCGCGTTCCGCGGCCCCACCTTCATGAACGTCTGCGGCTGGCGACTCGGCTCGACGAGCACGGAGACGATGAGCTCGTCCTCGGCGAGGGCGTTCCGCTTCACACCCAAGAGGAAGTCCTCGATCGCGACGCGGCGGGTCCCGCGGACGCTCGCCACCTCGACGCTCGCACCCTCGACGAGCAGGGGTGGGAGCGCGTCGCCGGCCGGCGACGCGGTGCCGAGGTTGCCGCCGATCGTGCCGCGGTTGCGGATCTGCGGCGACCCGACCGTGCGCGAGGCCTCGGCCAGCGCCGGCACGAGCTCGGCCGGCTCTCCTGTCAGCGCCTCCGTGTAGGTGAGCCCGGCGCCGAGCCTGAGCGTTCCGTTCTCCCGGCTGAAGCCGCGCAGCTCGGGCACCTCGCCGAGGTTCAGGAGCAGCTCGGGGCGGGCTCGGTCGAAGTTGAGCGCGACCATGAGGTCCGTTCCGCCCTGGATGGGAACGGCACCCGGGTGCTCCGCCTTGACGCGGAGCGCCTCCTCGAGCGAGCGGGGGGTGGCGACGTCCATCTGCCTCTTCTACCGTTCTTCGCGCACGTAGGGAACCCCGAGCGCGGCCGGGGCGCCGAGGCGCCGCTTCGCGGCGCCGGAGGAGACGGCGACGAGCACGACCACGGTCATCACGTATGGGAGCGCGATGAACACCTCCGCCGGCACGTCCGAGAGCCAGCCCCGCCCCTGCAGGAGCAGCGGCAGCGCCGAGAACGCGCCGAACAGGTACGCGCCGACGAGACACAGGTCGGCCCGCCAGAACGCGAAGATGACGAGCGCGACCGCGATCCAGCCGGCGCCGCCGGTCAGACCGCCCACCCACTGCGGCGTGATCTGCAGGCTGAAGCACGCGCCCCCCACGCCCGCGAACGCGCCTCCCACGAGCGTGTGCACGTACCGATAGGCGGTCACGTCGATGCCCATCGCATCCGCGGAGGCCGGCGCCTCGCCGACGGCACGGAGGTTCAGCCCCGGACGCGTGCGAGCCAGGTAGACGCCGATCACCACGACGCACGCCCAGGAGAGGTACACGAGCACGGACTGGTCGAACACGACAGGCCCGAGCACGGGCAGGCTGCCGAGCCCGAGCACGTCGAGAGGCGTGAACGCGTGCTCGGCCGGCGCGCCGGCGAGGTCGAGGTCGTTGCCGAGGTACGAGGAGAGGCCGGCCGCGCCGGCGAAGATCGTGAGCGCGAGACCGGAGACGATCTGGTTCGCACGCAGCGTGATCACGAGGAAGGCGTGGATGAGAGCCATCGCGGCGCCCGCGATCGCAGCCACGCCGAGCGCCGCCGCGAGCGACGTGGCGCCGCTACCGCCCACGCTCTGCACCGCCCAGAACCCCGCGACGGCGCCGACGAGCATCATCCCCTCGACGCCGAGGTTGAGGACGCCCGAGCGCTCGGCGAGCAGCTCCCCCAGGGCGGCGAAGAGAAGCGGCGTCCCGTACAGCACGGCGGACGCCATGATCAGCACGACGAAGCTGTCGTTGACGCCGGCTGCCAGGAGCGCGCTCACGACACCGCCTCCGCACGGGTGAGCCGGCCGATGCGGATCCGGTAGCGGACGAGCACCTCGCCGCCGAGCGCACAGAAGAGGATCAGGCCCTGCATCACGCCGACGAGGCCGGACGGGAAGTCCG
>DASUCN010000026.1:0-4636 GCA_036276015.1 Gaiellaceae bacterium | reverse complement strand
CCATTGCGCGAGCGCCGTGAGCCCGACCGGCTCGTCGGCGTCGATCACGATCACTCTCGGCAGCCGCTGCCCGACGGCCGGCGCGGGGACGACCGTGAGCTGGTGCACGGTCGGGAGCGCCACGCGGTACGCGCTGTACCGGCGCGTCGGCGCCACCTGCGACGCCACGGGGCGAAAGGCCGTCGACTACCTGACGGCGGCCACCGTGTTCTCCTTCGCCGCCCAGTCCTCGACGAGCCTCGCGAAGCTGTCGGTGACGCTGCCGGTCAACACCCGCCCCGAGAGCGGCCTGCCGGACTACCGGCTCACCGACGACATCGTCCTGCGGAACTCGATCCGTGCGTGAGCCGTGCCTCGAAAGGGTGACGCCGCGGCCGCATCGCGAGCGTTCACTGCGACGGGGCCTCCGACCCGAGGAGCTGCGGTGCCCGATTCGACCCTGAGCGTCATCCGACGCCTGCTCGGCGACGAGCGGGGCATGGCCCTGCCCTACGCGCTCGGGGTGACGATGGTGCTGTCGGCTCTCGCCGCTGCGATCTTCGCCTACACCACGACGAACCAGGGCTCGGCGAAGCGCGCGCAGGCCGACCAGCGCGCCTACGGGCTCGCGGAGACCGGGCTCAGCTACGCCCTCTCGCGCCTCCAGAACGCCGCCGACCCGACGAACGCGGGCAACGTCCCGGCGACGACCGTGACGCTCACTGGCGGCGCGGTGACGTACAGCGGGACGCTCTCGGGCACGACGTGGACGCTGACCTCGACCGGGACCGTGGCCAATCCGTCGGGTCCCGGCGCGGCGGACGTAACCCGTACGGTGAGCGTCCAGGCGGAGATCACGACCTCGACACAGGCGGACATGCGCCCCTGGGACTACCTCTTCGTCGACCAGCCCTCCGGATGCATCAACCTGGGCAACAGCGTGACGATCACCGTCTCCGTGTACGTGCGCGGAAGCCTCTGCATGGACAACACGGCCACCATCACGGGGCCCGAAGTCGACGTGATCGGCGACCTCTCCGTCTCCAACAGCGCCACCATCGGGACCGTCGGAGATCCGATCGACGAGTTCCACAGCTCGGGGACGTGCTCGTACGGCGGCAGCGTCGTCTCGTGCGGGCCGCCGAGTCACGTGTATGCCGGGACGGTCGGGACGAGCCCGCCGTCCATTGCCAAGCCGTCGGCCGATCTCAGCTACTGGTACTCGAATGCGCAGCTCGGGCCGCTGTCGAGCTGCACGACGGGATCCTTCCCGGGCGGCTTCGACGACGACACGACTCTCAACGTCAGTCGTGGAGAGATCGACCTGACGCCCTCATCGGCCTACGACTGCCGCAAGCTCGACGGCGCAGGGAACATCGTCGCGCAGCTGACGTGGCAGCCCGGGTCGCCCGGCACGTTGACGATCCAGGGCGTCATCTATTTCGACGGGCACCTCACCTGGTCGAATCTCAATCTCATCCAGTACGACGGGCGCGCGACGATCTACGGGTCGGGCCAGGTGCGGATCAAGAACCGCGCCGACATCTGCGGAGTTCCGGCTTGCGACGCGACGTGGGACCCGCGGGTGGACCTCCTCGTCTTCGTCGCCGGCTCCCTCATCTCCGAGGCGACGTCCACGACCGTGGGCGGCGACATCGGCAACCACGTGAACTTCCAGGGAGCCCTGTACATCGTCAACGACTTCGACATGGACAACAACACGACGATCTGGGGGCCCGTCATCACGCGCTCGACGACGATCAACAACTCGGCGCTGATCAACGCCCCGCCGTTCCCGATCCAGTGGATGTACGGGATGCCCGGCGCGACGCAGACGGTGACCGAGGTCGAGGTCGTCGACGGAAGCTACGCGGGGTAGCTCGTGAACGCCGCCGCAGCCGTCTTCGTCCTCGCGCCCGCGCTCGCGCTGGGGAGCTTCCTCAACGTCGTCGTCGCGCGCGTGCCCGCGCGGCGGTCGCTCCTCCGTCCGGCCTCGTCGTGCGGGAGCTGCAGCACGGAGATCCTGTGGCGCGACAACGTCCCCGTGGTCTCGTACCTGCTGCTGCGGGGCCGCTGCCGCCACTGCGGCGCGCGGATCTCTCCGCTCTACCCGGCCGTGGAGAGCGTGACCGCGCTCCTGATCGTCGCCTGCTTCGCCGTGTTCGGGCCTACGGCATGGGCGGTGCTGGCCGCCGGGTTCTGCGCCGTGCTCGTCGCGCTCTCGGTGATCGACCTCCAGCACCGGATCGTCCCGAACCGCATCGTCGTGCCGGCCGCAGGTGTCGCGCTCGTCGCGCACACGCTGATCGATCCGAGCCTCGCGTGGCTCGCGTGGTCGCTGGCCGCTTCCGGCGCGCTCTTCCTCGTGGTGCTCGCATACCCGAAGGGACTCGGCATGGGAGACGTGAAGCTCGCGCTCCTGCTCGGAGCCGTGCTCGGGCCGAGCGTGACGGTCGCGCTGATGCTCGGCCTGTTCGCCGCTCTCGTCCCCTCGGTCGTGCTCCTCTCGCGTCACGGCGCGGGAGCGCGGAAGATGGGAGTCCCGCTCGTCCCCTTCCTTTCGCTCGGCGCAGTCGTGGCGCTGTTCTTCGGCGACGCGCTGCTCGACGCCTACCTCGGGCTCTTCTGAATCGCCCGGCGCGCATCAAGCGCGCCGTCCGTGCTGCCGATAACCCCTTCGAGGGAGCCGCGTGAGCATTCGACGGGCAGCCGGTGCCGAGCAGGCACAGAGCGGGGGCGTGGCTACGCCCTCGCGGTCGCTTGCGGCCTTCGGCGCCGACGACACGGCAGAGCCGCTTCTCGACCTCCTCGCCCAGACGGCGCTCGTCGAGGACGACACGCTCACGGTGGTACGCGAGCGCGTCCTCGCGGGAACGCCGCTCACGCAGGCGCTCGTCGACGAAGGCGTCGCGACCTCGGACGGCGTCGCGCGCATGCTCGCCGTTCGCCATCACCTTCCCGTCGTCGATCTCCACGAGGTCGGCGTCGCCGTCGACGCCGCGCAGCTGATCGCCGTGCAGACGCTCGAGCGCTCGGTCGCCGTTCCCTACGAGCTCGAGGGCGATGTGCTCCGGGTGGCGGTCGCCGATCCCGGCAACCTGCACGCGATCGACGAGCTGAGGCTTGCGACGAAGCACACGCTTGAGCTCGTGGTCGCGTCGCGCGACGACATCCTGGCCGAGCTCCAGCGGCTCGTGCGCACCGCGGAGGCCATCGGCTCGGTCGTCGCGGTCGACCTGGACGAGCCCGAGCACGAGTCCGGCGACGACCTCGAGGCCGACGACGGCATCTCCGACGGGCCGCTCGTGCGCCTCGTGAACGCGCTGATCTTCCAGGCCGCCGAGGAGAACGCCTCCGACGTCCATTTCGAGGCCCAGGAGGACGCCCTCGTCGTCCGCTTCCGCGTGGACGGCGTGCTGCGGGAGGTCCAGCGCATCCCGAAGAAGATGGCCGCCGGCGTCACCACACGGCTCAAGGTGCTCGCGAAGCTCGACATCGCCGAGCGACGCAAGCCGCAGGACGGTCGCATCACCCTCTCCTCGTCGGCGGTCGGGCGGATGCTCGACATCCGCGTCGCCACGCTCCCGACCGTCGAGGGCGAGAAGGTCGTGATGCGCCTGCTCGACAAGTCGCGCAAGCCGCCGACGATGCCCGAGCTGGGGCTGTCCGACGCGATGCGCGCGGAGCTCGAGTCGATCGTGCGGATGCCGACGGGGGCGCTGATCGTCACCGGCCCGACGGGCTCGGGCAAGTCGACGACGCTCTACGGCTGCCTCGCCCTCATCAGCCGGCCCGAGATCAACGTCATCACCGTCGAGGATCCCGTCGAGTACCGGCTCGCGGGCGTGAACCAGGTGCAGATAAACGTGCGCGCGGGGCTGACGTTCGCCTCCGCGCTGCGCTCGATCCTCCGCTCGGACCCCGACGTGGTCATGGTCGGCGAGATCCGCGACGTCGAGACGGCGAAGATCTCGATCGAGGCCGCGCTCACGGGGCACTTCGTGCTCTCGACGCTGCACACGAACGACGCGCCGTCCACCATCACGCGTCTCGGGGAGATGGGCGTCGAGCCCTTCCTCACCGGCGCCGCCGTGTCCGCCGTGCTCGCACAGCGACTCGCGCGCAAGCTCTGCACGCACTGCTGCGAGGCCTACCAGCCGACGACGGCGGAGCTGACCGAGCTTCGTGTCTCACCGGATCTGCTCGGCCCGCTCGACGGCACGGTCTTCTACCGCAAGAAGGGCTGCCCGCGCTGCAACCACACGGGCTACCGCGGGCGGGTCGGGATCTTCCAGTTCCTCCGCATGTCCGAGGAGATCGCAGCGCTCGCCGTCCAGCACGCCAGCCGTGACGACATCGCCCGCGCAGCTGCCGCGAACGGCATGCGCTCGCTCTGGGACGACGGCCTGGAGAAGGTCGCCTCGGGCCTCACGTCGATCGAAGAGCTCGCCCGGGTCCTGTCCTGAGCGGCCAGGCCCGGGGTCAGACCCCGATCGCTCGGCCCCACGGAATCTGGCTGGGACGGCTGGCTTCGCGGTGCAGACGTGTCCAATCGAGCGCAGTCCCGGCGGGACGGTCGTGGGGTCAGACCCAGGGGTCTGACCCCACGTATGCATCGCGGCTAAGAGGCGGCGACGTCGCAGCCGAGCGCGATGAA
>DASUCN010000025.1:0-17135 GCA_036276015.1 Gaiellaceae bacterium | reverse complement strand
TCGCCTACAACGAGGAGCACGGGATCACGCCCGAGACGATCGTGAAAGGCGTGTCCGACATCGGCGAGCTCCTCTCGCTGGAGTCGCCGCACGTTCCCTCCTCACGCCGTCGCCGCGGCAAGGCCGAGGTCGAGGGGATGTCGCGCGAGGAGCTCGAGAAGCTCGTCATCACCCTCGAGGAGGAGATGTACCTCGCCGCCGAGGAGCTCCGCTTCGAGTACGCGGCGAAGCTTCGCGACGAGATCAAGGAGCTGCGCCGCGAGCTGACCGCGCTCGCCGAGGCGTAGCGTGCGCCGGTTGCCTCTCTAGCCTGCTCCACGTGAGCACCGTCGTGCTCCTCGGCGCGGGCGTCGCGGTCGCTGGCACGAGCGCGTTGCTCGCGAACGTTCTGCGACTGCGGTCGGGCGTCGCATTCCTCCTCGCGTGCTTCGTGCTCGCCTCGGTCGAGGTCGTTTCGATCGCGCTCTTCCTGTCGATCGACGACCGGCTGACACGTGGCGCTCTGCTCGCCGCGCTCGGAGTCACGCTCGTCTTGTCGGGGGCTGTGTGGATCTGGCAAGGCAGACCTCGTCCGCCACTTGGCCGTGCGCACGTCTGCACGATTCGCCGTGCCCTCGAGGATCACGCGGTTCTCTTCGTCACCGCGCTGGCCGCCGGCGCCTATCTCTACGTGCTCGCCGTCGGGCTCACCGTTCCCCAGAGCCTGCCCGACACGATGCTCTACCACCTTCCTCGCGCTGCGTTCTGGCAACAACTGCATGCCGTGGCGTACGTGCCGGCCTCGCCGGACGAGCGCATCAATGTCTTCCCACCTGGAGCCGAGATCCAGATTGCGACGGTGATGATTCTCGGGCGGGGCGATCGCTTCGTCTTCCTTCCGCAGTTCCTTGCAGTCGTGGCTGCCTGCCTCGCGATCTACGGGACGGCGCGGCGACTCTCGTTCGGCGCGCCTGCCGCGCTTTTCGGGGCGTCGATGTTCGCCACGTTCACGGTCGTACTCCTTCAGGCTCCGACGGCGCTAAACGACTTGGTCGTCGCCTCGCTGCTGGCGATCTCGGCGTTTTTCGCGACCGGACGAGCAAAGGTGGAGCTCGTGCTCGGGGCGCTCGCGCTCGGCCTCGCAGTTGCGACGAAGGGCACGGTGGTGTTCGCGGTCCCCGCGCTTGCCGTCTTCGCTCTGAGCAGTCAGCCGCGTCGGCGCTGGCCGCTGCTGTGCGTTGCCGGCCTCGGCGGAGTGCTCGCCGGATCCTTCTGGTTCTGGGTGAACCGTGCCCAGACGGGCTCTCTCACGGGTGAGGTCGTCCTCGAGCGGGGCGGCCAGGGGATTGCCGAGCGCGCGGTTCGCACCGCCGCGGATCTCCTCGAGCTGTCTGACCGAGAGGGCTCGGGTCTTCTCGCCTCTCCGATCTGGAGTATTGGGGGTCTCCTCGCCTGCCTGGTCGTCGCGGCGGTCCTCGTACGCGCGGGAAAACGGCGAGCAGCAATCGGTGCAGCACTGGGTGGTCTGGTGGCGCTCTGCATTGTCCCGACGCTGGTCACGTGGGCCAGCGTGGGGTATCGCGCACAGGCCCAGCTACGACGGTCTCTCGGTCTCTCGGCCGACGAGGTCGCGCGACTGCCCGACGGCTTCTACGAATCCGCGATGCATTCGTCGTACGGCGCCGCATTCGTCCTCCTCTATGTGGCTGCGGGTGCCCTCGTGATCGGAGAGTTACGTCGACGTGCCCTTCCGTGGGCGGCTCTCGCCGCTGTGCTGGCGGTGCCCCTCACCGCCTGCATGAGTGTGCTTCTGCTCGGATACGACCCTCAGCGGATGCGGTACCTGACGTTCTCGGTTGCACTGAGCGCATCCGTCTTCGGCGTCGTCCTCCGCACACGGATGGTCGCGTGGATCGCCGCCACCCTGGCTCTGGCATCGGTGATCGTGTCCGTCGGCTACTTCATTCCGCGGCCCGCCGGGCTCTCGATTCTCGGCGGAGGGACGGCGAGCTCGGCGCGGTGGTTCGTCCAGGCCGGTGGCGGCGCAGGAGATCCCGATGCGTTCAGATTCCTCGCAGAGAGCGTGCCGGCGGATGCGACCGTCGCTCTCGCGCTTCGCCGTAATACGTATGTCTATCCGGTCTGGGACGCCGAGCTACGACGCACGGTGCTCTTCGTCCCGGCTGACGGCGTCGTCCCGCCCTCGGCATCGTGGCTCGTCGTCGGACCTGCAAGTGATCTGCCGAAGGACCGGCTCGCCGGCTGGCGGCGCGAGCTCTCTTCGCCCGGCGGCTGGCAGATCTACCGCCGTGTCGGCTCGTGAGCCGTGGGCACCGGCTGGCGCGCTCGCTCACATGATCTCGACGCCGCTAGGCTGGACGCATGTGCCGGAACATCAAGACGCTCCACAACTTCGAGCCCCCCGCGACCGACGACGAGATTCGCGCTGCCGCGCTCCAGTACGTGCGCAAGGTGAGTGGGTCGACGAAACCGTCGAAGGCGAACGAGGCGGTGTTCGCGCGTGCGGTCGACGAGATCGCGCACGTGACGCACCATCTGCTCGCCGAGCTGGTCACCGCCGCACCGCCGCGCGACCGCGAGGCCGAGGCGGCACGGGCGCGGGCTCGGGCCGAGAAGCGCTTCGGCCGCGCCGCCGCGTAGGGCTACGAACTCTCGGCCTTCGCGCGCAGGTAGGCGAGGTACGGCTGCGGGTCGAGTGGCCCGCCGACGACGCGGCGGATGAGCTCTGCCGGCTGCAGCTTGCGGCCCCAGACATGGACGTTGTCGCGAAGCCACGCGTGGAGCTCGGCGAACTCGCCGCGCTCGATCTGCTCCTCGACGTCCGGAATCGCAGCCGTCGCCTTCTCCCAGATCTGTACCGAGAGGACGCTGCCGAGGAGGTACGTCGCGAAGTACCCGAACGCGCCGCCGGCCCAGTGTGAATCCTGGAGGACGCCCAGTGCGTCGTTCGGTACCGCGACGCCCATGAGCTCTTCGAAGCGGGTGTTCCACGCGTCGGGGAGATCGGCGATCGCGAGGCGGCCGGAGATGAGCTCCTGTTCGAGCTCGAAGCGGAGGATGACGTGGAGCCCGTAGCTCGTCTCGTCGGCGTCGACACGCACGAACGAGCGCCGGACGCGGTTCACCGCGCGGTGGAAGCTCTCGACCGGCACGCCTCCGAGGCGCTCGGGAAACGTCTCCTGCACACGGGGATAGAACCAGTGCCAGAACGGGAGGGAGCGACCGACGATGTTCTCCCAGAGGCGGCTCTGCGACTCGTGGAGGGTCATCGAGGCGCCCATGCACAGGGGCGTGCGCTCGAGCGTCTTCGAGACGCCCCACTCGTAGAGCCCGTGTCCCGTCTCGTGCATCGCGGTGAACAGGGAGCTCAGGTCGTCCTCCTCGTAGCGCGTCGTCAGGCGGACGTCGCCGAGTCCGAAGGTCACCTCGAAGGGGTGCACGGTGGTGTCCAGCCGGAACTGATCCCAGGTCGCGCCGAACGCCGCGACGAGCTCGCGGGAGAGCACCTCCTGGCCCGCAACGGGAAACGGGCCGTGCATGAAGACGTCCTGCTCGTCGGTTGCGTGCTCGGCGACGAGCCCGCGTAGCTCTGGCGTGAGGACGGAGAAGATCTCGCGGATCTCGCTCGTCCGCATCCCCGGCTCGTAGTCCTCGAGCAGCACGTCGTAGGCGTCGTCGTACGGGGCGAAGCACTCGACGTACTCTCGCCGCAGCTCGACCGTCCGCTCGAGCCATGGGCGAAACGACGCGAAGTCGGAGTCCTGCCGGGCCTTCACCCAGACTTCGTACGCGTTCGCCGACGTCTCGACCAGCTGCGTCGCGAGCTCAGTCGGCACCTGGCGGGCGCGTCTCCAGTCGCGCCGGCCGACGCGGACGAGCGCTGCGTCGTCGGAGTCCGGTGGGAGCGAGGCTGCGTACGGCTCGAGCTCGTCGAAGAGCTCGCCCAGCCGATCGTCGGTCGCGAGGTCGTGGGCGATCGTCTGGATCGTCCCGAGCTGCGCGGCACGCGTGGGGCCGCCGCCGGGTGGCATGAAGACGGTCATGTCCCACATGAGAACGGAGCCCGTCCGCCGGAGGTCGGTGAGCGTGGCGAGACGCTCCTTGAGCTCCGCAAGTGCAGCTTCCATCGGGCGCGGACTCTACCGACGGTGTTGCTACGACCTGCGCGCTGGGTACACTCGCCGCGTGGCGGACGAGTCGCCGGAACTGTTCGACGACATCTACCTCGGCCTGCGTGCGGGAGGGGCAGCGCGCAAGCAGCGACGCGGCGAGCCGCTCTCGGCCGAGGAGAAAGAGGCGATCGGCCGCTGGCAGCGCCTCTCGCTCTGGCGGAAGTTCATCGCGATCGGTGCCTTCGCGCTCGGCACGTTCGGGCTCGGGTTCACGGTCGGCGGCCTCATCTTCGGCCGCTGGCGCACCGCGCGCCGATAACACGGCTCAGGGTGCTGCGGCGGCGAACGAACCTCGCTCGCCGCCGCGATGTCGCTCGGCTACGCGAATGCGCCGATCTGCTCGACGTACGAGTTCATCAGGCTCTCGAGACGTGCTCCCATGCTGGCGCCCACGACGCCGACGTTGTCGACGACGAGCCCGGCTCGCACGATCGTGGCCTGGAATTCCGAGTCCACTCGTAGAACCGCCAGCTTCTCCGCTTCCCCACGGAGGAAGAAGAACCCTTGAAGATCGCCGCCGTGCGGCTCGAGGAAGACCGGCTCGACACTCTCGATGGTGCCGTCCGCCTGGAGCCCGCCGAAGTACTCCATGGTCGAGTTGAAGGTCTCGACGGCTTCGGTCTCGCGTCCGCGCACCACCTCGCCCCAGCCGACGAAGAGTCCGGCGTCTGCCATGCGTCACCTCCATTCGTATCCGATGACACGAGCATCACAGGTGCGCGCACGCTTCGCAATCGAACGTCTGTTCGCCTCGGTACAATGGCCCGCCTATGGTCGGCGCCGACGAGCTCGTCGTCCACGGGGCACGCGAGCACAACCTGAAGAACGTCACCGTCCGCATCCCGCGGAACGCGCTCGTCTGCGTGACGGGGCTGTCCGGGTCGGGCAAGTCGTCGCTCGCGTTCGACACCATCTACGCGGAGGGCCAGCGACGGTACGTCGAGTCGCTGTCCGCGTACGCGCGACAGTTCCTGCAGATGATGGAGAAGCCCGACGTCGACTCGATCGACGGGCTCTCGCCGGCGATCTCGATCGACCAGAAGACGACGTCGCGCAACCCGCGCTCGACGGTCGGAACGGTCACCGAGATCTACGACTACCTCCGCCTGTTGTACGCCCGGATCGGGCGGCCGCACTGTCCGATCTGCGGGCGGCCGATCGCCGGCCAGTCGCTCGACCAGATCGTCGAGCAGGTGCTTCGGCTCGACGAGGGGACGCGCTTCACGGTCAACGCGCCCGTCGTGCGCGACCGCAAGGGCGAGTTCAAGGACATCCTCGAGGAGCTGCGCCGCGACGGCTTTACGCGCGTCAAGGTCGACGGCGAGCAGCGGCTGCTCGAGGAGGAGATCGTCCTCGACAAGAAGTTCAAGCACACGATCGAGGTGGTGGTCGACCGGCTCGTGATGAAGCCAGACCTCCGGCAGCGGCTCACGCAGTCGGTCGAGACGGCGACGTCGCTCGCGGAGGGGCTCGTCGTCGTCGACGTCCTGGACGGCGACGAACTCACGTTCTCCGAGAACTTCGCGTGCCCGGAGCACGGCGTCTCGCTGCCCGAGCTCGAGCCGCGCATCTTCTCCTTCAACTCGCCGCACGGAGCATGTCCACGGTGTACCGGCCTCGGTGCGCAGCTCGAGATCGACCCCGACCTGCTCGTGCCGGACACGTCGCTCTCGATCGAGGAGGGCGCGCTCGTGCCGTGGACGATCGGGAGCCAGGGGTTCTACGAGTCGGTGATCGAGGCGATCGCCGAGCGCTACGAGATTCCGCTGGACGTCCCGTGGCGCGAGCTCACGACCGAGCAGCAGGACAAGTTCCTGAACGGCACCGGCGGCGAGAAGATCTTCGTGACCTACCGCAACCGGATGGGTCGCAAGCGCCAGTACACGATGGCGTTCGAGGGGCTCGTCAACAATCTCCAGCGCAGGTACCGGGAGACCGACTCGTCGACCGCACGTGACCGGATCGAGGAGTACATGAGCTTTCGTCCGTGTCCGGAGTGCGGCGGGGCGCGTCTGAAGCCTGCGGTGCTCGCGGTCACGATCGGCGGGCTCTCGATCCACGGGTTCACGCAGATGTCGGTCGCGCGTGCGCTCCGCTTCGTCGACGAGCTCGAGCTCACGAAGACGGAGGAGCTCATCGGGCGGCGGATCTTGAAGGAGGTGCGCGAACGGTTGACCTTCCTCGAGAACGTCGGCGTCGGGTACCTGCAGCTCGACCGCGCCGCGAAGACCCTCTCGGGGGGCGAGGCACAGCGTCTTCGCCTGGCGACGCAGATCGGGTCGCAGCTCGTCGGCGTGCTCTACATCCTCGACGAGCCCTCGATCGGGCTCCACCAGCGCGACAACGGCCGGCTCATCGACACCCTCGAGCGGCTTCGCGACGTCGGCAACACCGTCCTCGTCGTCGAGCACGACGAGCAGATGATGCGCTCAGCCGACTGGGTCGTCGACCTCGGGCCGGGGGCGGGCGAGCACGGGGGAGAGATCGTGGCGGAGGGAACGGCGGACGACATCGCCACGACGGCTGGCTCCGTGACCGGCGCGTTCCTCAGCGGCCAGCGGCAGATCCTCGTCCCTCCGCGGCGCATGGACGACGACCGAGGCTGGTTCTCCGTCCGCGGCGCGGCCATGCACAACCTGAAAGGGATCGACGTGGACTTCCCGGTGGGACGCTTCATCGCGGTCACCGGCGTCTCCGGCTCGGGGAAGTCCACCCTCGTCAACGAGATCCTCTACAAGGCACTCGCAAACCGGCTCAACAAGATGCGGACGAAGCCGGGCGAGCACGGCTCGGTCGACGGCATCGACTGCTTCGACAAGGTCATCGACATCGACCAGAGCCCGATCGGTCGGACGCCGCGCTCGAACCCCGCGACGTACACGGATCTCTTCACGCACGTGCGCGAGCTCTACTCCCTCACACCGGAGGCGAAGGTGCGCGGCTACAAGCCGGGGCGCTTCTCGTTCAACGTGCGCGGGGGCCGCTGCGAGGCGTGCAAGGGGGACGGCACGATCAAGATCGAGATGCACTTCCTGCCCGACGTCTACGTCCCGTGCGAGACCTGTCACGGGCATCGCTACAACAAGGAGACGCTCGAGGTTCGGTTCAAGGGGAAGTCGATCTCGGACGTGCTCGAGATGTCGGTCGAGGAGGCACTCGAGTTCTTCGCGAAGATCCCGAAGATCCGCCGGCGCCTGCAGACGCTGCACGACGTCGGTCTCGACTACATCAAGCTCGGCCAGCCTGCGACGACGCTCTCGGGAGGCGAGGCGCAGCGCGTGAAGCTCGCCGCCGAGCTCTCCAAGGTCGCGACCGGGAAGACGCTCTACATCCTCGACGAGCCCACGACGGGCCTCCACTTCGCCGACATCGAGAAGCTGCTCGAGGTGCTCCAGCGACTCGTCGACAACGGCAATACGATGCTCGTCATCGAGCACAACCTCGACGTCATCAAGCAGGCCGACTGGATCGTCGACCTCGGCCCGGAGGGCGGCGACGAGGGTGGAGAGGTGATCGCGACCGGCACGCCCGAGGATGTGGCCGAGGTGGAGGACTCGGCCACCGGGCAGTTCTTGCGCTCCGTGCTCGCCGAGCGCGCGGCCGCCGCGGCTTAGGCGCCCGCCGGTACTGCCCCGGCGACGCGCGCCGCGAGCGCGTCGGCCCGCTCGCGCCAAGGAATCGCGCGGAGGCGCGCGAATGTCTCCCGCGCTTCCGCCACGAGCGGCTGTGCCTCGCCTTCGCGGTCGACCGAGACGAGCCACTCCGCGTGCTCGAGCTGCGTGCACGCGAGAAGAAACGGGAGCCCGTATTCGCGGAAGGCTGCCGCTGCCTGTTTGAAGCTCGCGTCCGCGCGCTCGGGATCGGTCTCGAGCTGCGCACGCAGGCGAGCAGCCTGGGCGGGGACGATCGGACCGGCCGCGCCTGGCGCAGCGGCGTCCACCACGGCGAGCGCCTCGGCCGCACGGGCGTTGTTCCGCTGCATCAGAGCGGTTTCCGCGACGAGCAGATCGAGCCAGAAGCCCTCCGGCTGCTTCGCAAGCTTCCGAGCTGCGTCGTCGAGGACATCTAGCGCACCGGCCACGTCGCCCTCGGCGAGGCGGACGTTGTACAGGGTGACCAGGTACACGGCGACGTCCTGGAGCGAGACCGAGTTGGCGAGAGCGGCGGCCGCGTCGAGCGCCGTACGAGCCGCTACCGGATCTCCTCGGTGACGAGCGATCTCCGAGACCTGCACGTGCAGACCGAGCGCCTGCGTCTCGAGGCCGGGGGGGAGGTCGTCCACGATCGCGATGACCTCGTCCCACTTGCCGGACTGGAGATACGACTCGGCGAGGTTGCCGAGTGTGAACCATTCGATCTCGCGATCGCCGATCCTGCGCGCAAGCTCGAGTGAGCGAATCGTCAACTCCTCGGACTCGGCGAAGTTGCCGAGCCGCGCCTCGACCACGCTGAGGTTTGTGTACCCACGCGTCGCGGCCTCCGGGAGGTCGTTCTCCAGGGCAATAGCGAGTGCGTGGCGCTGAAGAGCTCGAGCCGTTTCGAGGTTGCCTCGCTGCAGCTCCAAGAGCCCCTTGGTGTTGAGCGCATGCGAGAGCACCTCGGGGAGTCGAAGCGCTTCGGCGATCTCGCGCGCTCGCTCGTTCCGCTCGTCGCTCTGCTCGTAGCGCCCGGCGAAGAAGAGCCAGCGGGCGAGTTGCGAGAGGAAGTACGCCAAGCTCTCGTCCGGCTCGTCGTCGCGGAGCGCGGCGTACACGCTCTCGAGCCGGTCGATCGCTTCGGCTGTCCGCCCGGTGCTCCACTCCGAGAACGCGAGATCCGCGCTCGCGCGTGCTGCGGCTCCCCGGTCACCGGTCTGCTCGAAGAGCTCGATCGCTTTGGTGAGCTCTTCGGACGCCCGAGCGCTGTCGCCGTGCGCTCGCGCCGCGTTCCCCGCACGGGCGCGTAGCGTCGCCTCGGCGGGCCCGCTCTGGGATAGATCGGCGGCGCGGGCGAACCAGGACCCGGCCTCTCCGTTCGCACCGAGCGAGCGAGCGCGCTCTCCCGCACGTGTGAGCGTCTCGCACGCCTTTGCTCGCAGCGTCTCCGCGTCGTCGGCCTCGGGGTCGAGCTCGAGTGCCGTCAGGTAGTGCGAGGCGACGACTTCGACGACTTCCTGCTCTCTTCCGCCCCAGCCGGTCTCGAAGAAGGACGCGGCTGCGAGGTGACGCACCTTGCGGTCGCGCCGCGCGAGCGTCTCGTATGCCACGCGACGAACGAGATCCTGGAGGAAGCCGTACTGGCCCCGCTCAGCCGATCGCGGGTCCGACTCGAGGAAGAGGATCTCCTTGCGGACGAGTGCCTGAAGCGTCGGCTCGACGGCGTCGACGGTCGAGCCGGAGACCGACGCGACGGCGTCGACGACGAACGTCTTGCCGAGAACGGACGAGTTCTGGACGAGCTCACGCTCGACCGGCTCGAGGGCGTCGATGCGCGAGGCGACGAGCGCGTGCAGCGTCTCCGGGACGGCAAGCGCGTCGAGCTCGCCGACGACGCGGTACGACCCGTCGGCCTGCTCGAGCTGGCCGCGGTTCATGAGCATGCGTACGGTCTCGACGGCGTAGAGCGGGATGCCTTCGGCGCGCGTGCGGATCGATGCCCGCACAGCCTCGGGGAGGCCGGGGACGAGCCCCTCGAGCAAGGTGTCCATCGCGTCGTCCGAGAGTGGCTCGAGCGCGAGCCCGGTGAAACCGCCGCGCGTGGCCGTGCCGAACGCGGGCCGCCGCTCGGAGAGCTCGGGCCGGGCGAGGCCGAGGACGAAGATCGGCCTGGCGCGCGCCCACTCGACGAGGTACTCGACGAAGTCGAGCAGCCCCGCGTCGGCCCACTGGAGGTCCTCGAAGACGAGGATCACCGGCTCCGCCGTCGCGAGCGACTCGAAGAAGAGGCGCCACGCCGCGAAGAGATCCTCGCGCTCGAAGCTGGCGTCGGCGAGGCCCAGCAGCTGCGCCAGACGGGCCTCGACCCAGTCGCGATCGCTCACCGCGAGGACGAACTGCGCGACGGTGGTCGTGAGCTTCTCGCGCGCAGCTTCCGTTCCCTCGTTCTCGAGGATTCCCGCCCGGCCGCGCACCATCTCCGCGAGCGCCCAGTACGCCACGCCCTCGCCGTACGACGGGCACCGGCCGCGATGCCAGAACGCGGTGAGGGTGAGCCCGTCGAGGTACTTCTCGAACTCCCACGACAGCCGGGACTTGCCGATGCCCGCGCTCCCCGTGACGAGCACGATGTGGGCGCGGCCGTCGTCCGCGCTCGCGTGGAAGAGGTCCTTCACGATGCGGAGCTCCCGCTCCCGGCCCACGAACGGGGCCTCGAGGCCCGAGGAGCGGCCTTCACCGCCGCGGTTGGCGACGACGCGGAGCGCGCGCCACAGCCTCACGGGCTCGGCCTTGCCCTTCAGCTCGTGCTCGCCCGCGTCCTCGAAGGCGATCGCCGCGTCGGCTGCGGAGCGCGTCGCCTCGCCCACGAGCACGGTTCCCGGGTCGGCGGCGGATTGCACGCGCGACGCCGTGTTCACGAGGTCGCCGGCGACCATGCCCTCGCTCGTCGCACCGAGCGTGACGGCCGCTTCGCCAGTGAGAACACCAGCGCGCGCCTGGAGCGCAGGATGGAGCTCGGGAATCGCCGCGACGAGCTCGAGCGCTGCACGGACGGCCCGCTCGGCGTCGTCCTCGGTCGCGACCGGCGTTCCCCAGACCGCCATGACGGCGTCGCCGATGAACTTCTCGACGGTGCCGCCATAACGCTCGACGAGACCCCGCGCGAGCTCGAAGTAGCGGGAGAGGAGCTCGCGCGTCTCCTCGGCGTCGCGACCCTCCGACGCGGTCGTGAAGCCGACGAGGTCGGCGAAGAGGACCGAGACGAGGCGGCGCTCGGCGGCCGGTGCCTGCGGGGGTGAGGCCGGCGCAGCCGGAGAAACGGCACCGGCGAGCGCCGTACCGCACTCGCCGCAGAACTTCTGGCCTGGCTCGTGGGCGGCTCCGCACGACGGGCAGGCGAGCGCGAGCGACGTACCGCACTCGGCGCAGAACTTCTGCCCCGGGCGCGTCTCGGCGCCGCAGGTTCCGCAGCTCACGCCGGCACCTCCGCGCTTCGTCCCTCGACCCGCTCGAGGCGCTCGAGCCAGGGCGTCGCCCGCAGGTGCCCGAAGATCTCGCGTGCCTCGGCGACGAGCGCCTGCTCGCCGGTCAGCTCGCCGTGCTCGAGCAGCGTGACGGCGAGCCAGAACGGAATCCCGAGCTCCCGGAACAGGCGCGCGGCCTCCGCGAAGCGCTCCTCCGCCGTCTCGTCCGCGCCTGCGAGCCGCGCCCTGAAGCGATTGGCCTGTGCTTCGAGATACGGAGGGCGCACGCCGGGCTTGAGGGTCTCGATCTCGTCGAGCAGTTCCTCGGCTCGGGCCCGATTCCCGAGACCCAGGAGTGCCTCGAGCCCCTGGACCATGCCCTGCTTGACTCCCTGGCTCCCGACGCCGAATCCCGCCCGAGAGATCTCGATCGCCTCCAGGGCGAGTGCCGTGGCGTCCTCGAGGTGACCCTCGGCGCGGGCGATCGCCGCCGCGGCGCCGAGGTAGGAGGAGCGGTCTTGTACGTCGGGCGAGGTCTCGAGAGCGCCGAAAAGCTCGAGGATGCGCCGCGCCTCGTCGCCGTGGCCGCGAGCGAGAGCGATCTGGAGGACGGAGTCGAGCAGGCTGAGCGTCGTCCCCGTCAGGAGCTTGTCCTCGGGGAGCTGCGCGAAGGTCGCCACGGCTTCGTCCCAGCGTCCCAGCATGTACAGCGGGTAGGTGCTCTCGGCGAGGACGGCCCACTCGCCGGGCCTGCTCCCGCGCCGGCGGGTGATTGCGAGAGCCTGGGCGAGATAGCCGAGCGCCTTCTCGTAGCGATCGCGATGAAACGAACGGTCCGAGAGGTGGAAGTAGATGCGCGAGGCCTGCTCCCACATCTCGTGCTCGAGGGCCAGCGTGAGACCATGCTCGAGGAACGCCGCGCTCTCCTCCTGCCGCCCCCGCCCGACGGCGATCTGCGACTTGATGATGAACCCGCGCGTGAGCACGTCGAGCAGGACGAGCTCTTCCGCGATACCGAGGGCGTAGTCGATGCGCTCTGCGGCCCGGTCGAGGTCGGCCATGTACGCGTACCCGGTCGCGAGCTGCTCGGCAAGCTCCGCCTGGACCGAGTCGGGTTCCCCTGCGGCCACGACCTCGAAGGCTCGCTCGGCTCTCCCTATGGCCTCCGTGCGGTGGCCCTGTTGCCACTCGAACCGTGCCAGCTGCCCTGAAGCGCGGGCCGCCGCCCGTGCGTCACCGGTCGCCTCGTAGAGTGCGAGGGCCTCCGCGGTAAGCCGCTCAGCGAGGTCGATGTCACCGGCGTAGCGACCTGCGAGCCAGCCGGCGCGGAGCAGGAGGCCAGCACGCTCGGAGTCGTCGTCGGCGAGGTCCGCGGCCTGCTGCAGGTAGCGCTGCGCCTCCGTCGCCGCCCCGAGCGCCGCGGCTCGATCTGCCGCCGAAAGCAGTGTCGCGCGCGCCTTCGCCTTCACGTCCGGCGCATCCGGAACCTCCGGCGCCGCCTCGTACGCCGACACGTAGTGGGATGCGAGCACCTCGGCGATCTCCTCCTCGCTCGCGAACGACTCCTCGAGATAGGCGGCGGCTGCGAGGTGCCGGAGACGGCGCTCCTTCCGTGACAGCGTCTCGTACGCGACATGCCGCAGGAGGTCCTGGAGGAACCCGTACTGCCCGTGTTCCGGCGAGGTCGGGTCAGCCTGGACGCCGAGGATCTCTTTGCGGACGAGCGACGAGAGCAGCGGGTCGAGATCAGGCTCGGTCGCAGCCGAGACTGCGGCGAGCGCCTGCCTCGTGAACGTCTTGCCGAGGACCGCGCCGTTCTGGAGCAGGCGCCGCTCGTCCGCGGGCAGGCCGTCGAGGCGCGAGGCGACGAGCCCGTGGAGCGTCTCCGGGACCTCGAGCGACGGGATCTCGCCCGTCGGCCGGTAGACCGCCCCCTCTTCGACGAGCAGGCCACGGTCGAGGAGCATGCGCACCGTCTCGACCGCGTACAGCGGCACGCCTTCGGCGCGCGCGAGGATCTGCTCGCGGAGCACGTCGGGCAGCCCGGGCACGAAGCCGTCCAGGAGCTCGCCCATCGCGGCCGGGGGAAGTGCGTCCAGGTGCAGCGACGTGAAGTTCCTCGACCCGGCGCCCCAGTTCGGTCGCTTCTCGAGTAGCTCGGGGCGTGCGAGCGTCAGTACGAACAGCGGGCTCGACCGGGACCACTCGAGCAGGTACTCGACGAAGTCGAGCAGGCTCGAGTCGGCCCACTGCATGTCCTCGAACACGAGGACGGTCGGGTACGTGTTCGCGAGCCGCTCGAAGAAGAGGCGCCAGGCGGCGAAGAGATCGTGCCGCTCGTGGCTGACGTGACCGTCCGTCAGCCCGATCAGGTGCGAGAGCTTCGGCTCGACGAATGCCCGCTCGTCCGCCTCGAGGAGATGCTCGCTGAGCGTGGCGTCGAGCTTCGAGCGCGCCGTCGTCTCGTCGTCGTCCTCGGAGATCCGGCACCGCATCCGCACCATGTCGGCCAGCGCCCAGTAGGTGACGCCCTCGCCGTAGGCCAGGCAGCGGCCGCGGTGCCAGTAAACGTTGTCCACCAGACCGTCGAAGTACTTGTAGAACTCCCACGCGAGGCGCGACTTGCCGATGCCCGCGATTCCCATCGCCGAGACGAGGTGGGCCCGCTTCTCGTCGGCCGATGCGTGGAACAACTCCTTGACCAGCCGGAGCTCACGGTCGCGGCCGACGAACGGGGGCTCGAGGCCGGTCGACTTGAGCGCACCGCGCCGTCCGGAGGCGACACGGAGCGCGCGGAACAGCTGCGCCGGCTCTTCCTTGCCCTTGAGCTCGTGCCGGCCCTCGTCCTCGTAGACGATCGCCTGCTCGCTCGCGCGCTTGGTCGCTTCGCCGACGAACACCGCCCCCGGGGCGGCGGCGGTCTGGATCCGCGCGGCGGTGTTCACGAGGTCGCCGGCCACCATCCCTTGGCCCTCTGCGCCGAGTGTCACGGCGGCCTCGCCGGTGAGGACGCCGGCCCGTGCCGCGAGCTCCGGCGCTCCGACCTCGTCTCCGAGAGCGGACACGGCGGCAACGAGGTCGAGGGCGGCACGAACCGCCCGCTCGGCGTCGTCCTCAGTCGCGACCGGTGTCCCCCAGACTGCCATGACGGCGTCGCCGATGAACTTCTCGACCGTCCCGCCGTAGAGCTCGATCAGCCGCCGGCTCGTCTCGAAGTAGCGAGAGAGCAGCTCGCGCGTCTCCTCGGCATCGCGGCGCTCCGACAGCGTCGTGAAGCCGACGAGGTCGGCGAAGAGCACGGAGACGAGGCGGCGTTCGGCGGCTGGAGCGGCGGGCTGTGCCGGCTGCGCCTGAGTAGCGGGGCTGGTCAGTCCCGTCAGCGGGCTGCCGCACTCACCGCAGAACTTGACGCCCGGGCCGTTGGGCGTCCCGCACGACGGACACGCGGTCGCGAGCGCGATACCGCATTCGCCGCAGAACTTGCGGCCGGGCTCGTTCGCCGAGCCGCACGCGGCGCAAAGAGCCTCGTTTGCCACGGGTGAACTCTAGTTCCCCGCGGGTCGAGGGCTACAGTCTTCGCCGTGCGTTCGGACACCGTCGTCGCTGCCGAGTTGAGCCCGCCCCGCGCCTGGTGGCTGCGCGTCCCGGCGGTGCTCCTGAGCCCCCGCTCGGTCTTCTTCGCGCTCCGCGACGACGACGAGGACGACGTCGCCGCCCGGTCGGAGCCGTTGCTCGCGATCAGCTGGCTCGCCGGGATGGCCGCGGTGCTCGCCACTCCGACCGCGGCCGACATCCTCGACAACCCCGAGTACGACGCCGTGCTCCTCGCGATCTGGGCGTTCGTCGCAGGTGGCCTCTACGGCTCCGTCGGGTACTTCGTCGTGGGCTTCGCCATCTTCTTCGGTGTCCGTCTCCTCGGGAGCCTCGGTGACTTCCGTCGTGCCCGGCAGACGGTCGGCTTCGCCCTCGTCCCGCTTGCGGCGTCGCTTTTCCTCACGCTTCCGCTCCGGCTGGCCCTCTACGGCGGTGACACGTTCCGTGGAGGCGGGGGAGATGAAGGCCTCGGCGGCGGAGCGCTCCTTGCGCTGTCGATCGGGGCGGCCTCCTGGTCGCTCGGACTCCTCCTCGTCGGAGTACGCGTCACACACGGCTGGGGCTGGCTCCGCACGGTCGCCGCGCTCGCTGCGGCGGTCGCGTTGCTAGCTGCGCTTCTCGGCGTGTTCTGGATGATCTGACTCGGCCGCTTCGAAGAGCGCGAGCTCTTCCGCCGGCATCGCGTACGTGTGCTGCTCCTCGGGGAACCGGCGCTCCCGGACGTCGGCCGCGTACGTGGCGAGCGCCTCGCGAATCTGCTCGCCGATGTCGGCGTACCGCTTCACGAATCGCGGCGCCCGGCCCTCGTACAGCCCGAGGATGTCGTGCCAGACGAGCACCTGCCCGTCGCAGTCCGGGCCTGCGCCGATGCCGATCGTCGGGATCGTGAGGTCGCGCGTGATCCTCGCCGCGACCGGGCTCGGGACTGCTTCGAGGACGAGCGAGAAGCACCCGGCCGCCTCGAGTGCCCGCGCGTCGTCGAGGAGCGCCACCGCCTTCTCCGCCGAGCGTCCCTGCGCCTTGAATCCTCCGAGCATCGTGGCGGACTGGGGCGTCAGGCCGATGTGGCCCTGCACCGGGATTCCCGCAGCCACGATCGCTCGGACGCGCGAGAGCATCGGCCCGGCGCCCTCGAGCTTGACCGCGTCGGCTCCCGCCTCCTTCACGAAGCGGATCGCGTTCTCGACGGCGTGCTCGTCGGACACCTGGAACGAGCCGAATGGCATGTCGGCGATGACGAGCGGCCTCGACGCACCGCGCGTCACCGCGCGGGTGAGGATGAGCATCTCTTCCATCGTCGCCGGCACGGTCGACTCGTGACCGAGGACGGTCATCGCGGCCGAGTCGCCGACGAGCACGAGGTCGGCGCCCGCCAGGTCGGCGAGTCGGCCGCCGGGCGCGTCGTAGGCGGTCACCATCACGATCGGCTGCCGGCGAGCCTTCATCTCGACGAGCTCGGTGATCGGGAGCTTGCCCGGCGCAGGCGTGGCGGGTGCGGGCTTCTGAGGACGAATGCTCACGATGTCTCTCCTTCGAGGACGACGTTGTCGATCAGGCGGGTGGAGCCGACACGCACGGCGCCGGCGAGAACGGGCGGATCGAAGGCGGCGACCTCGACGTAGTCGACCTCGAGCCCGCCCGAGGCTGCGAGCTGCGCGAGGGCCGCGTCGCGGTCGCGTGTCGCGAGGGCGCGGGGAAAGGCGAGTGCCGCGGCACGCTCCTCCGGCGAGAGCCGCGCGTTGCGCGAGGAGAGCGCGAGACCGCCCTTGTCGCGGACGGTCGGGACGACCCGCAGCTCGACTTCGAGCCCGAGGTCACGGATGAGCCGGCGGACCACCTCGACCTGCTGCGCGTCCTTCTGCCCGAAGTACGCACGCGTGGGACGGACGACGACGAAGAGCTTGAGGACGACGGTCGCGACACCGCGGAAGTGCCCGGGGCGGAAGCGCCCCTCGAGGATCGAGCCGACCTCCTCGACCTCGACCCACGTCTGGAAGCCGGGCGGGTACATCTCCTCTGGCGACGGTGCGAACACGAGGTCGACCCCGGCCGCGTCGGCCTGCGTGAGGTCGGCGTCCTCGTCGCGAGGATACGCAGCGAGATCGGCGCTGTCCCCGAACTGCGCCGGGTTCACGAAGAGACTCATCACGACGACGTCGTTCTCCTCGCGTGCCGCTCGCAGCAGGGCGAGGTGGCCCTCGTGGAGCGCCCCCATCGTGGGTACGAGCCCGATCGTCCCGGAGCGGAGCGGATCGAGCACGGCGCGCGCG
>DASUCN010000024.1:0-5267 GCA_036276015.1 Gaiellaceae bacterium | reverse complement strand
TCTTCTGCGCAGGCTCGGCGGGCGAGCGCTTCGCCGTCCGGAACTCGGGTGGGATCGCGGTCGTCGAGGGCGTCGGCGACCACGGTTGTGAGTACATGACCGCCGGCACCGTCGTCGTGATCGGCGAGGTGGGGCTGAACTTCGGCGCCGGGATGACCGGAGGCGAGGCCTTCGTCCACGATGCGCAGGGCACCCTCGCCACGCACGTCGCCGACGGGATCGTCACGGAGGAGCTCGATACACGCGAGCTCACGCACGTGCGCGAGCTCGTCGAGCAGCACGCGCGGCGGACCGGATCGACGCGAGCGGGCCGTCTGCTCGAGCGGTGGGACGAGGAGTCGCAAAGCTTCCGCCGCGTCGCTCCGACGACGACGGCCGATGTTTCCGAGCTGGCGGACGACGTCGCCGCCGGCGTCGCGCCCTGAGCTACTCGTCGATGACCGGCGCGACGACGACGCCGTAGCCCTGCTCCTCGAGCAGGCGCGTCGCGAGCAGCGCGTCGCTCTCGCCGCCGACGAGGATCGTCAGCGTGCCGCCCCGGTCCGGCGAGAGGTGATCCATCTCGAAGTCCTCGACGTTGATCCGCTCCGCACCGAGCGCCTGGAAGACGCCCGCGAGCACGCCGGGCCGGTCCGGCAGGTGCACGCGAACCGAGTGCAGCCCACCCGGATCCTCGTAGGCGGTCTCGAGCAGCCGCCGGCGATTGCCGCTCGCCTCGCCGATCCAGCGGGCGAGGAAGCCGGCGTCGCCGCTCCCGAGCGCGTGCTCGAGCTGCTCGACACGGCGACGGTGCTCGGCGAGCGACGCCGCCAGCGCCTCGCGGTTCTCGAGGAAGATGTCGACCCAGATCCGCGGGTTCGCGCCGGCGATGCGCGTCATGTCGCGCAGCGACCCTCCGGCCGCCGCAAGCGGGTCGTGGCCGTCGACGCGTGACGATCCGGCCTGGTTGAGCAGGACGTTCGCAAGCGCGTGCGGGAGGTGGCTCGTCACCGCGACGAGCCGGTCGTGCGCGCCGGGGTCGATCGCGAACGGCCGGGCGCCGAGCGCGACCACGAAGGAGTGGACGGCGCGGTAACGGTCCGGCTCCGTCACGGCCAGCGGGGTGAGGAACCAGGTCGCGCCCTCGAAGAGATCTGCGCTCGCCCGGGCCGGACCGCGTGTCTCCGCCCCACAGATCGGGTGGCCACCGACGAACCGTGGATCCTCGCCCGCAGCCGCGCACACCGCTCCCTTCGTCGAGCCGGCATCGGTCACCGTGCACGACGCGGGCGCGCTGGCGAGCACGTCCTGCACGACCGTGGGCAGCACGGCAACGGGAACGGCGACGAGTGCGACGTCCGCATCCGCGAGCGCGCTTGCGAGCGACTCCGCGGGCACGACGGCCTCGCGCTCCGCGGCGACCTCGAGCGTCGTCGAATCCTCGTCCCAACCGGACACGTCGTCGAACCCCGCACGCCGTGCCGCGAGGCCGGCGGAAGCGCCGATGAGGCCGGTGCCGACGACCGCGAGCTTCATGGCGTGCCGCGTCAGACCGTTCGCATGAGCTCGGCCACGCGGAAGGCGAGGTCGAGCGACTGCCGTCCGTTGAGCCGCGGGTCGCAGAGCGTCTCGTAGCGATGGTCGAGCTGCTCCTCGAGGACCGCCTCGGAGCCGCCGAGGCATTCGGTGACGTCCTCGCCCGTAAACTCGAGGTGCACGCCGCCGGGCCACGTCCCGACCTCCCGGTGCGCTTCGAAGAAGCCCTGCAGCTCGTCCATGATCGACTCGAAGTGGCGGGTCTTCCGGCCGCTCGGCGTGCGGACGAGGTTCGCGTGCATCGGGTCGCACGCCCACACGACGGGGATCCCCGCTTCCCGGATCGCTCGCAGCAGCGGTGGGAGCCCCTCGCGCACACGGCACGCTCCGAGACGCGCGATGAACGTGAGGCGGCCGGGGATGCGATCGGGATTCAGCCGCTCGGCAAGCGCCACCGCGTCCTCCGGGGTCGCGGACGGGCCGAGCTTCACCCCGACCGGGTTGCGGACGCCGGAGAAGAACTCGACGTGAGCTCCCCCCAGGTCCCGCGTCCGGTCGCCGATCCAGAGCATGTGCGCCGAGCAGTCGTAGGGCTGCCCGGTCAGCGAGTCCGTGCGCGTGAGTGCCTCCTCGTACTCGAGCAGGAGACCTTCGTGACTCGTCCAGACGTCGACCTCGTGCAGCGTGCGCTCGAGCGTGAGGTCGATGCCGATCGCCTGCATGAAGCGGAGCGCGCGTTCGATCTCGCCGGCGAGCGCCTCGTAGCGCTGGCCCGCGGGTGAGCTCGCCACGAACTCGCGGTTCCACGTGTGCACGTGCGTGAGGTCGGCGAAGCCGCCCTTCGTGAACGCGCGCAGGAGGTTGAGCGTGGACGCGGCCTGGTAGTAGGCCTGGACGAGCCGCTCGGGGTCGGGGATGCGAGCTTCGAGCGTCGGCTCGTCCGAGTGGACGATGTGACCCCGGAACGACGTCAGCTCGACCCCGTCGACCACCTCGGTCGGCCCACTCCGCGGCTTCGCGAACTGGCCGGCAATACGCCCCACGCGCACGACGGGAAGCGTTGCGCCGTACGCGAGCACCGCCGACATCTGCAGGAGCACCTTCAGCCGCTCGCGGATCGCAGGCGCCGAGACGTCGCGGAACGACTCGACGCAGTCGCCCGCCTGGAGCAGGAATGCGCGTCCCTCGCAGACTTCGCCGAGCGCCGCGAGCAAGGCGCGTGCCTCGCCCGCGAAGACGAGCGGCGGCAGCTGGCTCAGCCGATCGCGGACCGCGGCGAGCGCCGCCTCGTCGGGCCACGCCGGTCGCTGGCCGGCCGGAAGCTCGCGCCACGAGGACGGAGTCCAGGTCGAGTTCGCGACTGCCATCGAGCGAGTGTAGACGCGGCCGGATGCGGCTACGCGGGCACTCCGACCGCCGAGCGCAACCGCTCGAGATCGGCGTGGCGTGACGGGATGTCGTCGCGCGGCGCGGCGAGCCGGAGATCGCGAAGCACCTCGAGCGACGCGAGCAGCACGGGGAGCGGCGGCCCGCTCGCGGTCACCTGGGCGAGATGGCTCTCGTCGAGCGCCTTCGAGGGCTGCTCGATGAACCGCGCGACCAGCTGGTCGTGGTGTTGGGCGGCGACCTTCCCGTGCATCTCGCAGACCCGCACGAACGCGGCGGCGTTCCGCTGGAACCACTCCCGGTCGCGGCTCGTCTCCGCCACGTCCAGGAACGCGTCGAGGTAGCTCCGCCGCCGCATGCAGTCCCGGAGGCTCGCCTGGTCCTCCGGCCGCATGAAGAGCATCTTGTCGACGAGGAGCTGCGAGTAGTACGGGTCGTTTCCCCGGCAGAGGCCGAGGAGGAGGTCGATCTCGTTGATCCCGGCGAAGTCGCCCGCGTTCGCACCGCGGTACTCCTGCCTGCCGACGCGGTAGGGCTTGTAGTACGGCCGCACGCTGTAGAAGAAGCGGTCGACGTCGAGCTCTGCGAAGAGCACGTCGTTGAACCGGCCGACGTCCTCGAGTGCCCTGAGTGCGTCGTCGAACAACGTCTCCGCGACCGGGTGCGAGATCCCGATTGGCGCGATCCGCATCAGCGCGTCAGCAGCGCGCTTGTAGGCGAAGATGCCGCGGGTGTTGTAGTCGAGGAAGAGGATCTCGTCGGGAAGCGACGTGAAGCTCTTCTGCCGCCCGTCGCGGGCGAGGTTGTGCGTCGCGAGATGGCTCGTCGCAAACCGTGGCACCACCCCCACCGACGCGCCGATGTGCAGGCCGAGTGCGGTCGCCTCCTCGTGCGGCGAGCGGTGCTCGCGCGCCGGATTCGTCAGCTCGTGGCGCCGGAGCGCCGCCATGTACAGGCCGAGATCGCCGAGGACGTCGAACGCCTGGTCGAACCCCTCGTCCGTGTTTCCCTCGGCGGCGAGTGCGCGAACGAAGACACGGCCCTCCTCGAGGATGCGCTGCTTCAGATCGTCGCCGACACCCTCGACGTTCGCGCGATCCTCCTGCGCGAAGTACAGCTCCTCGAGCTCCGTGTTGAGCTCGACGAACGTGGAGCGGATCCACGCATCGAACGCTTCGACGTTCGTGCTCATCGCGCTGGACGCAGCCTACCGCGCCGAGACGGGATGCCCGAGCGCGACGACGGCATCCTCGGCGGCGTCCGCCGCGCGCCCGAGGAACGTCGCGAGCTGGTCGCGGGCGTCGACGTCGAGGTCACGGGTCAGCGCACGAATCCGGGCGTGGTACGCGTCGAGCGCGGCCGGTGGAGGCTTGGGGGGATCCTGGCTCAGCTCGACGAGCGCGGCGCGCCGGTCGTGCGGGTGCGGCACCCTGCGCACCCAGCCGGCTCGCTCGAGCCGGTCGACGAGCATCGTGACCGCTCCGGACGAAAGGAGAACACGCTCCCCGAGCGCCTTCTGCGTCAGCGGCCCCGCGGCTTCGAGATGCTCGAGCGCATCGAGATCCGACGACGTCAAGCCCGTCGCCCGCGCGAGCGCGGAGCGGAGTCGATCGCGCTCCAGGCCGAACCGATGCAGGGCAGCCGCGGCTTCCGTGGTCGACGTGGTCACGACCAGATCATACTCGCTCATCTACTTGACAAACAAATGATTTAGTTACTAAGCTAGATGTCATGAAGATGACGCGCCTCGAGACGGCTCTCGTCAACGGCGACAGGCACAGCCGCCGCGTCGCCGCTCGCATGGAGCGACTGCTTCGGGAGATCTCGCCCAGGCCTGGTGCCCGCTACCTGGAGATCGGCTCCGGGAACGGCGCCGCGGCCGTGCGTGTGGCGCAGGCGTTCGGGCTCGAGGTGGTGGGCGTCGACATCGACCCGAAGCAGGTCGAGCGCGCGACGCGAGCGAGCCTCGGCGTGAATGCCCGCTTCCTGGTCGCCGACGCGACGCGCCTTCCGTTCACGAACGGTTCGTTCGACATCGTCGCGACGAGCAAGACGACCCATCACGTCCCCGCCTGGCACGACGCGCTCGAGGAGATCGCGCGCGTCCTCACGCACGACGGCTACCTCGTCTTCGACGACCTCGTGCTCCCTGACTGGCTCGCGCGCGCCGGCGACCTGCTCGCCCCCGGCCGCGCGGGCTACCTCAGCAGGCGTCGCCTCGACGACCTCCTCAGCGGCGACTTCGAGACGATCCGCAGCGAATCGGCCGGCATCGTCTACCAGGGCATCTTCAAACGGATTGCTGTGTGACCGCCACGATCACCGCACGTCGACGAGCCGCCAGGTCTCGACCTCGCCCTTGCCCT
>DASUCN010000023.1:0-2275 GCA_036276015.1 Gaiellaceae bacterium | reverse complement strand
TGGCCGGTCCATGGCAACCGTCGAAGAGCGCGCCGGGTCGGGCGGCAGAGGCGTATCGGAGGAGACGCTGCGCGGGTTCTTCCGCGAGATGCTCCTCATCCGGCGCTTCGAGGAGAAGGTGGAGGACCGCTTCCGCGCCGGCGAGCTTCCCGGCTTCCTGCACGTCGCGATCGGGCAGGAGGCGACTGCGACCGGAGTGTGCGCCGCGCTCGAGCGCGAGGACGTCATCGCCTCGACCCACCGCGCGCACGGCCACGCCATCGCGAAGGGCACGGCCATCGACCGGATCATGGCCGAGCTGTACGGGAAGAAGGAGGGCTGCTCGGGCGGCTTCGGCGGCTCCATGCATCTCTACGACCTGGAGGTCGGGAACCTCGGCGCGAACGCGGTCGTAGGCGGCGGGATCCCCGGCATCGTCGGTGCGGCGCTCGCGTTCCAGATGCGCGGCGAGAAGCGCGTCGCCGTCGCCTTCTTCGGGGACGGCGCGACCAACACCGGTGCGTTCCACGAGTCGATGAACCTCGCCCAGCTCTGGAAGGTGCCGGCGATCTTCGCCCTCGAGAACAACGGCTGGGCCGAGTCGACGCCCGCGAGCCAGCAGCTCCCCCTTCCGGTGGACGAGCTCGGCAAGCGGGCGCTCGCGTACGGCACGAAGCTCATCGAGGCCGACGGCCAGGACGTCGAGGCCGTGTACCTGGCGACGCTCGCCGCGCGCGAGCACGCCGTCTCGGGCAAGGGCCCGGTCCTGCTCCATCTCCGCACGCACCGGCTCACCGGTCACTTCGTCGGCGACCCCCAGGTCTACCGCGACAAGGACGCGCTGAAGGAGGAGTGGGAGTCGAAGGACCCGATCCGGCTCCTCGGCGCGCGGCTCGAGATCGGAGACGAGGAGTTCGCCGCGCTCGACGCCGAGGTGACGGCGGCGGTCGACGCAGCGGTCGAGTTCGCGAAGGCGGGGACCGACCCCGATCCCGAAGACGCGCTCGCCTACGTCTATGCCTGAGCTGACGTATCGCGAGGCCGTGCGCGACGCGCTCGGGCGGGCGCTCCGCGAGGACGACACCGTCTTCATCATGGGCGAGGACATCGCCGAGATGGGCGGGTCGATGGCCGTCACGCAGGGCCTCCTGGACGAGTTCGGGCCCACGCGCGTCCGCAACACGCCGATCTCGGAGATGGCGATCGTCGGCAGCGGCATCGGCGCCGCGATCCAGGGCATGCGCCCGATCGTCGAGATCATGTACGAGGACTTCCTCACGATCTCCATGGAGCAGCTCGTGAACCAGGCCGCGAAGCACCGCACGATGTCGGGCGGACAGGTGAAGGTGCCGCTCACGATCCGGACGCAGGGCGGCGCGGGGTGGTCGCCGGGCGCGCAGCATGCCCAGCAGCTCGAGGCCTGGTTCGTCCACGTGCCGGGGCTGAAGGTCGTCTTCGCGTCGACGCCCGAGGACGTGCGCGGCCTGCTCTGGTCCGCGATCTACGACGACAACCCGGTCGTCTTCTTCGAGCACCGCACGCTGTACCCGATCAAGGGCGAGGTGCCCGACGAGCTCGAGCCGATCCCGCTCGGGAAGGCTCGCATCCACCGCGAGGGGACGGACGTCACCGTGGTGGCGACCGGCCGGCTCGTGCACGAGTCGCTGAAGGCGGCCGAGGAGGCCGAGAAGGACGGGATCTCGGTCGAGGTCGTCGACCCGCGCACGCTGCTCCCGCTCGACGAGGAGGCCATCGTCGGCTCCGTGAGGAAGACGACGCGCTGCGTGACGGCGCACGAGGCAGTCACGCGGGGCGGCTTCGGCGCCGAGCTCACCGCGGTGATCCAGCACGGCGCGTTCGACTGGCTCGACGCGCCCATCGAGCGCGTCGGAGCGAAGTTCGCGCCGCTCGCCTTCGCCCCGGCGATGGAGCAGTACGTCGTCCCGCACGCCGCCGACGTGCTGGAGGCGATCCGCCGGACGGTCGCGCGCGCGTAGGTCATGGCCACCGAGGTCAAGCTTCCACGTCTCGGCCAGGGCATGGAGTCCGGCACGATCGTGCGCTGGCTGAAGTCCGAAGGCGACGCGGTGACGAAAGGCGAGCCCCTGTACGAGCTCGACACCGACAAGGTCACCCAGGAGGTCGAGGCCGACTCCGAGGGCGTCCTGCTGAAGATCGTCGTTCCCGACGGCGAGGTCGACGTCGGGACCACCGTCGCCATCATCGGCGCGCAGGACGAGGACGTCTCCGCGCTCCTGGCCGCCGCGCAGGGCGGCAACGGCGGCGCCCCGGCTGC
>DASUCN010000022.1:0-3581 GCA_036276015.1 Gaiellaceae bacterium | reverse complement strand
CGTGAGCGACGACCCGGCGCGCGTCCGGGTGCAGGTCTGGCTCGACGACGGCGAGCCGATCGCGAGCCTCATCGAGGTCTGGCCCGCCGCCGACTGGTTCGAGCGCGAGGCCTGGGACATGTTCGGCATCCGCTTCGAGGGCCACGCGAACCTCGTTCGGATCCTCATGCCGGAGGACTGGGAGGGGTTCCCGCTCCGCAAGGACTACCCGCTGGGCGGCGAGCCCGTCCGCTTCTCGGACGAGGACTGAGGATGAGACGCTTCGTGTCGACAGCCCGGTCCATGCGCGCTCCTCGAGCGGCGGCAGGCCGCGGCGGAGGCCGGCTCCGCCGGCCGGGAGCCGTGGCCGGCGAGGAGCGCGCATGAGCGTCCTGCCCACGACCAAGGTGTACGACGGGACGCGCATCCCGAAGCCCGTGCCGACGATCCTCGAGGTCGACCCCGAGAAGCATCGGCTCGAGGACATCCTCCGCGTGAACTTCGGGCCCAACCACCCGTCGACCCACGGCGTCCTCCGTCTCGTGGTCGATCTGGACGGCGAGACGGTGGCCGGCATCCGCGCCGTCATCGGCTACCTGCACACGGGCTTCGAGAAGAACATGGAGGCGAAGACGTGGTGGAAGTGCGTGACGTACGCGCCGCGCATCGACTACGTCTCCTTCCAGGCGAACGAGCTGCTCTTCGTCGAGGCGGTGGAGAAGCTCCTCGGGCTGGAGATCCCGCGCCGCGCCGTGTGGGCGCGCATGGCGCTCGCGGAGCTGAACCGCATCCACTCCCATCTCGTGTGGCTCGGGACCTCGGCGCTCGAGCTGGGGGCGATCTCCCTGTTCTGGTACTGCTTCGACGACCGCGACGGGATCCTCGACCTGTTCGAGATGGCGGGCGGGACGCGCATGCACACCCGCTACTTCCAGGTCGGCGGTCTCGCGGAGGACCTGCCGTCCGACTTCACGGCGGAAGCGCGCAAGGTCTGCGACTCGATCCCGAAGTCCGTCGACGAGTACGAGGCGATCCTCGACCGCAACGCGATCTGGCTCGAGCGTACGGTCGGTGTGGGGCTCCTGTCCGCCGACGACGCGCTCGCGCTCGGGCAGTCGGGGCCGATGCTCCGCTCGACCGGCGTCGACTGGGACCTCCGGCGGGACATGCCGTACCTCGCCTACGACGAGGTCGACTTCGAGGTGCCGGTCTACCCCGGCGGCGACGTCTACGACCGCTACCGGGTGCACATGGACGAGATGCGCGAGTCGGTGCGCATCGTCCGGCAGTGCCTCGACCGCCTCGACGAGACCGAGGGCCAGCCGTGGATCGTGGACGACCGCAAGGTCGTGCTGCCGCCCCGGCACGAGCTCCATACCTCGATGGAGTCGCTGATCCACCACTTCAAGATCGTCACCGAGGGCTTCACCGTCCCCGAGGGCGAGGTGTACGTCGCGATCGAGTCGCCGCGCGGCGAGTCGGGCTGCTACCTCGTCTCCGACGGCGGCCCGCGGCCGTGGCGCGTGAAGTTCCGCGCGCCGAGCTTCGCCGCGCTGCAGGCCACGGCGACGATCGTCCAGGGCCTCCTCATCGCCGACCTCATCGCGGCCGGCGGCTCGCTCGACCCGGTCATGGGAGACGCCGACCGGTGAGCATGGCCACCGAGATCCAGCAGCTGCGCAAGCGCTACCCGGACCCGCTCTCGGCGGTCATGCCGGCTCTCCAGCTCGCCCAGCGCGAGAACGGCGGCTGGCTCTCGCCGGACGCGATCCGCGAGGTGGCCGACGCCCTCGAGCTGACGCCCGCATACTGCCTCTCGATCGCGTCCTTCTACGACCAGTACTACCTCGAGCCGGTCGGCCGCACCCGCGTCGAGGTGTGCACGAACGTGTCCTGCGGGCTCGCCGGCGCGCAGGAGGTGGTCGAGGCGTTCGAGCGCGAGCTCGGCATCGCCGCCGGCGAGACCTCGGAGGACGGCGCGTTCTCGCTCGGCACGATCGAGTGCCTGGGCGGCTGCGGCTGGGCGACGGTGGTCGCGATCGACAACCGGCACCGCCTGCGCGTGCAGGCCGAGGACGTTCCCGGGATCGTGGAGGAGCTGCGCGGTGCCTGAGCGTCCGCAGATCGTCTTCGCCGGCACCGACGGAGGCGCCGTCACGGACATCGACGAATACGTTCGCGGCGGCGGGTTCACGGCGCTCGCCAAGACGCGCTCCATGGATCCCGACGACGTCATCGCGCAGCTCGAGGCCTCGGGCCTGCGCGGGCGCGGCGGCGCATTCTTCCCCACGGGCCGCAAGTGGGCGTTCGTCCCCAAGCCCGACCAGCTCCCCAAGCCGCACTACCTCGTCGTCAACGCGGACGAGTCCGAGCCGGGGACCTTCAAGGACCGCGAGATCATGCTCCGCGTGCCGTTCCGGTTCCTCGAGGGCTGTCTCATCGCGGCCCACGGCATCTCCTCGCAGCACGTGTTCGTCTACATCCGCGGCGAGTACCAGCGCGAGTTCGAGATCCTGCGCGACTCCCTCGAGCAGATGCGCGCCCGGGATCTCCTCGGCAGCGTCACCGTCGTCGTCCACCGCGGCGCCGGCGCGTACATCTGCGGCGAGGAGACGGCGCTCCTCGAGTCGCTCGAGGGCAAGCGCGGGCAGCCGCGCACGAAGCCGCCGTTCCCGGCGATCGCAGGCCTCTACGCCGCGCCGACGGCCGTGAACAACGTCGAGTCGATCACGACGGTGACGTCGGTGTTCGAGCTCGGCGCCGAGGAGTACGCGAAGCTCGGAGTGGAGGGCTCGACGGGCACGCGCGTGTTCTCGCTCTCCGGCGACGTCGTGAGCCCCGGCAACTACGAGCTGCCGCACGGGATCTCGCTGCGCGAGCTCATCTACGACATCGGCGGCGGCGTGCCCAACGGGCGTGCGCTCAAGGCCGTCATCCCCGGCGGCTCGTCGACGTCGGTGCTCACCGCGGACGCGATCGACGTGAAGATGGACTTCACCTCGCTCGTCGAGGCGGGATCCTCGATCGGCTCCGCCGGGGTGATCGTCATCGACGACCGCTGCTGCATGGTGCAGCTCGGGATCAGGGTCTCGCAGTTCTACGAGCACGAGTCGTGCGGGAAGTGCACGCCGTGCCGCGTGGGCACGCGCTGGATCACGCAGATCCTGCAGAAGATCGAGAAGGGCCGCGCGGGCCAGGCCGACCTCGACCTGCTGCTCTCCGTCTGCGACCGCGTCCTCGGCAAGTGCCTCTGCCCGCTCGGCGACTCCGACGCGATCGCGGTGCTGAGCTACGTCGACAAGTTCCGCGACGAGTACCAGGCCCACATCGACCTCGGGCGCTGCCCCTTCGACGGCGAGTCGTCGCTCGAGCGGATCCTCGCGCCGGCGGCGGTGCACGAGCACCACGGTCACCGGGAAGCCGCCCACGCGTGAGACGCCAAGTGACACAGTGTCACAAGGGGTTCGACGCGTGAGCGCGCCGGAGCTCGTCTCGGTCACCGTCGACGACCGCACGGTCGAGGTCGCGAAGGGCACCGGGCTGGTGGAGGCGGCGCAGGCCGCGGGGATCGAGATCCCGGTCTTCTGCTACGAGCCGCGGCT
>DASUCN010000021.1:0-24336 GCA_036276015.1 Gaiellaceae bacterium | reverse complement strand
CTCACGGGCAACCGAGCCCTGACCGGCTTCACGGCGCCGAAGCTCCTCTGGCTGCGACGCCACGAGCCGGACGTGTACGCGCGGATCCAGCGGATCGTGCTGCCCAAGGACTACGTTCGGCTGCGCCTGACGGGCGAGTGGACGATCGACGCCGCCGATGCCTCGGGCACCCTCCTCTTCGACGTCGCGCGCCGGCGTTGGAGCGACGAGGTGCTCGAGGCGCTCGACCTTCCGGCCGCCTGGCTCCCGCCGGTAGGTGAGTCGACCCAGGTTGCCGGTGCGGGCGACCAGCAGGCGGCGGCTCTCGGAGTGGGTGTCATCCAGCCGGGAACGGTGTCCGTCGTGCTGGGGACGTCCGGGGTCGTCCTCGCCTCCCTGCCGGCGTACGCGAACGATCGGCAGGCCCGCGTGCACGCGTTCTGTCACGCGCTGCCCGACACGTGGGAAGCGATGGGCGTGATGCTCAACGCCGCCGGCTCGTTGCGCTGGTTCCGCGACGTCTTCGCCGCGGGCGCCTCGTTCGACGAGCTGACCGCCGAGGCCGCGAACGCCGAGCCCGGCGCAGGCGGGGCGACGTTCCTCCCGTATCTCCAGGGCGAGCGCACGCCGCACGCCGATCCCGAAGCGCGCGGTTCGTTGTCGGGCCTGTCACTCGTCCACGACCGCCGCGCGATCGTGCGCGCCGTCCTCGAGGGCGTGGCCTACGGCCTGCGCGACTCGCTCGAGCTGCTGCGCGAGCTCGGCGTCGACCCGCGGGCCGGGCGTGTGTCGGGCGGTGGAGCGCAGAGCACGCTGTGGCTCGAGATCGTCGCGTCGGTGCTCGACCTGCCGCTCGAGCGCTGCGCGGTCGACGAGGGCTCGGCGTACGGTGCCGCGCTCCTGGCCGGCGTCAAGAGCGGGACGTTTGCGAGCGCGGAGGAGGCCGTCTCGGCATGCGTTCGGGTGCGCGAGACCATCGCGCCGAAGGCTCCATGGGCACGGCGCTACGACGACGGCTACGCTCGCTACCGCGCGCTGTACCCGGCAATCCGAGGCGTGGAGGAGCAGACATGAGGCTCGAGGGCAAGGTGGCGTTCGTCACGGGCGCCAGTCGTGGAATCGGAGCGGCCGTCGCCCGGGCGCTCACGGAGGAAGGCGCTTCGGTCGGCCTCGCGTCCCGGAGCGGGGACGACCTCGGCCTCCCGAACGCGCTCGGCCTCACCTGCGACGTTCGCGAGCTCGGGCAGGTGGAGTCGGCCGTCGCCGCGACCGTCGAGCGCTTCGGACGGCTCGACATCTGCGTTGCGAACGCCGGCGTCGGCTCGTACCACACGCTCGTGGACACGCCGGTCGAGCACCTCGAAGAGATGATCGACGTGAACCTCAAGGGCACGATCTACGCCGCGCGTGCGTGCATCCCGCACCTCGTCGCGAGCGGCACCGGAGACCTGGTCACGGTCGCGTCGGAAGCAGGTCGCCGCGGGCTTCCGGGAGAGGCGGTCTACTGCGCGTCGAAGTTCGGCCAGGTCGGGCTCACGCGAGCTCTCGACCACGAGCTCCGCGAGCACGGCGTCCGCTGCACGAACGTCTGCCCCGGCGGTGTCGCGACGGACTTCGCGCTCGAGGAGGGCTACGGCCGGACGCCGGACGTCCTCGAGGGGATGATGTCCGCGGAGGACGTCGCGGAGGTCGTCCTCTTCTGCATCACGCGCCCACGCGGCCATCGCATCCTCGAGACGGCGCTGCGACCGATGACGGAGACGTCATGGGGGTAGACGGCACTCGGATGAGGCTCGGCATCGTCTCGACCGCGGACATCAACCGCAAGGTCATCCCCGGCGCGCACGCCTCCGACAAGGTCGAGCTCGTCGCGGTCGCGAGCCGCGAGCAGCGCCGCGCGGAGGAGTACGCGCGAAAGTGGAACATCCCGCGCGCCTACGGGACGTACGAGGAGATGCTCGAAGACGCGGAGATCGACGCCGTGTACATCTCGCTGCCCAACACGATGCACCGCGAGTGGTCGATCCGGTCGCTCGAGGCGGGAAAGCACGTGATCTGCGAGAAGCCGTTCAGCCGCCGGCCCGAGGACGTGGAGGCAGCCTTCGACGCCGCGGAGCGCGCTGAACGTCACCTCACCGAGGCCTTCATGTATCGACACAACCCGCAGACCGCGCGCCTCGTCGAGCTCGTGGCCGAGGGGGCGATCGGCGAGCTCCGGGTCGTTCGCTCGGCATTCAGCTACTCGCTCTACGACGCGGACAACATCCGCCTGCGCACGGACGTCGACGGCGGGAGTCTCATGGACGTCGGCTGCTACTGCGTGAGCGGCTCGCGGCTGCTCGCGGGCGAGCCCGAGTCCGTCTCCGGGAACGCGTACATCGGCTCTTCCGGCACCGACTGGGTGTTCTCGGGAGCACTGCGTTTCGCCGGCGACGTGCACGCGCTCTTCGACTGCGGGACGTGCCTGCCCGAGCGCGACGAGCTCGAGGCGATCGGCACGGAGGGCTCGCTCTTCCTCGACGACCCCTGGCACTGCAACCGGCCCGTGATCGAGCTGCGTCGCGACGACGGCATCGAGCGGATCGAGCTCGAGCCGGTCGACTCGTACCGGCTCGAGCTCGAGAACCTCGCGGACGCGATCTCCGGCGAGGCGCCGCTGCTGCTCGGTCGCGATGACGCGCTCGGCCAGGCGCGCACGATCGACGCGCTGTTCCGCTCGGCCGAGTCCGGAACGACGGTCCGGCTCTAGCTAGCCCGTCACGTCGAAGTCGCCGTTCATCGAGCCCGCGTGCGGGTCGCACTGGAAGTGATACGCGCCGGCCTCGAGCGTCACGGTCCAGGTCGACGTCCCCGTCTCCGAGACACCGGAGTCCTCGTCGACTCCGGGGCCCGTCAGGTGGAAGTTGTGGATGTCGGACTGGTCGTCGACCTCGATCGTGTACTCGCCGGCGGCGAGCGTCGTCACCGCGGCGCCGTCGGAGCCGGTGAGGCTGATGTCGAAGCCCGGGCCGACGCTCGCCTGCAGGGTGGTTCCCGTCGCCGTAGTCGTCTCCGTCGTCGTGCCCGTGTCGGTTGGCGCTGACTCGTCGTCGTCCCCGCCGCAGGCGGCGACACCGAGGATCGCGACTACGACACCGAGCGCGAGCGTCATGCGACTGACTCTCATGGTTCCTCCTTCGTCGCTTCCGAGGACGATACGTCGGATGTCGCGAACTGGTTCGATCTAGAGTTCTCGCCCGTGGACGTGCTCGAGATCGACGACGGGCTCTGGCGCTGGACCGCCTATCACGAGGAGTGGCAGGAGGACGTCGGGTGCACGTTCGTCGCCACCGAGGACGGCGTCGTCGTCATCGACCCGCTCGTGCCGGGCGGCGCCGACACCGCGCGGTTCTGGAAAGCGCTCGATCGAGACGTGAAGCGCGCGAAGGGCCGCGTCCACGTGCTCGTGACCGTCTTCTGGCACACGCGCAGCGCGAAGGAGGTGCGCGAGCGCTACGACGCCCGCATCTGGGCGCCTTCGTCCGGGAAGGCCGCGATTGCGCGCCGCGCCGGCGTCGTGACCGACAGCTTCGCGATCGGCGACGAGCTGCCCGGCGGCATCGAGGGCTGCCGGACCGCCCGTGCGGCCGAGGTCGTCTACTGGGTTCCCGAGCACTCGGCGCTCGTCCCCGGCGACGTCCTGATCGGCGACGGCAAGGGCGGCGCCAAGATGTGCCCGGAGTCCTGGCTGCCGCAGGGGAAGACCCATCGCGACCTGGCCGCGTCGCTCAGGCCGCTCCTCGACCTGCCGGTGCGTAGGATCCTCGTCTCGCACGGAAGGCCCGTGGTGACGGGCGGCGGGCGTGCGCTCGCCCGCGCGCTCGAGCTCTAGGAGATGCTCTGGGTCTGGATCCTGGTCGGCGCGGTCGCGCTCCTCCTCGTCCTCGCCGCGTACGGCTACAACCGGCTCGTCCGTCTTCGCAACGAGGCGAACACCGGCTGGGCGAACATCGACGTCCAGCTCCAGCGGCGTGCCGACCTCATCCCGAACCTCGTCGAGGCCGTTCGCGGCTACGCGGCACACGAGCGCGGCGTCTTCGAGGAGGTCACGAGGGCACGCGCCGCGCTGCAAGGTGCCCGCACGCCCGCCGCCGCCGGAGATGCGAACGACATGTTGAGCGTCGCGCTCGGCCGCCTCTTCGCCGTCGCCGAGGCGTACCCGGACCTGAAGGCGTCGCAGAACTTCCTCCGGCTGCAGGAGGATCTCACCGACACCGAGGACAAGATCAGCGCAGCACGCCGGTACTACAACTCGACGGTGATGCACTACAACACCGCGATCCAGAGCATCCCGTGGGTGCTCGTCGCGCGGCCTCTCGGATTCCGGGAGAAGGAGTTCTTCTCGGCGGCGGGCGACACGGCCGCACCGCAGGTCTCGTTCACTCCGAGCCCGTGACCCTCCAGGAGCAGATCCGCGGCAACCGCCTGCGCAGCAGCATCGTCGTCGTCGGCTTCGTCGTGCTGCTCCTCGTGCTCGCAGGGCTGGTCGGGCTCGTCCTCGACGTGTCGCTGGGCGTCGCGGCGCTCGTGTTCGCGCTCGTCTATGCCCTGTTCGCGATCCTTCGCTCGCGGAGCATGATCGCGAGCATCACGCACGCCCAGCCCGTCGGCCCGGACGAGCTGCGGCCGTTGCGGCGCCTCGTCGAGAACGTGTCCATCGGTGCGGGGCTGCCCGTCACCCCCGAACTCCGCCTTGTCGACGACGCGGCGCCGAACGCCTTCGCTGCCGGGCTGCGGCCGACGGCGAGCTACGTCGGCGTCACGACGGGCCTCCTGCGAACGATGCCCAAGCGCGAGCTGGAAGCGGTCATCGCCCACGAGGTCGCACACATCCGCAACCGCGACACGTACCTGATGACGATGGCGACCGTGTTCGCGGGAGTCATCGCGCTGATCGCCGACCTCGGCTTTCGCGCGCTCGCCTACGGCGGACGGTCGCGAAAGGGCGGCGCGCTCGTCGTCGTCCTCGCGCTCGTCGGCTTCGTCCTCGCGCCGTACGCCGCCTTTCTGCTGCGCATGAGCCTGTCGAGACGGCGCGAGTTCCTGGCCGACGCGGGCGCAGCCGAGATCCTCAGCGATCCCGAGGCGATGGCCCTCGCACTGCGCAGACTCGAGCTCGACGCGACGACGGTGCGGTACGCCGACGCCTCGACGGCGCACCTCTGGGTCGAGAGCCCGACCGACCGCATCGACTCCGAGCGGCGGGGTGTCATCGCGCTCTCCGGTCTCTTCAACACCCATCCGGCGGTCCCGGACCGCATCGCAGCGCTCGAAGAGGCCGGTGGATTCCGGCTACCGGACAGGCTTCCGCCCGACGAGCCGTTCGCGGTCGACCTCGGTCTCTCGTAATCGGGGGAGGTTGCGCCGCCGTACGGATTACGCGCCGTGGTTCAGCAATCCGCCGATCGGGTCGATAATGGGTTAGCCGTGAAAGGTCTTCGTATCGGCAGGCGCCGTGGACGCGGGAGCGACCTTGCCCTCTCGCCGCTCGAGCTCGCCCTGCGCCCCGCCCTCGTCGACGGCCGCTGGCAGATCCCCGACCGCTTCAACTTCACGCGTGACGTCGTCGAGGCGCTGGCCGGCGATCCGAAGCGGCGCGCGCTGACGTTCCTCGGGAGCGACGGGATCATCGAGCACCGCGCCTTCCGCGAGATCTCCGAGGGGGCGACGGTCTGGGCGGTGACGCTCCGCGAGCTCAACGTCAGTCCGGGTGACCGCGTCGTCCTCGCCGCGGGGAGCACCGTGGACTGGCTCGAGGCCGTGCTGGGACTCTGGAAGATCGGCGCCGTCGTCGTGCCGACGCTTCCCACCGTGACACCTTCTCAGCTCGAGCGCCTCGTCTCCTCGACCGACGCCGTCCTCGTCGTCGCGCAGCAATCCCTCGAGCCGACGATCGAGCGCATGGGCTTCACCCCCGACGTCCACCTCTTCACCGGAGGGCAGAAGCGAAACTCGAAGGAGATCCCGACCGGTGTGCCCACCCACGACACCGCCTCGCGCGACCTCGCCTTCATCACCGCGACGAGCGGCGTCGGAGGCTCGCGCAAGGACGTCGCCCACACACACGGGTCCATCTTCGCGACGCGCGTCCAAGCCGAGCACTGGCTCGACGTGGGGCGCGGTGACGCCGTCTGGTGCACCGCCGAGACGACGTCCGCGCTGACGATGTGGAACACGGTGATCGGCCCGTGGTCGCGCGGCGCCGAGATCGTCCTCCAGCAGGGCGCATTCGACGTCGACGAGCGCCTCGACCTCCTCTTCCGGCTCGGCCCGAGCATTCTCTGCCAGTCGCCGGCCGAGTACCGGGCACTCGCGCAGCACCCAAAGCTCGAACGCTTCCGGTCTCCGCGCCTCAGACGGCTCGTCTCCACGGGCGACTTCCTCGATCCGGAGGTCGTGGCCGTCTTCGAGGAGCGCTGGGGGATGTCGATCGCCGACGGCTACGGGCAGGCCGAGACCAACATCGTCGTGGCGAATCTCGCACACGAGGCCGTGAAGCCGGGATCGTTCGGACAGGCGCTTCCGGGGCACCACGTCGCCGTCATCGACGATCAGGGTAACGAGCTTCCGAGCGGTGTCGAGGGCGACCTCGCCGTCCGCGGCCGCCCGCCGACACTGTTCGCCGGCTACTGGGAGCTCCCCGAGGAGACGAAGTCGGCCTTCCTCGGCGACTGGTACCTCACCGGCGACGTCGCCCACGTGGACGAGGAGGGGTACTTCACGTTCGTCGGGCGCGCCGAGGACGTCATCACCTCGAGCGGGCGGACCTTCGGCCCGTACGACGTCGAGCGCGTCCTCGACGGACACCCCGCGATCGTCGCGACGGCAGCCGTGGGCATCCGCGACCTCCAGCGTGGCGGCCATTTCGTGCGCGCGTTCGTCGTGCCCGTCGGCGGCGCCGAAGGCGGCTCCGAGCAGCTCGAGGCCGAGCTCCGCCAGTACGTTGCACAGACCCTCCCCAACCAGCAGGTTCCTCGCGAGATCGTGTTCGTCGACGAGCTCCCGACGGTCGGCTGGAAGGTGAGCCGGCACGAGTTGCGCGAGCGCCCGCTCCACGGCCGCCCGCTCTGGGAGCTGCCGCCGACGAGCGAGCCCGAGACGCCACCCGCGCCGGCCCCGCCTCCGTTCGACAACGAGTTCTCCCCGCGCATCGAGGTGGTAGAGCCGGTTGCGTTCGTCGAGCCGGAGCCGACCGTCCTGGAGCCTGAGCCCGTGTTCGTGGTGGAGCCCGAGCCGGAGCGCTACGTCGAGCCCGAGCCCGTTGTCGCCGACGCCGCGCCGATCCTGGAGCCGGAGCCCGAACTCGTGGTCGTGGAGCCCGAGCCAGAGCCGGAACTCGTGGTCGTGGAGCCGGAGCCGGGACCCGTGGTCGTCGAGCCAATGCCTGAGCCGGAGCCTGTCGTCGAGCCCGAGCCCGTCGTCGCCGAGGCCGCGCCGATCCCGGAGCCGGAGCACGAGCTGGTGGTCGTCGAGCCTGAGCCGGAGCCCGGCGAGCCCGAGCCGGAACCCGTCGCCGAGGCCGCACCGCCACTCCCCGAGGCTGTTGCCACGCCCGAGCCGGTCGTCACCGAGCCCGCCGCCGAGGCCACACCGCCACTCCCTGAGCCTGTTGCCACGCCCGAGCCGGTCACCACCGAGCCCGCCGCCGAGGCGGCACCGGTCGTGGTACCGGAGCCCGAGCCCGTCGTTCCCGAGCCGGAGCACGAGCTCGTGGCGGCCGAGCCGGTGCCAACGTACGAGGCCGAGCCGGTGCCACCGACGCTGGTCGTGGTGTCCGAGCCCGACGTCGTCCCCGAGAGAACGGCTGAGGAGGAGGTGGAGCCTCGACCGACACCGACCGAGCCAGAGATCGGAGTCGTCGCGCAGGCGGCAGCGTCCCCCACGGTCGGCGAGCGACCGATCGAGCCACCCCTGCCTGCCGAGCCTGAGCCCGAGCCTGCGCGCGAGCCGGATCCGGCGCCCGGGCCGACCGTCGAGCGCGAGCTCACGCCCGCCGAGCGCGCGAAGGCGATCCTCGAGCCGGAGGGCGAGAAGGATCTCGGGCCGCTTCCGGACTACGTGATCGACCCGAGCCTGCCGCCCGAGCTGAGGCCGGTACCGCCGCCCCGACCGGACCCGACTCCCGAGATCGCGCTCAAGCTCACGGTCGAGGTGACCCCGGACTCGGGCGACTCAACGCGCCCCACGACCACCGAGCTGAACTTCCCGTCGGTCACGTCGTTCTCGATCAGCAGCGAGCAGCGCACCGATCGTGGCGAACGGCGGCCCGCTCCGCGGAGGCCCGCACCGCCGCCGGAGCACGGGATAGCGAAGCACTCCAGCCAGCCTGCCGAGCCCGGCGACGAACCCGTCGAAGCCGACTGGATGGAAGGCCTTTCGAACCGGCTGAGCGCGTACAGCCTCTCCGAGGAAGATGCTGGCACGGAAACGAAGCCAGACGCCTCGAACGACGAAGACGAAACCGACTGAGCGACGCTCGATAGCCTGATCCCATGACGGATCAGGCCGCAGTGAGCCTCTTGCGCTGGCTCCGCAGGCAGCTTCGCCAGCCGACGCCGCAGCGCGAGCACCTCGAGGCGGCGATCGCGAACGACGATCCCGAGGAGGTCCGGCGGCTCGTGGAGGTCGCGCCGTTCACGGACGCCCAGCGGCACCACGTCGACGGACTGATCCGGCGCTGGGAGGAGGGGCGTGTCCGCAGCTGAGAACGCTGCGATCGTGCGCCGCATCTTCGACGCGTTCGCCCGGAAGGAGGGCCTCGCGCTCCGAGGGCTCTTCGCCGAGGACGCGGTCTGGTCGGTTCCCGGGCGCGGGATCATGGCGGGCGTCTACGAAGGCCGCGAGGCGATCTTCCGCTTCCTCGCGAAGCTTCCGAAGGAGACCGACGGCACGTATGGATCGGAGTTGATCGACGTGCTCGCAAGCGACGACCGCGCTGCTGCGCTGTACCGCGCACGCGGCAGCCGTCACGGACGGACGCTCGAGCTCGACCAGGTGCTCCTGTTCCGGATCGAGGGAGGACTCGTGCGGCGCGTGCTTGCGCTCCCGAGCGACCCCGACGCCTTCGAGGCGTTCTGGGCGTAGGGTCTGCCGGTGAGCGAGCACAGGTTCGCCGACGGTCGGCGCTACCGGATCGAGATCCCGTCGGTGGAAGGCCCTCGTGTCCTCGAAGCGGTGCTCGACGAGGCAGCCCACCGCGACGTGCCTGTGCGCCGCGTCTCCCAGGGCAGCGGCGTGATGATGCTCACCGACGCGGAGATCCACGAGCTCGCCCGGCTCGGAGCCGACGCCGGAGTCGAGGTCTCGCTCTTCCTCGGGCCGCGAGGAGCGTGGGACACGGGTGGTCAGTCCTCGGCGACCGCAGCCGCCGGCGGAGTCGCCCGCGGGAATGCGGGGATCGAGACGTCGATCGCGGAGGTGCGTCGCGGAGTCGAGCTCGGGATCCGCTCGTTCCTCGTCGCCGATCTCGGCGTGCTCAAGGCGCTCGGGGACCTGCGGCGTGACGGCGACCTCCCGGCCTCGCTCGTGCTCAAGACGTCGGTGCTCCTCCCCTGTGCGAATCCGGCCACGGCCGCGACGCTCGAAGCGCTCGGCGCGACCACGATCAACGTCTCCACCGACCTCTCGGCGAGCGAGCTCGGAGAGCTGCGAGCCGCGTGCTCTGCACCGCTCGACGTCTACGTCGAGGTGCCGGACGACCAGGGAGGGTTCGTGCGCTTCTACGACGTTCCGGAGATCGTTCGCCTCGCCGCGCCCGTGTACGTGAAGCTCGGCCTCCGCAACGCTCCGAACATCTACCCGTCCGGCCTCCACCTCGAGGACCTCGCCATCAAGCTCGGGCGCGAGCGCGTGCGTCGCGCCGAGCTCGTGCTGCGACTGCTGGCAGAACAGGCGCCTGAGCTCGTCGAGGGCCGCGGCGACGATCGGCCATCCGACCTCGGAATCCCGGAGCCATGAGGGACCGCTTCGCGGCGATCTACACGGCGGCGCTCGCGGACATCCTCGACGCGCGTAGCCGGCACGACCAGACGCTGCCGCCGACGATTCGCCCACTCGCGCCGGGAACGCGCCTCGCCGGCCCTGCGTACACGGTGAAGGGCGGCCCCGCGTCCAATCCGGACGCCGAGGAGTACGACACCGCGATCCGCAAGGTGCTCGGGATGCTCGGCGACGTCCCTGCCGGGCACGTCGCCGTGTACGCATGCGACCACGACGTCTCTGCGCACCTGGGCGAGCTGTCCGTCACGTCGCTCAAGGCGCGCGGCGTAGCCGGCTGCGTGCTCGACGGAGGCTGCCGCGACGTCGGCTTCATCCTCGACGAGGGCTTCCCGGTCTTCACCCGCTTCGTGACGCCCGAGGACTCGACGTGGCGCTGGGAACTCGAGGCGACGCAGGTTCCCGTGACCATCGGCCGTGTCCGGATCGAGCCGGGCGACTGGGTCGTCGGCGACGACGACGGGGTCGTCGTCGTCCCTGCGTCGATCGCCGAGGACGTGCTCGCCGAGGCGGAGCTGAAGGCCGCGACCGAGAGCCAGATCCGCGTGGCCGTCCGCGACGGGATGCCGCCGCTCGAGGCATACGAGCGGTTCGGGACCTTCTGAGTTACTCCTCAGCCGGCGGAGGCTGAGGATTCCAGGCGGGCGAGGAATCGTTGTTGGCGCTGTCGGTGAGCTTCTCGATCTCGCCGCCGCCGAGCTCGACCGCGAGGATCGCACCGTCCTCGAAGTACGCGATCGTGTCGCCGTCGGGCGACCACGACGGCTCGAAGTTGTCCTTCGCCGTCGGTGCGACGCTGCGCAGTCCCTTCCCGTCGAGGCCGATCGTGAAGAGCTTGTAGACCTCGTCCTCCTGGTTGCTCGCGAACACGATGCGGGCGGAGTCCGGCGACCAGGCCGGCGTCGCCACCGTCGCGCCCAGGGAGGTCAGCGCGCGACGTGCGCTCCCGTCGGCCCGCATGAGCCAGAGCTCGCGCGCTGCGGTGCCGGGCGTGCGGCGGACGTACGCGATCCATTCGCCGTCCGGCGACCAGGTGGGCTCGCTTTCCTCTGCCGTGACGTCGGAGACCCGCCTCGCACCCGAGCCGTCGGCGTTCATGATCCAGATGTCGCTGCCCCGCTCGAAGGCGATCCTGGCGCCGTCGCTCGACCACGTGGGATGCGAGTCGTGATCCTTGCCGGAAGTGAGCTGCTCCGTCCCGGTCCCGTCCGCGTTCATGACGTACACGTCGAACGTTCCCGATCGCCGGCTCGCGAAGGCGATCCGCGCAGCATCGGGAGACCACGCCGGCTCGATCTGGAAGAAGAGCCTGGCCGGCGACGAGGAGACATCGCCGTCGCGAGGCGTAAGCCGATGCTGCGCGCCGCCGTCGGCGTTCATCTCGAAGATCGCGTAGTCGCCGTCGCGCGTGCTCACGAACACGAGGTCGGGCCGCGCCTGCTCATCGCCCCCGCACGCCGCGAGCGCGACGACGAGGGCGGCGCAGAGCACGGAGAACGCGCGCAGATGTCGCATGCCGAGGACGCTCTAGCCCGCGATGGGCTCGACACCGAGGAACCGCCGCTGCAGCTCCGTATCTCTGTCGAGCTCCGCGGCGGTCGTCTCCATCGCGATCTCGCCGCCCACCATCACGAGCTGTCGCTCGGCGAGCGAGGTGGCGACGTCGAGCTTCTGCTCGATGAGAAGGATCGCGAGCCCCTGCTCCTCGAGCGCCTTGAAGGTGTCGACGAGCATCTCGACGATGGTCGGGGCGAGACCCTCGGACGGCTCGTCCATGATGAGCAGCTTCGGGTTCCCGAGGAGCGCGCGGCCGATGGCGAGCATCTGCTGCTCTCCGCCGGAGAGCTCGGCCCCGCCGTTCCGCCGCCGTTCTGCCAAGCGCGGGAAGAGGTCGTAGATCTTCTCGATCGTCCAGCCGTCGTCACTCGAGCCGCCGCGGGCGGCGATCTTGAGGTGCTCGTTGACGGTCAGAGACGGGAAGAGCCGGCGGCCCTGGGGGACGTACCCGAGCCCGGCCCGGGCGATCCTGTGCGCGGCCCGGCCCTGGAGCTCCTCGCCGTCGAAGCGGATCGACCCGCTCGTGCGTGGAGGTGAGAAGCCCATGATCGACGCGCACAGCGTGGTCTTTCCCATGCCGTTGCGGCCCAGGATGGCTACCGACTCGCGCCCCATCGAGAACGAGACGTCGTGCAGCGCCTGCGCGCTGCCGTAGAAGGCGTTCAGGCCCGAGATCTCGAGGAGAGGAGCGCTCACTCGTCGTCGCCGTAGTGCGCGCGGCCCAGATAGAGGTCGTGCACCAGCGTGTTCGCGCGAATCTCTTCCGGTGTTCCTTCGACGATGACGCGGCCGTCGTGCATCATCGTCACGTACTCGGCGACGCGGAGCGCGACGTCCATGTCGTGCTCGATGAGGATGAGGGTGATCTCACGCCCGAGCTGGAGGAGCAGGTCGGTGAGGAGCTGTCGCTCCCCGCGTGAGAGCCCGGACGCCGGCTCGTCCAGCATGAGGAGCTTCGGCTCGGAGGCCAGCGCCATCGCAATCGCGACCTGCCGGTGCTCCCCGTGCGAAAGATTCCCGACGAGCTCGCCCAGCTTGTGGTCGATGGCGACACGCGCTGCGGCCTGGCGCGCCTGCTCGCGCATCGCTCCGTCCCGCGGAAGACCGACCGGTCGCAGGCGTCCGCCCGCAGTCCCCAGGATCGAGAGGTAGATCGAGTCCTCGACCGAGACGCCGAGCAGCATGCGCGACTGCTGGTAGGTGCGTGCAAGGCCGGACCGGGAACAGTGGCGAGCCGACGCCTGGGTGACGTCTTCGCCGTACAGCTCGACGGTGCCCGTGGACGGCGGGATGTCGCCGGCGATGACGTTGAACAACGTCGTCTTCCCCGCTCCGTTCGGGCCGAGGATCGCGCGACGCTCACCCTGTGCGACCTCGAGGTCGACGTCGCGGACGGCAACGAGACCCCCGAAGCGCCGGCCGACCCCCCGCAGGCGGAGGGCCGGCTCGGCGTGTTCGAGGGACGGTGCTGCTTCGGTCAACCGACCTACTTGATGACCGTGTTCGTGATCACGCCGTTGCGGACGACCTTGATCTTGCCCTGCCACGGCAGCTTCTTCTTCACGCACTTGGGCTGCGTGCGACCGGGAGCCGGGCTCGACGGCTTGAAGAGCCCGCCGAACGACTGATCCACGTTCGGCACGTACCCGACCACGGCGGTACCGATGGAGCCGTCAGCGTTCTTGACGACCTGCAGCGGGTACTGGTCCTGGATCGCCTGGCGGCGGCTGTCGAGCTTGACCCGGCCGCCATCCGACACCTCATAGCCCGACTTGAGCGTCCTCGGCAACGCGCGCTGGAGCGCGGCGCCGAGCTGTCCCTTGGACTTCTGGAGGCCCTGAACGAGCGCCCAGGCAGCGTTGTAGTAGTTGTAGACGAAGCCGTCGGCGGCGGGCAGCGACGGGTAGTACTTCTTCATGACCGCCTCGTACGCCTTCGCCTGCTTCGTCTTCAGGCCCGGGCCGGTGCCGAAGCCACCGACGTACGAGCCGACCACCTTCGGAGCCACGACCTTGTCGGCGCCGAGGAACGCGAAGAACAGGTTGCCGGCGTGATCGTCAGGATCGATCGCGCCGTACGCCTGCTCGAACGCCTTCAGGCTCGCCGCAGTGCCGGTTCCACCGACGACCCAGATGTAGCCGTCGACCGTGCCCGGACGCGGGAGCTGACGCACGAACGGTGCGTAGTCCGTCGTGTTCAGCGGCGGGAACACGCGCTTCGTGATCTTGCCGCCGATCGCGCAGAAGTCGGCGATGAGACCCGCGCCGGACGTCCAGCCGAAGCTGTAGTCGTCCATGATGATCGCGGCCGTCCGCCAGCCGTTGCGCTTGTAGAGGATCTCGCCGAGGCCGGCGTTCCACTGCGCGCCGTCACCGTGGTAGCGGAACATGTTCTTTGGCGCGATCTGGAGCGTCGGATCCTGCGACCCGGCGGTGCCGATGATGAAGGTCTTCGTCGGCTTCGTCTTCGCGTACTGCGCGACGGCGACCGCCTCGTCACCCGAGAGCGGCCCGACCATCACGTCCGCGCGAAGCTGCTCCATGAGCCGCCGTGTCTCCTTGATGGCGGTCGGGCCCGTGTCGTCGCCGCAGCCGTAGCCGACGATGTTGATGTTCGCCCCACCGGCCGAAGCGCCGGTCATGCCCGCCGACGGCTTCTTCTTGTTCTTGACCTTGCCACCCGCGTACTGGGCGAGCGCGGCCTGGGCACCTCCGATGTCGAGCTCGTAGCCGAAGGCGAACGCGCCCTTGCAGTCGGTCATGATCGCGAGCCGAACCTCGCCTCCCTGCGACGGCGAAGCGAACGACCCGGGCACGAAGACCGCCCCGACGGCGACGAGCGCAGCGAGGGGAAGCAACAGCTTCCAGCCACGCACATTCCTCATGTTCCCTCCTTTTGGCTTGGCCTGCCGGAACTCCAAGACGTCGAGACTACCGCGCGAGTTAGCTTCGTCCAAACCTCCTTTCGCGCCCGAATCACGGCACCACCTCCGCGGAAGGAGCCGGTCCAACGCCGTCGGACGAGCTGCCGGTCCGCTTCCCGAGCGACCGCCACAATCGATCCCAGATGCCCATGAGGCCGTCGGGCGAGACGATGACGATCGCGAGAAAGATGAGACCGATGATCGTGTTGAAGCTCCCTCCGACGACGGGGAGCTCGACGTCACGGACGTAGTTGTTGATGACGATGTAGGCGAACGCGCCGATGAACGCTCCCTCGATGCGCGCGAGACCGCCGATCACGCAGATGATGAGCAGCTCGATCGTCGCGTTCAGGCCGATGTTGCCGGGAGCGATCTGCCCGTCCCACCACACGAGGAGCACGCCCGAGAGGGAGGCGACGAACGCCGCAAAGCCAAAGGCGAGCGTCCGGTGGAGCGGGACGTTGTACCCGAGCGAGCCCATCCGCACGTGGTCGTCGCGCAGCCCTTGCAGCGAGAGGCCGAACGGCGTCCCCGAGAGGTAGCGCATCATCACGTAGACGACGAGCGCCGTCCCGAACGCGATGTAGTACAGCCGGTCCGGGTGACCGATGATGTCGCCGACGAAGCCCGGCGTGTACCGGTTGATCCCGGCGATCGGGGAGAAGCCGCCGAACTGCGTCACCTGGCCGAAGAAGTAGTTGGCGATGACGCCGTACGTCAGCGTGAGCATGAGGAAGTAGATGCCGAAGCTCCGCGACGCGACGGCGCCGAAGACCAGGCCGATCGTTGTCGTGATGAGGATCGCGAGCACAAGGGCGAGGGTCGGGTCCCAGCCGAGCGTGAGCCCCTTCGTCTCGCCGCCGACGCCGCCCTGGGTGACCATGTTCCCGATCGCGTACGCCGAAATGCCCATGAGCGCCGTCTGCGCGAGCGAGATCATCCCGCCGTACGCGAAGAGGAAGACGAGGCTCGCGGCCGCGATGCCGAGGATGAACGTCTGCGTGAGAACCGCGCTGATCCAGTAGTCGTTGAAGACGGCCGGGCCTGCCGCGAGCAGGACGAGAACGGCGATGCCGATGGCCGTCTCGACGAGCGTCTTCGGGGTATATCGAGCGAGGGCGCTCACGTCACCCGGCTCTCCCGAACAGGCCCTGCGGGCGGAACGCGAGCACGAGCGCCATGAGCGCGAAGGTGAGCACGATCGAGTACTGCGAGCAGCAGTTGTCGCTGGTGATCGGGAGGTAGGCGGCGGAGAACGTGAGCACGAGCGCATACAGCAGCGATCCCGCCGCCGCCCCGAGCAGCGAGCCCATGCCGCCTATGATCACGACGACGAGGGAGTTCAGGAGCCACTGGGCGTCCTGGCCCGAGGCGACCGTGCCCTGCGAGGATCCCACGCCGGCCCCGAGCGCAGCGAGCGCCGCACCGACCACGAACGCGATGGCAAAGGTCTTCTGGATGTTGATCCCGAGCGCCGACGTCATCTGGCGGTCGTCGACGCCCGCCCGGATGACCATTCCCGTCTTCGTCCGGTAGAGCCAGAGGTAAAGCGCGACCCCGACGAGGACTCCGAGGGCAAGCATGACGAGTCGCGCGAGCGAGTACTCCACGCCCCAGACCTGGAGATCGAGCCGCCGCTCGGTCCAGCCCGGCCATGTCAGGCTCACGGCGTTCCCCCCGCCGACCCCGGACGGGCCGTTCCTCGGGAAGTGGGCGATGACCTGGTCGGCGATGATCACCGAGATTGCGATCGTGAGGAGGGCCTGGCGCAGATCCTGGCCCTGGTTCCAGCGGAGGAAGAGCTGCTGAACGACGAGCCCGACCGCCGCGACGACCACCATGGACACGAGCACCGGGAACACCCATTCCCAGGTGTTGACGTCGGAGCCGGGGATCCCGAACCCCTGCCCCGTCATGGACTGCTGCACCTCGTACGCGACGTATCCGGCGAGGAGGTAGAACGACCCGTGGGCCATGTTGACCACTCGCATGAGCCCGAAGATGAGGGAGAAGCCGCTCGCGACGATGAAGAGCAGGCCTGCGAACGTCAGCGCGTCGAGCAGGATCTGGGTGAAGGAGCCCGGGTCGTCGAGCGCCGAGCCGAAGGTGGTGGTCCTCCAGTCCCCGAAGCCGACCTCGGGCGGCGGGTTCGCGATCAGGAGCACGTAGAGGATCGCGAACACGACGAGCGCAGCCGCAGCGGCGCGCGGCACGGTCCCTACGACACCCCAGGCGCGGATTCGCTCGGCCACCGGCACCGCGAACGTACCAACGTCGCGGGAGGCTTTCAACGAGAACGCGACACTTGACTGCCGCGCGGGACCGCGCGTAGCGTGGTCCCGAGCCCGCGACAGGAGGAGACATGGCGTACAAGGCGGTCGTTCCCTACGAGTCGCTCGACCCGCTGACGATCGGCGCATCCGGCGACGAGGACAAGGTCACGCGCGACACCCTCGAGCTCGAGATCCCCGACGAGAACCTGCTCGCCGCGATCTACCCCGACGAGCCGGCGCCCGTCGCGGACGCCACCGCTACCGCCCGCCAGGCGCTCGAGTCTCCGGTGTCGGGCCCGCGCTTCTCCGAGCTCGTCGCCTCCGCGACGAAGGTCGCGGTGATCATCGACAACCAGTTCCGGCCGACGCCGCAGTCGAAGCTCCTCCCCCCCGTGCTCGACGCGCTCGAAGCGGCCGGCACGCCGGCCGTGATCGTGTGCGCGAACGGGAAGGTCTTCCCGATGTCCGACTCGGACATCGACCAGAAGATCGGGAAGGACAACCTCGCCCGCATGAAGCAGCTGGGCATCGAGTTCCACCAGAACGACCCGCGGAACGCCGACAACTACGAGTACGTCGGCGTCTCCTCGCGCGGCACCCCGGTGTGGCTCCACAAGGAGGTCGCCGCCTGTGACGTGAAGATCACGATCGGCCAGGCGCAGTCGAACCACTGGGGCGCGGGCGGCGGCGGGAAGCTCATCCTCCCGGGCGTCGTCTCCGACGAGACGATCGAGTCGAACCACTGCGCATTCGTGCCGTCCCCGCAGACGCACTACGGCGCGTACGCCGGGCCGATGCGCTCGGACATCGACGAGGTGGCGACGATGTGCGGCCTCTCGGGGACGATGAACGTGGTCCTCGACACGCACGGCCGCGTGATCGAGTGCATGTTCGGCGCGCATCCCGACGCGCACCGCAAGGCGATCGAGCGCTTCAACGAGATCTACGCGTACGAGCACCCGGGAACGCAGGCGGACATCGCCATCTGCGGGGTGTTCGCGCCGACCGACCACCTCTTCTTCCACACGGGCTGGGGCTGCATGTCGGCGGACTTCGTCGTCAAGGACGGCGGCACGATCATCTACTGCTCGCCGTCGCCCGGCGTGTCGACCGCGATCGGCGACTTTCCAGGCCTGGCGCTCATGGACCTCATGAAGCCGTACATGCCGGCGACGCCGGAGAACTACCAGTCCGTGCTCAAGGACATCCACGCACGGGCGATCCAGATGTGGGCCGGCTGCATCTGGGTGCCGATCTACGAGGTCATGACGCGGAAGCACCTCTCGATCGTCACGCTCGAGGAGAACCTCGACATGGCTGCCGACATCGGCCTCGACGCGGGGACGTCGCTCGACGCGGCCTTCGCAGCGGCCATGGAGCGCCACGGGCCGGACGCAAAGGTCATCGTCCTGCCGTTCGCGCGCTACCAGCTGCCCGCGAACATGGTGCGCATGGACGCCTCGGCGGTGCGCTACCCGGAGGAGGCGCTCGTCCACTGAGTCAGCGGGCAGTCCCGGGGCTCGTCGCGCGCGGCACGTCCGCGGAGGCGCCGGAGTCGCGGGAGATAAGGGGCTCGACGACGATCGTGGAGCTGCTGCGCATGTTCCCGAACGGGGAGGCGGCGGGGCTCCTCGCGCGGCTTCAGATGCCATGCGCACACTGCGGCGGCGCCTTCCACGAGCCGCTCACCATGGCGGCGAAGCGCCATCGACGGGATCCGCGCGCGGTTCTCGTTGCCTTTCGCGCACTCGAGCGCGGCGGCCCCGACGAGGATGCCGTCGCGTCGGCGCTGCGCCGGGTGGTCTGAGCGGTGGCGGTGCGCTTCCTCGCGGTCGGCGACGTCCTCGTCGACGTGACCGCGACGGGACGGGAACACGACGCGAGCGTCCGGCTCGCGCCCGGCGGGTCGGCGACGAACGCCGCGCTCGAGGCGGTGCGCGCGGGGGCCGAGGCGGAGCTGGTCGGTCGCGTCGGGGATGACGCCGCGGGGCGCATGCTGCGGAGCGAAGTCGAGGCCCGCGGCGTCCGCGCATCCCTGACGATCGACCCCGATCGGCCCACCGGGACGTTCCTCGTCGTCGACTGCGAGGTTCGGGTCGATCGCGGCGCGAACGCAGGCTTCCTTCCGGAGTATCTCCCTCCGGTGCTCGAAGCCGACGCGACCCTCGTCTCCGGGCACCTGCCGGAGGAGACAGTGCACGCGGTCCTCGAGCGTTCCCGCGCGCCGTGGAACGCGCTCGCGGCAGCACGCCTCACGCAGCTCCCGCCGGGCGCCAACGCCGTCTTCCTGAACGAAACCGAGGCTCGGAGGCTCACGGACGAAGGCCCGGCAGACACGCTGCGGCTGCTCGGCCAGCGCTACCGACTCGTGTGCGTGACCCGTGGCGAGGACGGCGCCGTCGGGATCCTCGACGGCGAGATCGCTGCGGCGGCTGCCGAGCCGAGCCTCCATACAGACGCCTCGTGGGGCGCGGGCGATGCCTTCGCAGCGGCGGTGCTCGCCGCCCTCGCCACCGGCGCGGGCATCGGCGACGCGCTCGTCGCCGGCTGCCGGGCGGGCGCGCTCGCACTCTCGGGGCGGGAGTAGGCTTGCCGGCGTGAGCACGGCGCCGGCGGACGGAACCTGGGTCGGCCGCCCGCTCACCCGCCTGGAGGACGAGGCCCTGCTCCGCGGCGAAGGCCGGTTCATCGACGATCTCGATCCGGTCGCGAACGCCGGGCACGCGGCCGTGCTCCGCTCGCCGCTCGCGCACGCGCGCATCACCCGGCTCGATGCGACACCTGCCCTCGAGCTGCCGGGCGTTGTCGGCGTGCTCACGGGTGCCGACGTCGTCGAGCTCTCCCGGCCGTTCCCGGCCGGCATCGACTCCCCGATTCCCCAGTACGCCGCAGCCCACGAGGTCGTGCGCTACGTCGGCGAGCCAGTTGCGGTCGTCGTCGCACGCGACCGCTACGTCGCAGAGGACGCGCTCGAGCTGATCGACGTTGAGTACGAGCCGCTCGCACCCGTCCTCGACGCCGAGGCATACGTCGAGACGGAGGCCTGCGTGTCGGATCGGTCGTTCTCCTACGGCGACGTCGACACCGCACTGGCAGCTGCGGATCTCGTCGTCCGCGAGCGCTTCCGCTTCCCGCGCTGGAGCTGCACACCCGTCGAGTGCTACGGGGTGGTCTGCGGCTGGAACGCGGCCGAGGGCTCGCTCACGGCCTGGGCCAACTTCCAGGGCCCGTTTACGCTCCACTCGGTCGCGGCCGGTGCGCTCGGGCTGCCGGGCTCGAAGCTCCGCCTGATCACGCCCGCCGACTCGGGCGGCTCCTTCGGGATCAAGTCGTCCGTCTTCGCGTACGTCGTGCTCGTGGGCCTCGCGTCGCGCAAGCTCGGCGTGCCGGTCCGCTGGATCGAGGACCGGCTCGAGCACCTTGCGGCGAGCGCCTGCTCGACCGGGCGCGTGACGCACGTCGAGGCAGGGTTCACGTCCGAGGGTGAGCTCGTCGCGCTTCGCTACGACGCGATCGAGGACGTCGGCGCCTACGTCCGTGCACCCGAGCCGGCGACGCTGTATCGGATGCACGGATCGCTTTCGGGGGCCTACCGCGTGCAGAACGTCGCTGCGCGCAACCGCGTCGTCCTCACGAACACGCTTCCGAGCGGGTTGAACCGCGGCTTCGGCGGTCCGCAGCTCTACCTCGCTCTCGAGCGGACGATGACGATCGCCGCCGGCCGGCTCGGGATCGACCCGGCCGAGCTCCGCCGACGGAACCTGATCCCGGCCGACGCGTTCCCGTACCGCACGCCGTCGGGCGCCCTCTACGACTCGGGCGACTACGCAGGCTGCCTCGACGACGCGCTCGAGCTCGCCGACTACGAGGCACGGCGCGCGGAGGCCACCGCTGCACGTGAGGCGGGGCGGCTCGTCGGCGTCGGGGTCGCGTGCGTCGTGGAGCCGTCGATCTCGAACATGGGCTACATCACGCTCGCCGAGCCGGCCGAGACGCGGGGCCTCCCGAAGTCCGGCAACGCGGAGGGCTGCACGATCTCGATCTCTGCACTCGGCGGCATCACCGTCCGGACGGCGACGGCGCCGCAGGGCCAGGGCCATCGCACCGTCATCGCCCAGGTCGTCGCCGACCGGCTCGGCGTCGAGCCCGCGGACGTGGACGTGCTGACCGAGGTCGACACCTCGACGTCGCCATGGACGATCGCCTCGGGCAACTACTCCTCCCGCTTCTCGGGCGTCGGCGTCGGAGCGGTCGCGGCGGCGGCGGATCGTCTCCGCGCGAAGGTCGACGCCGTGCGCGCGCACCTGGGTGACGAATCGGCCTCGCTCCGGCGCATCGCCGGCACCGCGCACTGGAACCCGGAGTCGCTTCCCCCGGAGCTGGACGGCGGGCTGTCCGTGACCGCGTACTTCGCAGCGCCCAATCTGCTTCCGCCGGACGAAGACGATCGCGTCGCGTCGTCGGCGTCGCACGGCTTCGTCGTCGACGTCGCCGTGGTCGAGGTCGACCGCGAGACCGGCGAGGTCTCCGTCCTCGACTACGTGACGGTCCATGATGCCGGCCGGCTCCTGAACCCGCTGCTCGCCGAGGGACAGGTCCGGGGTGGGCTCGCGCACGGCGCCGCCGCTGCGCTCTTCGAGCGCCACGCCTGGGACGACGACGGGAACCTCCTGACCGGCTCTTTCCTGGACTACCTCGCCCCGACCGCACCCGACCTGCCGACGCCCCGCCTCGGTCAGCGCGAGTCTCCTTCGCCGTTCATGCCGCTCGGCGCGAAGGGGATCGGCGAGGGGACGACCATGAGCGTCCCCGCGGCGATCGCGAACGCCGTGGCGGACGCTCTCGGCCGTGACGACGTCGAGCCCCCGTTCACGCCGGGTCGCGTCTGGGAACTCCTGCACGCGTGAAGCCGGCGCCCTTCGAGTACGTCCGGCCGGAGTCGCTGGACGAGGCGCTCGACGCGCTCGCCGGCACCGAGGACGCGAAGGTCCTGGCCGGAGGCCAGAGCCTCGTCCCGGCGCTCAACATGCGCGTGCTCCGTCCCGTCACGCTCGTGGACATCAATCGCGTACGTGCTCTCGACGACGTGGCTCCACGAGACGGATCGCTCGTCGTCAGGGCGTGCGTCAGGCAGGCAGACGCGCAGCTCCGCGCCCATCGGGTCCTCGCCGCGGTGCTCCCGCACGTCGGACACACGGTCACGCGCAATCGCGGCACGGTCTGCGGCTCGGTCGCCCACGCCGACGCCGCAGCCGAGCTTCCGCTGGCCCTGCTCGCCTGCGCCGGGTCCGCGGTGGTCGCCTCGGTGCGCGGACGTCGTGAGATTCCTGCCGACGAGCTCTTCGTAGGTCCATTCACGACGACGCTGGCGCCGGACGAGGTGCTCGTGGAGACGGTCTGGCCGGAGCTCGGCGAGGGCGAGGGATTCGCCTTCGAGGAGCTCGCCCTGCGCGGGGGCGACTACGCGCTCTGCATGGCAGCCGCCCGCGTCCGTGGAGACGAGCTGCGCGTCGTGGTCGGCGCCGTCACACCGACACCGTCGGTGCTCGAGGTCGATCCCGAGCGCCCCGGCGAGTCCGCCGCTGCCCAGGTCGAGCCGTGGGGCTCGGTGCACGCAACGCCGGCCTACCTCCGGGAGCTGACCCGCGTCCTCGTGGATCGCGCAGTCATCCGCGCCAGGAAGGCCGCAGCAGCGTGATCGCCGTCGACGTCAGCGTGAACGGACGGCGCTACCGCGAGGAGGTCGAGGCGCGGCTGCTCCTCTCCGATTTCCTCCGCCACCGGCTCGGGCTCACGGGGACCCACGTGGGCTGTGAGCACGGCGTCTGCGGGGCCTGCACGGTGCGGCTCGACGGCGTCGCCGTGCGCTCGTGCCTCGTTCTCGCGGCGCAGGTCGACGGCTCGGAGATCCTCACCGTCGAGGGTCTCGCCGGAACCGGGGCGCTGACGCCGCTGCAGGAGGCGTTCCGGCGCCACCACGCGCTCCAGTGCGGCTTCTGCACGCCCGGGATCCTGATCGCGGCCGAGGACCTCCTCGCCCGCGTCGCGAAGCCGAGCCGTGACGAGATCGTGGACATGCTCTCCGGCCAGCTGTGTCGCTGCACGGGCTACACACCGATCGTGGACGCGATCGTGGAGGTCGCCGGCTCGTGAATCTCGCGCTCGGCCTCCTCTACACCGTCGAGCGCAAGCCCGCGGCCGAGGCGCTAGTGAGCGAGACGACGAGACTGACGTACGCCGAGCTGCGCGAGCGGTCAGCGCGGATCGCCGGCGGCCTCGCGGCTCGTGGCGTCACCCGGGGCGATCGGGTCGCCTGTGTCCTCGCCAACGAGCCTGAGACGGTCGAGCTGTACTGGGGCTGCCAGTGGCTCGGGGCCGTGATCGTGCCGCTCTCCCACCGGCTTGCCGAAGCCGACCTCGACTACTGCATCGAGGACTGCGGGGCCGAGATCGTGGTCCGCGACGCGGGCGAGGTCGCAGAGCTCGCGACGGCCGCCGAGCACCCCGGCGCCTTCGACATCGACGATCGCGAGCCGTCGATCCAGCTCTACACGTCCGGCACGACCGGGCGGCCGAAGGGCGTTCCACGCTCGCATCGCGCTGAGCGTGCGGGCGGCATCTCCCAGGTCGTCCAGCACGGCCTGCGGCCCGGACACCGAACGCTCGGCGTCATGCCGCTCTACCACACGATGGGCATCCACTCGCTGCTCGCCGCGTCGGTCGTCGGAGGCTGCTTCGTCGCGCAGCCCTCCTGGAGCCCGGAAGAAGCTCTCGGTCTCGTCGAGCGAGAGAGCATCGACACGCTGTACCTCGCCCCCACCCTCTACTACGACCTCGTCCACCACCCGGGCTTCACGCAGGTCGACACGTCGTCGGTACGGGCGGTCGCGTACGCAGGCTCGCCGATGACGAGCGCGCTCGTCGAGCGCGTCGCCGAGGCGCTCGAGCCGGAGATCTTCGTGAACCACTACGGGTCGACCGAGATCTACACCTTCTCGGTGCAGCGAGCCCAGCGGGCGAAGCCCGGTTGCGCAGGGCGCGCCGCCCTCAACGCGCGACTCCGGCTCGACCCGCCGGGCGAAGGCGAGGTCCTTTGCCACATGAGCTCGGACGAGGCCTTCACCGGCTACTGGAACCGGCCGGACGCAGACGCGAAGGCAATCCGCGACGGCTGGTACCACACGGGCGACGTGGGCCGGCTCGACGAGGACGGCGACCTCTGGGTGGTCGGCCGTGTGGACGACATGATCATCTCGGGCGGCGAGAACATCCATCCCGTCGAGGTGGAGGACATCCTCGCGCGCGCACCCGGTGTGGCGGAGGTCGCGGTCGTGGGCGCGCCGGATGACCGCTGGGGACAACGAGTCGTCGCGTACGTCGTGCCCGAGGGCGAGACCAGCGCCGAGGACCTCGATGCGTACTGCCTCGCGTCGGACACGCTCGCCCGCTTCAAGCGACCGCGCGAGTACCGCTTCGTCTCCGGGCTCCCGAAGAGCGCGTCTGGGAAGATCCTCCGGCGCATGCTGCGGGAGAGCGAATGAGCGAGCACGACGGGTTCCGCGTCGAACA
>DASUCN010000020.1:0-14243 GCA_036276015.1 Gaiellaceae bacterium | reverse complement strand
GAGCACCTGGTCGAGGCGGTGGAGCGTGAGCTTGATCCGGTGGTCGGTGACCCGGTTCTCCGGATAGTTGTAGGTCCGGATCTTCTCGGCGCGCTCGCCCGAGCCGATCTGCGAGCGTCGCGAGGCCGCCAGCTCGGCCTGCTGCTTCTCGCGCTCGAGCTCGTACAGTCGCGCGCGCAGGACGCGCATGGCTTTCTGCTTGTTCTGCAGCTGCGACTTCTCGTCCTGCATCGCGACGACGAGGCCGGTTGGAAGGTGCGTGATGCGGACGGCCGAGTCGGTGGTGTTCACGCTCTGTCCGCCGGGCCCGGTCGAGCGCATCACGTCGACCTTGAGGTCGTTGTCGTGGATCTCGATCTCGACCTCCTCGGCTTCGGGCATGACCGCGACGGTCGCGGTGGACGTGTGGATGCGACCCTGCGACTCCGTCTCCGGAACGCGCTGCACGCGGTGCGTCCCGCCCTCGAACTTGAAGATCGAGAACGCGCCCTGGCCCTTCACGGCGAAGACGCTCTCCTTCACTCCTCCACCCTCGCTCTCGCTCGTCGACAGGGTCTCGGTCTTGAAGCCGGCCCGCTCCGCGTACCGGGTGAGCATTCGCTGGACGTCTCCCGCCCAGAGGGCCGCCTCGTCCCCACCCACGCCCTGCCGGATCTCCACGATGACGTCCTTCTCGTCCGCGGGGTCGCGCTCGACGAGCGCGAGAGAGAGCTCGTTCTCGAGCCGCTCGAGCTCGGACTCGAGCTCCGCAGCCATCGCAGCGAGCTCGGGGTCGGCACGGGACGCTTCGAGATCCTCGCGCGCCTGACGCCACTCGTCCGCGAGGCGCTTGGGGCCTTCGAGCTCCTTCAGCCGCCGGCCCGCGTCGGCAGCCTGGCGGTGATCGTTGTAGACGGCAGGATCGGACAGGCGCTCCTGCGCCTCCGCGTAGGAGCGGTCGAGCTCGTCGACGAGGCGGTCGATGGCCATCGCGTCAATGGTATGTCCGACCGCTGGGCCGAGCCCGAGGGGCCTACGCGAGCGATGCGTCGAGCGTGATCTCGGGAACCGCGGCGAGCGCCTTCGAGACCGGGCAGTTCGCCTTCGCGCCCTCCGCCGCCTCGACGAACGCAGCCTCGTCCAGGCCGGGAACCGCACCGCGGACGGTCAGCGCGATCTTCGTGATGCCGGTCCCGGGGACGAACGTCACCGTCGCGTCCACGTCGAGACGCTCGGCAGGACTCCCTGCCTGCGCAAGCCCGTGCGAGAGGGCCATCGAGAAGCACGCTGCGTGTGCAGCCGCGACGAGCTCCTCGGGGCTCGTTCGGCCGGCCGAATCCTCGGCGCGCGAACTCCACGTGACGTCGAGCGGGCCGAACGCGCCGCTCCCGACGCGCGTGATCGTGCCGCCGCCCTCCATGAGCGAGCCGGACCAGGTGACGTGTGCGGTGCGATCGGCCATCAGGCCCCTCCCTCCAGAGCGACGTCGTAGGACACCGTGGCGCTTCCCTTGATGAGCGACGAGAACGGGCAGCCGTCGTCCGCCGCCTTGGCGGCCGCCGCGACGAGAGCCTCGTCGGCATCGGGCGCGACGACGCGAGCAGCGAGCGCGGAGTGGACGATGAGGTGTCCCTTCCCCTCGACCTCGTCCATCGTGATCGTGCACGTCACGTGGACGCTCTCAGCCGGCGCGCCCGCTCGATGCAGCTCGCTGCCCAGCGAGGTGACGAAGCAGCTCGCGTGGGCGGCGGCGAGCAGCTCTTCGGGGCTCGTCTTCCCCTCGGGCTCGGCGACGCGTGAGGCCAGGGTGACCGGGAGGTCGAACGCGCCCGAGCTGGTCGCGCTGACGACGCCGGAGCCGCGCGACACCGTGCCGGTCCACTCGACGTCCGCGACGCGCACGATCCTGGGCATCAGGCCATGACCTCCACGCGGGACTCGAGCTTCCGTTGCTCGGGGCTCTCGGCGGCCTCCTTCTCGATGACGCGCTGAAGCGCCTGGATCGAGACCTCGACCTGATCGTCCGTCGGCTCGCGGGTCGTGAGCCGCTGGAGCCACAGGCCCGGCGCGAGCAGCGCCATGAGCACGCGATTGTCCTGGTGCTTGCCCGCATAGCGGATGAGCTCGTAGGCAAGACCTGCGATGACGGGCAACAGCAGGATCCGGCTCGCGATGAGCCACGGCCAGTCCGGGCGGCCGACGAGCGCGAAGACGAAGATCGCGATGACCATCACCCAGAGCAAAAAAGCAGTTCCGCAACGTGGGTGAATCAGGCTGAACTTCTGCACGTTTTGCGGCGTGAGCTCTCCGCCGGCCTCGAGCGCGTTGATCGCCTTGTGCTCGGCCCCGTGGTACTGGAAGACGCGGCGGAGGTCGGGAAGCAGTGAGATGAGGAGGATGTAGCCGATGAAGACCGTGACCCTGATGAGCCCCTCGACGATGACGAAGAGCTCCGTCGACTCGACGGGAAGCCAGCTCGTCAAGAGCGCCGGCCCGATCTTGAACAGCATGAGCGCGAAGCCGATCGCGATGGCGAACGAGAAGATGATCTGCCCGCGGCTGATCTGCGTTTGGATCTCGCCGTTCTCGTCACGCTCCTGCGAGGCGACGTTGGCCGAGATCGCGAGCGCGCGGAATCCGATCGCGAGCGACTCGCCGAGCGCGACCACACCCCGGATCACCGGCAGCCGCCAGATCTTGCGCCGCTGCATCGGCGACGTGATGTCGCGCACGACCTCCGTGATCTCGCCCTCCGGCGTGCGGATCGCGACGGCCCAGGACGACGGGCTGCGCATCATGACGCCCTCGAGAACGGCCTGTCCGCCGTAGCTGACGGCCACGTTGCGGCTAGCTGTCGCTGTCGCTGTCGCTGCTGCGCGCGCCGGCCTTCTCGAGGCGGCGCTGGAAGCGCTCGACCCGACCGCCGGTGTCGACGAGCTTCTGCTTGCCCGTGTAGAACGGGTGGCACTCGGCGCAGATCTCCACGTGGAGCTCTTCCTTCGTCGAGCGCGTCCAGAACTCGTTTCCGCACGAGCACGTCACGTGCGCGAGGACGTAGTCGGGATGGATGTCGGTCTTCATCGGCGGGCCAGGATAGCAGCGGCGGTCTGAGCTGCGACGTTCCCGCCCGAGACGACGCACACGGTCCGACCACCGCCGACCTTCCCCGCGAGGACCGCCGCGACGGCTGCCGCGCCGGCCGGCTCGCAGGCGAGCTTCGCCCGCTCGTAGAGGAATCGGAACCCCTCTTCGATCTCCGTCTCGGAGACGAGAACCACTTCGGCGACCCGCTCCCGGACGATCGCGAGCGCATTGCGCCCGGCGTATGGAGCGTTGAGCCCGTCGGCGATCGACGTCGGCGAGACCTCGACCCGCTCGCCGGCCTCGAGCGCGGAGTGCATCGCCGTCGAGAGCTCGGGCTCCACGCCGACGACCCTCGCGTGGCCGTCGGCAGCTGTGGCGATGCCCGAGATGAGCCCGCCACCTCCGATCGGCACGACGATGGTCTCGACGTCCGGGAGGTCCTCGACGATCTCGAGCCCGACCGTGCCCTGGCCGGCGATCGTCCGTGGATCGTCGAACGGATGCACGAGCGTCCGCCCCGTCTGTTCGATGAGCACGTCGAGGCGCCGGAACGCCTCGCCGGGATCGGACGCCTCGAGATCCACGGCAGCGCCGTACTCCCGGGTGGCGGCGATCTTCGCCTCGCTCGCGCCCCGCCACATGACGACGAGCGCGTCGAGCCCCTCCTCGGCCGCACCCCAGGCGACGGCCTGCGCATGGTTGCCGGCAGAGATCGCGATGACGCCGCGCGCCTTCTCCTCGTCCGAGAGGGACGCGAGGTTGTTGAGCACGCCGCGCGGCTTGAAGGAGCCCGTGCGCTGGAGGAGCTCGGCCTTCAGGAACATGTCGGGTCCGAGCGTGCGGCACGAGAGGAGCGGCGTGCGCAAGAGGCGACCGGCGATGCGCTCCGCAGCCCGTTCGACGTCGCCTCGCTCGACCATCGCGCGATCCTAGACGTGCAGCAGAATGGGTTCGTGGAGGCCGCGGCTCGGAGACCGGTTCGGCTCGTCGTGCGCGACGACCTCCAGCGCAGCCGGCTTACCGTCCTGTTCCGGCTCTTCCTGGCCATTCCCGTGCTCACGTGGGTGTTGCTGCGTGGCGTCGCCGCGTTCGTCGTCGCTCTCGTCAACTGGCTCTCGGTGCTCATTCAGGGCGAGGTGCCCGACAGCACGCACGACTTCGTCGCCTCGTACATCCGGTACGCGACGCAGGTGAGCGCGTACCTCTTCCTCGCCGCGGACCCGTACCCGTGGTTCCGCGTGCAGGCCGACTATCCCGTCGACGTCGAGATCGACCCGCCCGCTCCGCAGGGGCGCTGGGGCGGGTTCTTCCGCCTCGTCCTCGCGTTTCCGGCACTCCTCCTTGCAACCGCGCTCGGTGGCGGCTTCGCCTCGGGCTCTTCGGGGCAGACCTCGTGGAGTGCGTCCTCCGGCAACGGCGAGGAGGCGTTCTGGCTGAATGCCTCGTCCGCGGGCGGCGTCGCAGCAGCCGCCGCGTTCCTCGCCTGGTTCGCATGTCTGGCGCTCGGCCGTTCGCCCCGCGGACTGCGTGACCTGATCGCCTTCACGCTCGGGTACGCAGCCCAGACCGGCTCGTACCTCTTCCTCCTCACTCCGCGGTATCCGACCTCCGACCCCGCGCAGGCGGAGCCGTACTCCGAGCTTCCACAGCATCCGGTCCGGCTCGTCGTGGCCGACGAGCTCGTGCGGCCGCGAGTGACCGTTCTCTTCCGCTTCTTCCTCGCGATCCCGCACTTCGTGTGGATCACGCTGTGGTCGCTCGCAGTCGTGTTCGTCGCCTTCGCGGCGTGGCTCGTGGCGCTTGTCATCGGCCGGGTGCCGGACGCGCTCCACCGCTTCCTCGCGGCGTACATCCGATACGCGACGCACCTGATCGCGTTCCTCTACCTCGTCGGACGGCGCTTCCCGGGGTTCACGGGTCGTGCCGGCTCGTACGGCATCGACCTCGAGATCGACGGTCCTGAGCGGCAGAGCCGTCTGAGGACCCTCTTCCGGCTCTTCCTCGCGGTCCCGGCGCTCGTCCTCGGGAGCGCACTCGGAGGCGTGGCGCTCGTGATCGCACTGCTCGCCTGGTGGTACGCGCTCGTGACCGGCCGAATGCCCGAGGGGATGCGGAATCTCGCAGCTGCGTGTCTCCGCTACTCGGCCCAGACATATGCGTACCTGCTGCTCGTGACGAGCCGGTATCCGTACGGCGCCCCGATCCTGCACGAGGCGGAGCCTGCTCCCGCGCCGCCGGTGGAGGCGCTCGTCGGAGACGCGTTCTGAGATACGCGGCGCTGGCGCTCGGGGCGGCGGCGCTCGCCGTCGCGGCGTTCTTCCTCTACCCGACCGCCGTTCCCGGCGACCTCGTTCTTCCTGTGCTCGATGCACGCGCGGTGTTCGGCGCTGACTTCGTCGCGGACGCGAAGCGGTACGAGCGCGTGTTCTACGTTCTCTGGGCGCTCGCGCAGATCGCGTTGCTGCTCACCCTGTGGCTCTACTCGCGCCGGGGGGCGGCCTTCGCCCGAGAGTCGTCTGCGGGACCGATCGGAACGGGGATGCTTCTGGGCATGCTCGGTCTCGGGATCGTCTGGCTCGTCCAGATCCCGTTCGGGCTCATCGGGCACTGGTGGGCACGCCGCAACGAGCAGACCGAGCTCAACTACCTCGACTGGCTCTTCGAGGACTGGGCGATCCTCGGCGCGGAGTTCCTGTCGATCTGCATCGCGCTCCTGATCGTCATGAGCCTCGCCAGGAAGCTCGGAGACCGCTGGTGGCTTCCGGGAGCCGCAGTGTTCGTGGGGATCGCGGCTCTCTTCACCTTCGTCGCGCCGTACCTCGACTTCACGACCGACCCCCTGCGCGACGACGTGCTGCTGGAGGCGGCTCGCGAGTACCGCGGCGAGCTCGGCGTCGGGGACATCCCGCTCCGCGTCGAGGAGGTGAGCAGCGACACCGAGCAAGCCAACGCCTACGCGTTCGGCCTGGGCCCATCACGCAGGGTCGTCTTCTGGGACACGATGCTCGCCGACCCGTTCTCGGTCGCCGAGCAGAAGGTGGTCCTCGCGCACGAGCTTGCGCACCACTCGCAGCGGCATCTCCCCGAAGGGCTCGCCTGGTTCGCGCTGTTCGCGATTCCGGGCGCGTGGATCCTCATGCGCACGACACGTCGGCGCGGAGGCATGGGCGTGCCGGAGGCGGTTCCGCTCGCGCTCCTCGTCGTCGCGATCTTCCAGCTCGCGACCGCCCCTCTCGCCAACCACGTCTCGCGGCGCATGGAGGCCGAGGCGGACTGGAAGGCGCTGCAGGTCACGCGTGATCCGGCTGCGCTCGAGGGGCTGATGCGCGGGTTCTCGGAGGCGGGGCTCGGCGATCCCGACCCGCCCTCGTGGGTGCAGCTCCTCGTGGGAACGCATCCGGCGCTCGTCGATCGGGTGGCGATGGCGCGCGCGTGGGGCGCGCGGCGCGCCGAGCTGGGGTCAGACCCGTAGGGTCTGACCCCAGGACTGTCCTTTCGGGGCGTCATGGTCCCAGTGGCAGGCCAACCGGCCCACGCGGTTTCAGCGGTAGGGACATGTCCAGGGGTCTGACCCCAGGCCTGTCCCTACGTGACGGTGTACTCGGGGCCGGAGCCGCCCTCGGGCGGCGTGAGGCGGCCGCCCTTCGCCGTGATCGCGCCGCATTGGACGCAGTTCGAGGGCGTGATCTCGACCGTGACCATTCCGTCGCCCAGGTCCCGGCCGACCTCGTACACGTGCGCCGGGCACATCCACTGCCACGCCTCAGCCACGGGGCGCCGTACGGTCGTCCTGACCTTGAGGTGGTTCGGCTGGTCGTCGCGCGTGCGATTCCCCGACGCGAAGACGGACGAGAGCTTGTCGAAGACGTACTTGCCGTCCGGTGCTGGATAGCGAGAGGCGCGACCCGTCCTCTTCAGCGGTGCCGCCGCATTCGGATGAGTCGGGAAGCGGCCGTTCGGCATGCGCCCCTTCGTCACCGTCATGGCGCTCGCAAGCGCACCGCCGACGAAGAAGCCCTTGTCGAAGACCTGCCGCATGTTGCGCACCTCGTAGAGCTCCTTGAAGCCCCTCGTCGCGCGCAAGGCCTCGTCGTACGAGTCGAGCGCGCCGACCCGGCTCGGCACCTCTCCCCGTTGGAGCGCCCGGAACGCGGCCTCCGCAGCCAGCCGACCCGACTCGATCGCGTAGTGCACACCCTTCAGCCGAGGTACGTTCACGAGCCCCGCACCCTCGCCGACCAACAGCAGCCCCGGCGCGTTGAACCGGCGAGGCAGCGAGTAGTACCCGCCCTCGGTGATCGTCTTCGCCCCCCATGCGACGCGCTCGCCGCCGCGGAGGATCTTCCACACGAGCCGATGCGTCTTGAACTCCTGCAGCACGTCGTGCACCGAGAACTCGACGTCCGCCGCCTCGAGACCGGCGACGAACCCGACCGTCACCAGCTCCTCGCCCATCGGGTAGATGAACGAGCCGCCGAACTCGCCGAAGCCGGCCGACGTCCGGAGCGGCCAGCCCATCGTGTGGATGATCTTCCGGAGTGGCTTCGGGACGCGCCAGACCTCCTTCACCCCCAGCGCCCAGATCTGCGGGTTCTCGCCGTGGAGCCCGAACTGGTCGATGGCCGCTCCTGTGAGGAAGCCCTGCGTTCCCTCCGCCAGGACGGTGAGCGGCGCGACGACGTCGTTTCCCGGCTCGAAAGCCGAGAGCGCCTCGCCCTCGCGACCCCGTCCGCGGTCGCCAGTGCGCACGCCGACGACGCGACCGTGCTCGACGAGCAGCTTCGTCGCCGCCGTCTCCGGCAACACGACCGCCCCGACGGCCTCGGCCTGCTCGCCGAGGAAGCGGCCGAGCTCCGACAGCGACACGATGAGGTTCCCGTGGTTGCGCATCGTCGGCGGAGGAGGAATCCGCAGCGCCGAGCGCCGCGTAAGCACGTACACGGCCTCACCCGGCACCTCCCCGTACGTGGGGAAGTCCGCGGTCTTGAGGCGGCCACGGAAGAGCTCACGGAGCGGCGACGGGTTCATCACGGCACCGGAGAGGAGGTGCGAGCCCGGCTGCTTCCCCTTCTCCAGCACCGCGACGGGCACGTCGCCGAGCCGCTCCCGCACGTCGGGATGCTCCTCCAGCAGCTGCCCGAGCCGGATCGCGCAGGCGAGCCCGCCCGGCCCCGCGCCGACGATGAGGACGCCGACCTCGATGCGCTCGTCGCGCGGATCCGTCGGCGCCGCTACCGCGTCGCGCGGGCCGAACGGAGGCGGGAAGTCGATAGGCCTGGCCACGAGCCTCCCGCCTCCCTAGCCGCGCGAGCGCACGAGCTCGGTCAGCTTCGGGACGATCTGATGCAGGTCGCCGACCACACCGATGTCGCAGAAGTCGAAGATCGGCGCGTTCGGATCCTTGTTGATGGCGACGATCGTCCCGGAGCCCTGCATCCCGACCTTGTGCTGGATCGCGCCGGAGATGCCGCACGCGATGTAGAGCCGCGGCGAGACCGACTTGCCCGTCTGGCCGACCTGCGTCGAGTACGGGTACCAGCCGGCATCGACGACCGCCCGGGTCGCGGCGACCGCGCCGCCGAGCGCCGCCGCGAGCTCCTCGAGGAGCGTGAACCCCTCCGGCGAGCCGAGCCCGCGACCCCCTGCGACGATGATGTCTGCGTCCTCGATCGAGGGGCCGCTCGACTCCTCCTGCGTCTGCTCGACGAGCGTCGCAAGCGTCGAGAAGTCCGAGAACGACGGCTCGAACGTCTTCACCTCCGCGGTGCCGCCGGACTCGACAGGGTCGAGCGCGCCGGAGCGAACGAGACCGAGCCCGGGACCGCCCTTCCAGCCCACGTCGACGAGCACCGTGTCGCCGAGCGCAGGTCGCTTGCCGACGAGCTCGCCGCCGTCGAGGAAGAGATCGGTGAGATCCCAGTTGAGCCCGGCGTCCAGTCGTGATGCGAGCCCCGACGCGACGTCGGCCGACAGCACGGATGCTCCGAAGAGGACGGCGTCGGCTCCAACCTGCTCGACGAGCGTCGCGAGCGCGTCGACGCGCGGTTGCGGGAGCGGCGCTGCGAGCTCCGGCGCCTCGCTGACGTAGACCTTCGACGCGCCGAACGCGCCGGCTGCGGCGGCCGCGCCGGACGCACCCTCGCCGAGGACGGCACCTACGGCATCGCCCAGCGAGGCCGCCTTCGAGAGCACCCCGAGTCCGCCCTTCTCGAGGTCACCGTGGTAGTGCTCGAGGAAGACGAGCGACTTCACAGGAGCTTCCTCTCCACGACGAGATCCAGGATCCTCTGGGCTGCCGAGCCGTCGTCCTCGAACTTGAGCGTGTCGCCGCGCGCGGGCGGGGGGCCGATTTCCCGCACCGTCGTCTTGGCCCCGGCCTCGCCGGCTGCGTCCGCCGCGACCCCGACGTCGGCGAGTGAGAGCGTCTCCTGCGGCTTCGTCTTCGCGCCCATGATCCCCTTGAGCGACGGGTAGCGCGGCTCGTTGATCGCGTCGGAGACCGCGACCACCGCGGGCAGCGGCGCACTGATGACGTCGTACCCGTGCTCGGTCTGGCGCTTGCCCGTCACCGACGTGCCGTCGACCGTGAGCGCCGCGACCTGCGAGACGACCGGTCGCCGCAGCCTGTCCGCCACCGCCGACCAGAGCACCGCGCCGTCGCCGTCGCCCGAGGCCTGGCCGAACAGCACGAGATCGGCGCTCTCGCGCTCGAGCGCACCGGCGAGCGCACGCGCCGTCCCCAGGAGATCCGAGCCGGCTGCAGCCTGGTCCGAGACGAGAACCGCGCGATCTGCCCCCATCGCGAGCGCCTTGCGCAGCGAGTCGATCGCCTTCTCGGGGCCGAGCGACACGAGCACGACCTCGCCGCCCTGCGCCTCCTTGATACGAAGCGCCTCCTCGACGGCATTCAGGTCGGTCGGATTGAGCGCCGCTTCGCCGGAGCGGTCGAGCCGCTTCGTCGCCGGGTCGATCCGCTTCGAGACGGTTGCATCCGGCACCTGCTTGACGCAGACGGCGATCTTCATCGGCGCGGACTCTATCGGCGGCGCTCGCGCTCATCGCCGTCCAACCGCACGCCGATACTGCGAGCCGTGGAGAGCCGTCCGATGCCGCTCGGCGCGGTCGCGGCCGTGTGTGCGCTACTGGTCGGTCTCGCGTCTGCGATGACCCTGGCCGGGATCGCGCTCGCCGCCGACGGAGCGTTCCAGCTCGTGCAGGTCCTCGCCGCAGGAGACGTGTATGGGCTCGACGCGCGAATCCTCGGAGCCGCAGCCCATCAGGGCGCGGTCGTGCTTGCGGCGCGGGCTGGAGAGACGGACACCCACACGCTGACCGTGCTCCTCGGCGTCGGTCAGCTCCTTCTACCTGCCACCGCGTGGGCGCTCTGCGTCGTGCTGACACGATCCGACCGGCTCGTGTGCGCCGCCGTCGCGATGATCGCCGGCCTCTCCGCCGGAGCGACCTGGTTCGTGAACGTCAGCGAGATCGTCCTCGCCGCACCGCTGACGACCGTCGTCGCTGTCTGCCTCTGGCAGCCGCGTTCCTGGCGCTGGCACGACACGGCGGTTGCGGCCACGGCAGCGACCGTTCTGGTCGCCGCGTATGAAACGGCCCTGGCGACCGGCCTCGTCCTGGCGATCTGGGCGGCATGGAGGGCGCGCGGCTCCCGGCAGGCGCTCGACAGGATTGGCTGCACGTTGGTCTCGGCGCTCTCGGCGCTCTCGCTAGGTGTGGCGGCGTGGGGGACGCGAACCGGCTCGAACCCGACTCACTCCCAGTCGCTCCTCTATTTCGTCGTCTCACTCGAACCGTGGCCGCTCTACCTCGGGCTCGCGGGCATCGCAGCTGCGGTCGCTGCGCTCGGCCCATGGCTGACCGGCACGCTACGCCTCGTGATCCTGATCGGCGGTTGCAGTGCGCTCGGGACCGCCGCACTCGGCCTCGAGCCCGGCCCGGTGACAGCGTTCGAAGCACGCGGTGGCGCCGCGATCGCCGCGTTCGCCCTGGAGCTCTTCCTGCTGTGGCGCTGGATCGAGCGACGCCGGCCCCCGCGCACGGTTCGCAGTTGGAGACCCGGCGATCGCCTCGCCGTTCTTGTCCCGCTCGCCCTCGTCGCCGCGCTGGTGGGTTCGAACGTGCAGCCGATCCGAACCTGGTCGAGAAGCCTCGATGCCTTTCGAGTCGAGGTCGACCGCGCCCCGGGCATCAGGTACGCAGTCGGCGAGCTCCCATCCAATCGCCGAGATGTCCTCTGGGGCTGGACCGCGAGCTCGCTGTCGCTCGTCGTCCGGAGTCGCCCCGACGCAGGCATCCTCGTCGACCGGAATCCGTCGCTCGTTCCGTTCCCAGCCGACGATACACGCGAGCAACTCGCGGACGAGTACCTGTGGCGTCGGTAGAGGTCGCTCGCCCCTGCTAGCGTTCCGCCCTTCGAGCGCGCACCGGAGCGCACCGTCCCATGACCCGCCACCGGACGACAGCCCGAGGGATCATCGTCCCACTCCTGGTCGCTCTCTTCGCCGCGACTCTCGTCGCGACCCCCGCCTCCGGCAGCGGGCAGGGCGCGGTCCCGCGTCTCGTCTTCCCGCTCGTCGCCAAGACCGACCTGTGGGACAACTACGGCGACCCACGGGGGAACGGCCGGCATGCCGGCATCGACATGGAGAACCCCTGGCGTGCGCCTGTCGTCGCGGTCGAGGACGGGACGGTCAAGTACTGGGAGTCGAGCCTCGGCGGCTGCATGCTCTACCACTACGGGCGGAGCGGGACGACGTACATGTACATCCACCTCAACAACGACCTCACGCCGCGCAACGACAACAAGGGGGGGTGCACACGGGGCGTCGCCTTCGCAGTCCCGAACGGCGCGAACGTGACCGCGGGACAGCAGATCGCCTTCAACGGAGACTCGGGTGATGCGAACGGCAACCCGCACCTCCATTTCGAAGTCCATCCGAATGACGGCGCGGATGTCAATCCGTTCCGGCACCTGAAGAGGGCGACCAAGCCGCTCTTCACCGGTCGCAAGGGATCGGTGTTCAGCCTCGCCCTCCAGGGCACCCTCGTCGCCGCGGGCGCAGGCGCTGCGACCCTGGAGGTCGATCGCGTGCGGCAGTACCCGGGCGGCCGCTGGCTCGACATCGACCCCCGGGAGGTCGAGCTCACCGTGCCGTTGGGTATCGAGATCACACCGGCACTCGACCAGGTCACGAGTGCCACACGACGGTCGCTGAAGAAGCCGGTGACCGTCTCCGCCCGTACCCTCAAGGCGAACGTGACGCCGGAAGCGATCGTCGGGGCACCAGGAGAGCTCGTGCTCGGACGCCTCGCACCGACCCCGTAGCGGTAGGACGTCGGGAGAGCCGGTCGAACTGACGACCATGGCCGGCGGCCTCTCCATCCTCATGCCCGTCTTCGACGAGCTCGCGACCGTCGAGGCCGCGATCGACGACGCCCTGACCGCCGAGCTGCCGGTGCCGACCCGCCAGCTCGTCGTCGTCGACGACGGCTCGACCGACGGCACGCGGGAGCTGCTGGCGTCGCGCGAGTGGCCATCGAACGTGACGGTCGTCTTCCACGACCGCAACCTCGGCAAGGGCGCGGCCGTTCGTACAGCGCTCCAGCACGCCAGCGAGGACTTCGCCGCGATTCTCGACGCCGACCTCGAGTACCGCGCCGAGGACCTCGGACACGTCCTCGAGCCACTCGTCTCGGGCGAGGCGCGCGCCGTGTTCGGGACGCGCGCGTGGACGTCGCAGTCCTCGTTCAGCTTCTGGTACGTGGTGGGGAACAAGGCGGTGACGATGGCGACGAACGTCATCTACAACTGCTGGATCTCGGACGTCATGACCTGCCACAAGGCGATGCGGACCGAGCTCTTCAGAGCGCTCCCTCTGAAGGAGCGCGGGTTCGCCATCGAGCCGGAGATCGCAGCGCGTCTCCTCCGCGCCGGTGAGCGGATCCACGAGGTGCCGATCTCGTACCGGGCACGCTCGCGTGAAGCAGGGAAGAAGCTCACGGCGTTCGACGGGATCCGCGTCCTCCGGACGCTCCTGCGCTGCCGCGTGACGTGAACGCGCGCGTCGCGGTCGTGACGGCGTATGCCGTGCTCGGCGCGACGCTCCTGTGGTCACGCCTCACCCACCTCGGGCACAGCTTCTGGACGGACGAGATCGTCATGGTCGATGTCTATGTCCGCGCGGGCCCGGGAGAGATCCTGACGGGGCCTGACCTGAGCCACGAGCTGATGGCGATCCTCACGTGGGCCACAGGAAGGCTGACGGGCGAATCCGAGATTGCGTTTCGACTCTGGTCAGCCCTGCCGTTCGTCGCGGCAGTCGTGCTCGTGACTGTGTGGCTGCACCGCAGGTACGGGGACCGTGCTGGCCTTCTCTACCTCTTTCTCGCCACCGTCTCCCCCCTCTTGCTCGACATCACGCGGCAGGCCAGGGGATACGGGATCGCGTTCCTCGCGATGAGCATCGTCGTGGTGGCCGCACTCGAGGCGAGACGGACAGGGCGCGCCGACCTGGTCATTGCCCTCTGCGTCGCGGGGGTCGTGGGCACCTGGACGCTTCCCCAGGTCGGAATCGCTTTCGTGGCGACGTGCATCGTCCTCGGTGCCGATCGCAGGCTCCGTCGCTCGGCGGCGATCGCGCTCGGCGTGTCCATCGCTGCGATCCTCGCCTGGTACGCACCCCACCTAGGTGAGGTCCGGTCTGCGTCGCAGATCGAGGACGGCGTTCGTATGGGGTTCCCGTGGGTCATCAGCGCACCGATCGACCAGATCCTCGTTCCAGCGCTCGTCTGGATCGACGGCACAGCGCTCGTCGCGGGTGTCGTGTGGCTCCCGCTCGTACTGCTCGCACTTGTGGTCATCGGAGCGAGCCCACTGGCACGTGAACGCGGCGCGCTACTCGTCCTGCTCTCCGGCACCGTCGCAACGGTCGTCGTCCTCTGGATCGCCGACGCCTACATCATCCCGCGCTACCTCAGCTACCTCCTTGTGCCTCTGTTCATGCTGCTCGCGACGGGCGCTGCGTCCATCCTTGGACGAATTCCGGATCGCCGGTCGCTTCCGCACGCGGTGGCGTGCGTGGTCGTACTCGCCGTGCTCGCGGCGAGGTTCGTGTCGCTCTCGCCGGATGTCGTCGGACTTCCGCGTGAAGCGAATCGCGACG
>DASUCN010000019.1:0-18729 GCA_036276015.1 Gaiellaceae bacterium | reverse complement strand
ACGGCGTCGGGCACCGGGTTCGGCAGCGAGGCAGCCTCGGTTCCGGCACGCGGCGAATAGATGAACGTGTAGGCGCTGTCGTAGCGAACCTCTTCGACGAGCGAGAGGGTGTCGTCGAAGTCCGCATCCGACTCGCCGGGGAAACCCACGATCAGATCGGTTCCGAGCGCGAGGTCGGGAACCGCGTCGCGCAAGCGCTCGACGAGCGCGAGGTACCGCGCGCGATCGTACGTCCGGCGCATGGCTTTCAGCATGCGCGAGGAACCCGACTGCGCGGGCAGGTGGACGTGCTCGCACACGCTCTCGCACTCGGCGAGCGCCGCGATGACAGGCGCGCGGAAGTCCTTCGGGTGAGGGCTCGTGAATCGAATCCGGTCGATGCCTGCGACTGCGTCACACGCGCGCAGGAGCTCGCCGAAATCGGTGTCGACGGCAGGACGCAGATCACGGCCCCACGAGTTGACGTTCTGGCCGAGCAGCGTGACCTCGCGGACCCCGGAGCACGCGAGCCGCTCGACCTCGGCAAGTATCTCCCCGGGGCGACGGCTCCGTTCGCGGCCCCGCACGGCCGGGACGATGCAGTACGCGCACACGGAGTTGCAGCCCATCGATACCTGCACCCACGCCTGGAACCGCCGCTCGCCGCGCATCGGAAGATCGGCAGCGAAGTGCTCGTGGGTTCCGAAGCGCCCGCGCTCGACGGCGTACCCCCCAGCTTCGATCCACTCGCCGAGGTGCGGAATCGATCCGGGACCGAAGGCGACGTCGACGAACGGGTAGAGCTCGAAGATCCGTTCCCGCTGGGCCTCCGCGTAGCAGCCGCCGACGGCGACCACGAGATCCGGGCGCTCCCGCTTGAGCGCACCCGCGTTTCCGAGGTACGCGGCGAGTCGAGTGTCGGGCTTCTCGCGGATCGTGCAGGTGTTGAACACGATCACGTCGGCGTCGTCGGGCGCAGCCGTCTCGCCAAGGCCGAGCGACTCGAGCATTCCTTTGATGCGCTCCGAGTCGTGCGCGTTCATCTGACAGCCGAACGTGGTGACGTGGTAGCGCCGCATCGCCGCGGAAGGGTAGCCCGTGCTGGGTTACGGAGCCCAGGCGGGCACGTCTCTGTACCCGCCCTCGGACGCCCAGGCGTCTCGTTGTTCGATCACGAGCCCAGCGGCGTCGAATCGAAGGAGAGACGTCCCGGCCAGCGACTCGGAGGAGCTATCGCTCGACGTGATCACCGCCCACCAGTCGACGGCAGCCCGATCACCGTCGACGATCGGCTCGCCGAAGCGACAGATGGCAGAGCGTTGCTCCGAGAACGCCCACCCGACGTAGTCGGCGGGCGCCTCGCGGGCACGAAACGGGTGAGAGTAGAAGGTCGCCCCATCGGCATACAGCGTGACGATCGAGTCGACATCGGCAGCTGGCCAGGCGCGCTCCCACGTTGCCGCCCAGCGCGTGGCCGCCGTTCGCGCGTCTATTTCGCCACCTCGATGGCGCGGCTCTCGCGGATCACGATCACCTTGACCTGACCCGGATACTCGAGCTGGTCTTCGATCTCACGCGCGATCTCGTGCGACAGGAGCACGGCTGCGTCGTCGTCGACTTCGGACGGCTCGACGATGACCCGGATCTCGCGGCCTGCCTGGAGCGCGTAGGCCTTCGCGACTCCCGCCTTCGCCGTGGCGATCTCCTCGAGGGCCTCGAGCCTGCGGATGTAGTTCTCCAGGCTCTCGCCGCGGGCTCCCGGACGCGATGCCGAGATCGCGTCCGCCGCGATGAGTAGGACGGCCTCGACCGTCTGCGGCTGCACCTCGTAGTGGTGCGCCTCGATCGCGTGGACGACACCCTCCGACTCGCCGCAGCGGCGCGCGAGCTGCGCCGAGATCAGCGCGTGCGACCCGTCGACCTCATGGCTCACGGCCTTGCCGATGTCGTGGAGGAGTGCGGCACGCTTGGTGGTCTTCACGCCGGCCTTGAGCTCTGCGGCCATGATCCCGCTCAGGTGGACGACCTCGAGCGTGTGCTTGAGGACGTTCTGGCCGTAGCTCGTCCGGTAGCGAAGGCGCCCGAGCATGCGCACGAGCTCCTCGTGGAACTCGCCGCAGTTCGCCTCGAAGACGGCCTGCTCGCCCGCCTGGAGAACGTGCTCCTCGAGCTCCGCCTTCGCCTGGTAGTACATCTCCTCGATCCGAGCCGGATGAATCCGGCCGTCCTCGATGAGCTTGTCGAGAGTCAGGCGCGCGACTTCTCGCCGCAGCGGATCGAATGACGACAGGACGACGGCGTGCGGCGTGTCGTCGATGATGAAGTCCACGCCGGTGAGGTGCTCGAGGGCGCGGATGTTACGTCCCTCGCGGCCGATGATCCTGCCCTTCAGGTCGTCCGAGGCGAGCTCGACGACCGTGACCGTCGCTTCCGCTGTGTGACTCGCCGCCACGCGCTGCAGCGAGTCCGCGACGAGAGCGCGCGCGCGCCTGCGCGCATCGGAGCGGGCCTCCTCTTCCATCTGCCTGACCTCGCGCGCGAGCTCGTGGCGAACGAGATCCTTGGAGCGCTCGAGGAGCTGCTGCCGGGCTTCGTGCACCGTGAGGCCCGAGATCTTCTCCAGCGAGCCGAGCGCCTCACGGTGTGTCTCCCGAAGCTCCTCCTGGAGAGCCTTCACGTGCACCTCGCGATCCCCCAGTCCCTGCTCGCGGCGCTCGAGCTCGACGAGCCGAGCGTCGACCTCGAGCTCCTTCTGCGCGACACGCTCCTCGATCTTCGCCATCTCGACTCGTCGATCCTGTACCTCGCGCTCGATCTCCGTCCGGATTGCCACGGCCTGCTCACGCGCGTCGACCTGCGCCTCCCGTCGTATCGCCTCGGCCTCTCGCTGTGCATCCGCCAGCACTCGTTCGCGCTCGCCGCGGGCCACGTTGACGCGCGAGCGCGACCACGCGAGCAGGACGGCGCTGGCCACGAGAGCCCCGATGACGATCCCGATGAGCGCTGCGCCGGCCGAGAGCATGGAGCCTCCGTTGGAGGTTGTCGTTGAGCCGCGGGGTTACCGCGGGTGCTCTCACCCGGCGGTCGACCTGCACGGTCGACGCCGGACCGTGTCCGGACGCTACGTCGGGCGGTGGTGCATCCTCCGCGAGCCGCAGCCGGGACGGGTACTGAGTCGGATCGGAAGCAACTTCGGGATCAAGGATTCAGAAAGCGTGTGCGTGCAGGAAAAACGTCGAGTGAAAGCGGAGTCATCCTAACGGCTCGTCGCCGTCGCGCGCAACGGCGGCGTACACGACGTCCTCGGAGAACCCCTTCGCTGCGAGAAAACGTGCCGTACGAGGGGACCTCCCGCGTCGCTCGACGATGCGCTCGGCGCGGACGATCTCCGGCTCGAGGTCGCCGAGCGCGGCCTCGATCGACTCGTCGTCGACCCCACCGGACCGGAGCTCGTGCCGGATGAAGGCGTCCCCCGCGCCGCGCTCGGCGAGCGACCGCGCCCGCAACTCGGCGAAGCGCGTGTCATCGGTCACACCTGTGCGGGCGAGCGTTGCGAGCGCGTCGCTGCGCTCGGCCTCGGAGAAGCCGCGTCGAGCGAGGTGCTCGTCGAGCTGCGCCAGGCTCCGGTCGCGATGGCGGAGCGCGCGCAGCGCAACCTCGAGAGCTTCCTGGGCTGGGCTCGCTGCCCGCTCAGCTCTCGACAGGAACCGCCTCCTCCATCTCCACCTCGACGGCCGCCTCGGCCGGTGCCGTGGACGGCAGGAGTCTCGCGGAGATGATCTGCTCGTCCGGCGCATCCGCCTGGATCTGGGCGAGGATGGCCTGCACGAGGTCCGGGTTCTCCGAGAGGAAGCTCGTCGCGTTCTGACGTCCCTGCCCGAGCCGCTCGTCGCCGAAGCTGAAGTACGAGCCAGCCTTCTGCACGACCTTCTTCTCGAGCGCGACATCGAGCACCGTTCCCTCCCAGGGGATGCCCGAGCCGTAGATGATGTCGAACTCCGCTTGCTTGAAGGGCGGCGCGACCTTGTTCTTGACGACCTTCACGCGGACCCGGTTGCCGAACGCCTCGGCGCCGTCCTTCAGCGTCTCGATCCGGCGGATGTCGAGCCTCACGGACGAGTAGAACTTCAGCGCACGGCCCCCGGGCGTCGTCTCGGGGTTCCCGAACATGACGCCGATCTTCTCGCGGAGCTGGTTCGTGAAGATGCAGATCGTGTCCGTACGGTTGAGCGTCCCGGCGAGCTTGCGCAGCGCCTGGCTCATGAGCCGCGCCTGGAGGCCGACGTGGGAATCGCCCATCTCGCCCTCGATCTCCGCCTTCGGGACGAGCGCGGCGACCGAGTCGACCGCGACGATGTCCAGCGCGCCAGAGCGGATGAGGAGCTCGGCGATCTCGAGCGCTTGCTCGCCCGTGTCGGGCTGGGACACGAGGAGACCGTCGATGTCGACGCCGATGCGGCGAGCGTAGGCCGGATCCATCGCGTGCTCCGCGTCGATGAAGGCACAGATCCCTCCGCGCCGTTGGGCCTCGGCGATGACGTGGTAGACGAGGGTCGTCTTCCCGGAGGCCTCGGGACCGAAGATCTCGACGATGCGACCCCGCGGAAGCCCACCGATTCCGAGCGCCATGTCGAGCGCGAGCGAGCCCGTGGAGACCGCTCCGACCGCAACCTGCGGGCGGTCGCTCATCCGCATCACCGAGCCCTTCCCGAACTGCCGCTCGATCTGCCCCAGCGCGACGTCGAGCGCTTCCTCCCGTTTCATCGTCTCAACCTCCTAGCGGACACCATTGCAGGACTTCGTACCTCGCCCCGGTTCGATGCAGGCGTGAAAGCAAAGCAGCGACGCCGGACGGAGCGAACGCGGCGATCTCGGGGAGCGGGGGCGCGAGGCGCGGGCGCTCGCGAAAACGCAGGACGGTGAGGTGCGGCAGCCACGGCCGCCGCTCGCGCTCGTAGGCACCGATCTCCTCGAGTCCCACGTGGATCCGGGTGGCCAGGGTGCTCGCGCGGCCGCTCGGATCGTCGAGCACGAGCATGCCCACCGAGCGTGTCTCGCGATAGCGCGCGATCGCGAGTTGGAACGGCTCGATTGCGGCCGCCTCGTGGCGCATGACGTCGGCGACAGGATCGACGACCGCTCGCGGCTGCCTGCCGAGGAAGGCGAGCGTGACGTGGTACGTGTCGACGCGCCGCCCGTGGTCGAGGTGGTGTTCCCCCCATGCACGGAGCTGCTGGGAGACGTCGTCGGGAACCTCGAGCGCGAGGAAGAGCCGGACGGAGTCATCGGCTCCGACGGTAGCGCCTGGGCTCACGCCGAGGTGTGACGAGTCTCCAACAATCTCCGCACGAGATGGAGGGCGGCTGCCGTCGCCCGGCCGCGGATCATGTCGCGATCCCCGGGAAGCTCTGTGCGAACGCCTCGCTCTCCGTCCGGACCGACGGCGTGCACGAACACGAGACCGACGGGCTTCTCGGGCGTCGCGCCACCCGGGCCAGCGACGCCCGTCACGGCGACCGCAACGTCGGCACCGAGGCGCTCACGTGCACCTGCCGCCATCGCCGCGGCGACCTCCTCGGACACTGCGCCGTACTGAGCGACGAGAGCGCCCGGCACGCCGAGCACCTCCTCCTTCACGACGTTCGCATACGCCACGACCGAGCCGACGAACACGTCGCTCGACCCGGGGACGCTCGTGAGTCGCGACGCGACCAGTCCGCCGGTGCAGGACTCGGCGGTCGCGAGTCTCAGTCCTCGAGCACGGCACAGGTCGACGACGATCTCCGAGATCGTGCGCTCGTCCTCGCTGAACAGGTACTGCCCGAGGTCGCTCCGCAGCGAGTCGGTCACCGTGGCGCTGCGCGCCGCCGCCGAGGGCTCCGCGAACAGGTCGACGTGGATCTCGAACTCGCGCGCGCAGATGGTCACGTCCACGCCCTCGGCTTCCCCGCCGGCCTCCGCGAGCGCCTCGGCCACGGCCGACTCCGGCGTACCGAAGAAGCGCAGGATGCGGTGCTCGCGCTGGGGTGCCCGCTGGAGGACAGCTCGGACCGGGTCGGTCTCGAGCGCGCGCGGCCACAGCCGCTGGAGCTCGCGCGGCGGGCCTGGGAGCACGACGACGACGCACGAGCCCGTGTCGAGGACGAGCCCGGGCGCCGTCCCTGCGAGCCCGAGCGAGATCGCCCCCTCGGGAACCGTCGCCTGCTTCCGGACACCGCTCGTGAACTCCGTGAACGAGCGCCCGAGCCGCTCGGCGATCGAACGCGAGATCGCGCCGATCTGGTGCTCCAGCTCCTCGTCGAGGACGAGCGGGCGCTCCGCGACGCGCGCGACGAGCTCGACGGTCCGGTCGTCGTGCGTCGGTCCGAGGCCGCCGGACACGAGGCAGAGGTCCGCCTCGAACGCCTCCTGGAACGCGCGTTCCAGGTCCTCGACCCGGTCTCCGACGATCGTGATGCGCCACGGGTCGAGGCCGAGCCGAACGCACTCGGCCGCGAGGAAGGGGCCGTTGCGGTCCCGCCGGTCACCGCGAACCAGCTCGGAGCCGGTCGCGACGATCGCCGCGCGCGGGCGGCTCAAGAGGTCGCCCGGGTGATCCTCTGGGCGGTGACGACGAACGTCGTGCCCGCGGGCAGGTCGACGCGGTTTCCGTTGACACGGACGGCGACGTTGTCGGGCTCGGCGAGCGCGAGCTGGAGAGAGCGTCCCTCGAAGGACTTCAGTTGGCCTTGCTCGAGCGTGCCCGAGTAGAGGAGCTTGCCCGCAGGCGTCGCGGTGCGCACCTCCATCCAGGAGCTGCCGTCGACCGCCCGCACAGCCAGGCGTGCGGTACCGCGCGCCTTTGCAATCTGCGTCGGCGTGCTCGAGCCCTGTGCTGCGAGACCCGGGACGGGCTCGCTCTCCGGCCCACCGAACTTCCAGGCCGCGATCACCAGCGCCGTCGCCACCGCGATCGCGACCAGCGCGACCACCGCCATCCGCGACTCGCGGGTCGCCCGACCTCTCCGCTCCACAGGAACCCGGCGCGCTCGAAGTGGCGCGTCGTCCTCGCCGACCGTGAAGCGCGAGTTGTACTCGTCGACGAACGGCTGCCCGTCGAGCCCGAGGGCCTCGGCGTACGAGCGCAGGAAGCCACGGACGTACGTCGGGGCCGGGAGGATGTCGAAGCGCTCGTCCTCGAGGGCGCGGAGGTACTTCGGGCGAATCTTCGTACGCTCCTCGAGCTCCGGGAAGTCGAGGTTCTGGCGCTCACGCGCCTCACGCAGGCTTGAGCCGATGTCGAACATGGAGCGCGTAATGGTAGACGGTCGCGGTCGGACCTACGGATCCGATCCCCACGCGGCGTCCCCGGTCGACGAGCGCGACCGTCAGCGGGTTGCGAGGTCGACGCTCTCGCAGCCCCAGATGACGAACGCGGCGTTGCGTCGCGGCTCGGCGGTGAGCCCGAGGTTTGGGCACAGCTCGACGAGCGCGGCGAGGCTCTGCTCGAGCTCGATCCGCGCGAGGGGGGCCCCGATGCACACGTGGATGCCCCCGCCGAAGCTGATGTGCTCCGCTGCGTTGGCTCGCCCCACGTCGAACACGTCCGGCTCGTGGAAGACACGCGGATCGCGGTTCGCCGCGCCGAAGAGCAACGAGACCTTCTCTCCTCGCGGAATCGGGGTGCCGGCGACCTCGACGCCGTCCTCGAGCACCCAGCGCTCGAAGAGTTGGAGCGGTGGGTCGTAGCGGAGGAGCTCCTCGATCGCCGCAGCCGGCGTCACCGTGCCCTCGACCAGGCGCTCCCACTCCTCGCGGTGGTGCATGAGCGCCCGGATCCCGTTGCCGAGCGTGTTCACCGTCGCTTCGTGACCCGCATTCAGGAGGACGATGACCGTGGAGACGATCTCCGCGTCGCTCAGGTGCCCGCCGTCCACCCGGGCTTCGACGAGGCCCGACACGAGGTCGTCGCGCGGCGCGCGACGCCGCTCGGAGATGAGCTCGCGCGTGAAATCGCGGAAGTCCGACGCAGCAGCGTTCGCCGCGACCGCCTGTTCCTCGCTCGTAGCGAGTTCGTACATCTTCACCATCGCGTGTGACCAGTCGAGGAGGTCGCGGTGGTTGTCCGTCGGGACGCCGAGCCACTCGCAGATGAGCCCGATCGAGTACGGCTGCGCGAAGTCGAAGAGCAGGTCCATGTGGCCCCGTTCGACGAGCGGCTCGAGGAGCTCTCGTGCACGCCGCGCCGCGGGCTCCCGCATCGCCTCGACGCTGCGGGGCGTGAAGGCGGCTGCGACGAGCTTCCGGATCCGCGTGTGCTCGGGAGGCTCGATCCAGAGCAGGCTCCAGCGCTCGACCTCCCAGAACGGCTGCCACCGCGGATCGAGCGGCTCCGCCTTGAACTCGGCCTCGGTTCCCACGTGGCGGAAGTTGCGCCCGAGCCTGCGATCTCGCAGGCACGCCCGCACGTCGGCATGGCGGGTGACGAACCAGCGGTCGAGTCCCTCGTGCCGCAGCACCGGCGTCGACTCCCGAAGCTCCGCGAGGACCGGATACGGGTCGGCGAGGAAGGCGGGGGCGGTCGGATCGAAGTCGACCATCGTCTACTCGCGCGAGCCGACGTAGTCGAGGAGGCCGTAAACGCCGAGCGCGACGAGCGCGGAGGCGGCCATGCACAGGCCGATGATCCCGAGGACACGGCCCGCGGTGGCGACTCCTCCGCCGTCCGAGCTCAGGGACACCCTCGTGCGACCCCTGGCCCGGCCGGCGAGCATCAGCGCGGCGAGGCCCAGGGCGATGGCGACGGGAATGGCGAAGCTCGCATGGAGCAGGTCGTAGCTGTCGGAGAACCGCGTTGCGTAGACCGCGACCGGGAGCGTCGCGCACGACGCCAACCCGGCGGCGAGCGAGCTCCACGCTGCGCCTGAGCCCTTCCGGGACACGGCTACTGCTTCGTGTACGGCCTGCCGACGGCCGCCGGGGGAATCGACTTCCCGATCACGCCGGCGACGATGATGAGCGTGAGGATGTACGGGAGCATCTGGGCGAGCACGTCGAGGCCCGCCACTGAGTCGCGGTATGCGTCCCCCAGCCGGAACGCGAGCGCCGTCGAGAAGCCGAACAGGCAGGCGAAGAAGAGCGAGCCGAACGGCCGCCAGTTGCCTGCGATGACTGCCGCGAGCGCGATGAAGCCGCGGCCGGCCGTCATGTTCTCGTTGAAGCCGCTGATCACGCCGACCGACAGGAAGGCGCCGCCGGCTCCCGCGAGGATGCCGGAGAGGGTCACGCCCAGATAGCGCATGCCGTAGACGCTGATGCCGACGGTGTCCGCTGCGCGCGGATGCTCGCCGACGGATCGCAGCCGAAGGCCCAGCGGCGTCTTGAACAGGACGAAGTGGGCGATGAGCACGAACAGGAGCCCGACCCAGATCATCACGCTCAGTCGCCCGAAGGCGCCGTACAGGAAGTCGCCGAGGCTGTCCGGCGGGATGCGCTCGAGGAACCGCAGCTGGAGCCGCGGGATCTCGGAGACACCGGCCGGGATGTTCTCCGACCCGTAGAGCCGCACGAACGCGTAGCCGGTTATCCCGATCGCGAGCAGGTTGATCGCGGTGCCTCCGATGATCTGGTCAGCGCGCAGATGGACGGAGAAGACCGCATGGAGGAGCCCGAGCAGCCCGCCGGCGGCCATGCCGATGAGGACACCCGTGACCCAGTTGCCGGTCTTGTCGGCCCCCCAGATGCCCCAGAAGGCGCCCATGAGCATCATCCCCTCGAGGCCGATGTTCACGACCCCGCTCCGCTCGGAGAAGATGCCACCGAGCGAGCCGTAGATGAGTGGCGTCGCGAAGACGAGCATCGAGGCGATCAGCGTCGACCACGTGAAGACGATCTCGAGGTTGTCGACACTCGACCGGCTCGCCAGGTAGGCGCCACCCAGCCCCAGGAAGCCGAGGACGATCGAGCCCCAGCCCACGCGGACCTCGCCCGCGCGTGCTGCGACGATGCCGAGGACGACGGCGAGCGCCGCGAAGAGGACGGGGATCGCGATGTTCCGCGCGTGGATCGGCGGGAGCGCGATCCAGAACGCAGCCAGGCCGCAGGCCACGCCGCCGACTCCGACCCACTTGGGGGTTGGACGCGGCGTGGTCATGCGCCCTTCCCGGACATGCGTGGCGATGCGAAGCGCTTCCTGCGGAGGCTCCACAGGTAGAGGATCAGGAGGTCCGCACCGACGAAGAGGACGACGAGACCCTGGATCATCAGGCTGAGGTTTCCGGCCAGGGTCGGGTCGAAGACCTCCGGGTCGAGGCCGCGCGTCGTGCCGTATTCGAGCGCCCCGAAGATGAACGCCGCCAGGCCGACGCCGATCGCCGTCGAGCGGCCGAGAAGCGCCACGGCGATGCCGACGAACCCGACCGTCGAGGCCTGGATGTCGAGCACGCCGGCCGTGTACTTCCAGCCGAAGATGTCGACCGCAGCCGCGAGGCCGGCGAAGAGCCCGGAGATCGCCATCGCGAGGAAGAAGTTCTTCTTGACGCTGATGCCGCCGTATCTGGCGGCTTCGGGGTTGAAACCGACCGCGCGCACCTCGTAGCCGAGCGTCGTCCGGTTGATGACGAGGTAGAAGGCGATCAGCGCCGCGACCGAGAGGAAGATCCCGTAGTGGAGAGCCTGAAGGCCCTCGTCACCCCATAGGATCGGGATGAACACCCCGTTGTCGTAGACGCTGTCCGAGATCGGGACCGACTCCTGGCCCGGCCTCGTGTTCTGGAGCGGGCCGCCCTGGCCGAAGCAGTAGCTCGCGAACCAGAAGGCGATCCAGTTCAGCATGATCGTCGTGATCACCTCGTGCGCCCCGACGGTCGCCTTCAGGATGCCCGCGATCCCGCCCCAGAGAGCGCCGGCCAGACCGGCGATCAGGATCCCGGCGATGAGGTTCAGGCCGTTCGGCAGCAGGTCGCCCCAGTAGGCGCCGACCCAGATTCCGGCGACCACGCCCATCGTGTACTGGCCCTGGCCGCCGATGTTGAAGAGGCCACAGCGAAACGCGAAGGCGACGGCAAGTCCGGTGAATGCGAAGGTCGTCGCGCGCAGGAGCGTCTGCGTGAGGTTGAAGGTGGACAGATCGAGCACGTCCGTGTTGCCGAAGTGCTCCCAGAACCAGTTGATCCCGGCCCCCTCGAGGATCCCTGCGTACGCATCGAACGGGTTCGCGCCGGAGGCCAGGATGACGAGCCCGCCCATGAAGAACGCGAAGATGGCCGTGAGGACGGGCGGGATGATCCCGCCTGCCTTCTGCTTGAGCCGCAGCCTCCCGGCCGTCGTCGTCGGCTCGCCTTCCTCGGGCGGCGGGCGGTCGTTGGGCGCTTCGCTCACGGTGCAACCTCGGTTGCACCATCAGCGGGGAAGGGTGTGGGGAACCGCGAGGCTCCCCACGTTCTCCAAGAGACGCGGGCACGCGCGGGAAACAGGGTTTCCCCCGCGACCACTCGCCGAAGGTGAGTGGTGCTCATGCCACGGCCTCACGCTGGCCGCCGAGCATCTCGACGCCTATCTCCTCTTCGGTGACGCCCGAGGTGTGCTCGGCGACGATCTGGCCCTCGTACATGACGAGGATCCGGTCGGACAGCGAGAGCACCTCCTCGAGCTCGAGCGAGACGAGGAGGACTGCGCGCCCCACGTCGCGCTCCTCGACGAGCCGGCGGTGGAGGTACTCGATCGCGCCGACGTCGAGGCCGCGCGTCGGCTGAGCGGCGATGAGCACGCGGGGGTCGCGGTCGACCTCCCGCGCCGAGACGAGCTTCTGCTGGTTTCCACCGGACAGGTTTCGCGCCTTCGTGTACGGCGTGCCGCCGCGCACGTCGAACTCCTCGATCAGCCGGCGTGTCCTCTCGACGAGCACCTTCGGCCGGAGCCAGCCGAAGCGCGAGTCCGGCGGGTACCGGAAATCGTGGAGGGCGGCGTTCTCCGCGAGGGTGAAGTCGAGGATGAGCCCGTAGCGGTGCCGGTCCTCCGGGATGTGCCCGAGGCCCGCCTCGAGCATCGCGAGCGGGCTGGCATGCGCGGACATCTCGCGACCGTCGACGACGATGCGGCCACTCTCGCGTCGGTGGAGACCCGTGATCGCCTCCACGAGCTCGGTCTGACCGTTCCCGTCGACGCCAGCGATGCCGACGATCTCCCCGGTGCGTACCTGGAGCGAGACGCCGCGCACCTTCTCGATCCCACGGTCGTCCCGCACGTGCACGTCGTCGAGCTCGAGCACGACATCCCCCGGGGTCGCGGGAGGCTTGTCCACACGTAGGAGAACCTCCCGCCCGACCATCATCCGGGCGAGACCCTCCTCCGTCGCCCCGGCGCGGGGCACGGTCTCGATCTTGCGCCCACGCCTGAGAACGGTGATCCGGTCGGCGATCTCGAGCACCTCGTTCAGCTTGTGGCTGATGAAGATGATCGACATGCCCTCGCGCTGGAGGCCCCGGAGAATGCCGAAGAGCTCGCCGGCCTCCTGCGGCGTGAGCACCGCGGTCGGCTCGTCGAGGATGAGGATGTCCGCCTTGCGGTAGAGGGCCTTCAGGATCTCCACGCGCTGCTGCTGTCCGACGGAGATGTCCTCGATCTTCGCGTCCGGGTCGATCGCGAAGCCGAACTGGGCTGCGAGGTGGCGCACGCGCTCTCGCGCGGCGTCGTAGTCGAGGATCGCGCCCGATTTCGTCGGCTCGGTCGCGAGCACGATGTTCTCGGCGACCGTCATGACGGGGATGAGCATGAAGTGCTGGTGCACCATCCCGAGGCCCGAGTCGATCGCGTCCTTCGCCGATCCGAAGGTGACGGACTTGCCGGAGACGAGGATCTCCCCCGCGTCCGGCTTGTAGAGTCCGTAGAGGATGTTCATGAGCGTCGACTTCCCGGCGCCGTTCTCGCCGAGGAGTGCATGGACCTCGCCGCGCACGAGATCGAAGCTGACGTCGTCGTTGGCGAGCACGCCCGGGAACTGCTTGACGATCCCGCGCATCTCGAGGACGGTGGGCGCGCTCACGTTCGCGGGATTCTATGACGCTGCGAGCGTCGAGCGAAACGAGAGGGGGCGAGCTCTCGCCCGCCCCCTTGTGTTCGGTGGATCTAGGGCTACTTGATGACCGTCGGCGGCGTGTACTTGCCGTCGATGATCCGCTTCTTGAGCGCTTCCGTGCTGGCGACGATCGCCTTCGGCACCTGCGGGCTCGTCTTGCCGAGGCCCATGCCGCCGTTGGCGAGGTCGAACGTCAGGTTCCCAGTTCCGAGCGGCGCGCCGTTCTTCACCGCCTTGATGAACTGGAAGACGCCCTCGTCGACGCGCTTGATGCCGCTCGTCAGGACGTTTCCGGCGAGCGCGTACTGGTCGACGTCGACCCCGATGCCCCAGACGTTCGCCTCATCGGCGGCCTTGAGCGTGCCGAGACCGCAGAGGCCGGCGACCTGGAAGACCGCCTTCGCTCCCTGGGCGATGAGGTTCTCCGCGACCGCCTTGCACTTGTCCGAGGCCACGAAGTCCTGCGAGTAGCCGACGAGCACCTTCGTGCCCTTGACCGCCCTCTGCGCGCAGGCCTTGTAGCCGGCGATCCAGACGTCGACCGGCGGGATCTTGATACCGCCGACCGCCGCGATGATCTGCGGGCCGCCCTGCCGCTTCACCATGAGCGCCGCCATGTGCCCGACGAGACAGCCACCCTCCTGCGCCGCATAGGTCAGCCCTGTCACGTTCTTCGTGATGAGCTTGCCCTTCGCGGTCGAGAACGGCGGGATCTGCACCGGGTAGTCGGTGATCGCGAACTGCCGCGTCTTGCCCTGGCTCGAGAGCGCGACCTTCGCGCACGCGTCCGCCATCAGGAACCCTGCGCAGACGATCGCGCCCGAGCCGCGCCGCAGCGCGGTCGTGAGGTTCGGGATGTAGTCGGCGTCGGAGTTCGACTGCAGCGGGAGCGCCTTGACCTTGAGCACCCGCTTCGCGCGGAGCAGACCGGCGAGCTGCGACTGGTTGAACGACTTGTCGTTGAATCGGCCGACGTCCGAGACCAGCGCAGCAGTGAGCTGCGTCTGCTGCGACGACGCGGTGCCGGTTCCGGCCGTCATGGCGAGTGCCGCCACGAGCATGGCCATGAGAGCCGCGAGTATCACGGCCGGGTGCTTGCGTACCTTCACGTGCCCTCCTTACGAGTAAGCCTGCCGCCCAGATTGGACGCTTGATCTAACCGCAAGTTGGACTTCCTCACAACTTTGTGAAGATGCCCTTCCACGGCGCGGAAGCCTACAACGTCGCGTGATCAGACGGTATGGAGCTCGCTCTCCGGGACGAGCACGCGGCGCGGTTTGGAGCCCTCGTAGCCCGAGATGATCCCGCGCCGCTCGAGCATGTCGATGAGCCGCCCCGCACGCGTGTAGCCGACGCGCAGACGACGCTGCAGCAGCGAGACCGACGCTGTCTGCGTCTGGACGACGATCTCGATCGCCTTGTCGAGCAGCGGGTCTTCGTCGGGATCGAACTCACCGTCGTCCTCGGCCTCGTCGTACGTGGCCTCCGGCGCCTCGAGAAGCGACTCGTCGAGCTCCTGCCCCCGCTGGGCACGGCATTGCTCGACGACGAGCGCGACCTCTTCCTCGGACACGTACGCGCCCTGGAGCCGCTGCAGCCGCGACGTCCCGAGCGGCTTGAAGAGCATGTCTCCCTGACCGAGCAGGCTCTCGGCGCCGGCCGTGTCGAGAATGACGCGCGAGTCGGTCTGGCTCGAGACGGCGAAAGCGATGCGCGACGGCACGTTCGCCTTGATCATCCCCGTGATGACGTCCACCGAAGGGCGCTGCGTGGCGAGAACGAGGTGGATCCCAACTGCGCGCGACTTCTGAGCGAGCCGGATGACACAGTCCTCGACCGCCTGCGGCGAGACCATCATCAGATCGGCGAGCTCGTCGATCACGACGAGGAGGTACGGCAGCGGATCCTCTCCGCGGGCGCGGAACGCCCGGTTCGCCTCGGGCAGGCTGCGTGCGCGGACGAACGAGAGCCGCTCGTAGCGCCGCTCCATCTCCTGGACGACGTTGAAGAGCACCGTCGCGGCCTCCTTCGGGCTCGACACGACCGGCGTCAGGAGATGCGGGATCGACTCGTAGAAGCCGAGCTCGATCCGCTTCGGGTCGATGAGGATCATCCGCACCTCGTCCGGGTTCGAGCGCAGGAGGGTCGAGGTCAGGATCGTGTTGATGCATCCGGACTTGCCCGAGCCCGTCGTGCCGGCGATGAGAAGATGGGGCATCCGCGCGAGGTCCGTCCACACGGCATTCCCCGAGATGTCCTTGCCGAGCCACACCGAGAGCGGGCTCGCGCTCGCCGGCAGGTCGCCGAAGATGTCACCGAGCGTCACGAGCTTCGGCGAGAGGTTGGGCACTTCCACTCCGACCGCCTGCTTGCCCGGAATCGGCGCGAGGATGCGGATCTCCGTCGTCGCGAGCGCGTAGCTCAGATCGTCCTTGAGGCCGGCGACCTTCGACACCTTCGTCCCGGGAGCGAGCTGGAGCTCGTAGCGGGTCACCCGCGGCCCGGAGATCTGACCGGTCACCGCGGCGTCGACGCCGAACTCCGAGAGCGTCCGTACGAGCAGCTCGGCCGTCTTCGCGCCGGTGTCACCCTTCGCCGTCACGCCCGCAGGCGACGTGCGCAGTAGCGAGCGGTCCGGGAGCCGGTACTCCGCGTGCCCGGGCGTCGTCTCGAACACCGACTCGACGCTCTCCGGGTCCCGATCCGGCTCGAGATCGTCGGCTACGAGCAGAGCCTCCTCCGAGCGGACAGCCGGACCGACGACGTCGGGGTAGGCCTCGGCCCCGTCCAGCACGGCGTGCTGCGTAGCGGCGATCGGAGCCGCCGCCGTAACGACATCGTCGGCAGTCTGCGACTCGCTCGACGGCCACTCGAATGCGCGGCGAGCACCCGTGCCCGCGCGCCGGACGACGTGGCCCGTGCGCCGCAGGATCGCCCCCGTCGACGCACCGGTCACGAGGAGGAGCCCGGCGACGAGGAGCGCGCCTCCGATGATCGCAGCCCCGGTGGTCCCGACGAGCGCCGCGAGCGTTCCGCCGATGGCCATCCCGACCCAGCCGCCCGAGTCCTTTCCGAGCAGGGTCATGAGACCGAGGAAGCTCACCCCCACCCCGAGGCGGAACGGGCGCACCTCCAGGAGCTCGCTGCGAGCGAGGAGCAGACCTCCGAACGAGACGAGTGCGACGGGCAAGACGTACGCGGCGTTCCCGATGACGTCGGTGAGGACATCGGCGAGCCAGGATCCGACGGCACCGCCGTCGAGTCCGAGGTAGAGGATCGCCGCGAGCACGAGGCCGAGCGCGAGCAGTGCGAGGCCGAGCAGCTCGTTCTCGTGTTGCGAGCGTGTGCGCTTCGTCCGCTTCTTCACGCGCGCGGGGACGCGTGGCCGAAGCGGCCGCTTCTTCCTCTTCGCCGCCATGACGGCGCGATTCGACGCGGCCCTGTCCGCTCCTTCGATCCTCCGCGACTCAGGAGACCGCTCGCGCGATCTCCTGAACGCGGCAACTCCTGAAGGCGGCCGCGTTCGCGGCCGCGTCGCTACGACTGATCAGCCCGCGCGCGCGCCTCGTCGACGATGCGCTCTGCCTCGACCCGGTTGCCGTACCCGCGGGTCTCGACCTTGGCCTCCTCGAGGTCCTTGTAGACCTGGAAGAAGTGCTCGATCTCGTTGCGCAGCTCGGCAGGGATGTCGTGCACGTCGCTCACGCGCATCCATGCGGGATCCTTGAGCGGGACGCAGATGATCTTCTCGTCCGGGCCCTTCTCGTCGGACATGTGGAACACGCCGACGATGCGACCACGAATGCGGCACCCGGGGAAAGTCGGCTCGCCGACGAGGACGAGCGCGTCGAGCGGGTCCCCGTCCTCGCCGAGGGCGCCCTCGATGAATCCGTAGTCCGCCGGATAGGCCATGGACGTGAACAGCCGGCGATCGAGGACGATTGCGCCGAGCTCTTCGTCGAGCTCGTACTTGTTGCGCGAGCCCGAAGGCACCTCGACGAAGACGACGACCGGTTCGGGCACGCCCTGAGGCTAACCGAGTGAGGCGATCCGCTCGACGAGGAGCTCGAAGAACGCCTCCGCGTCGAGCCCGACGCCGACATCCGCGTTCGCAGGGCAGTCCGTGCGACACCAGAGATCGACCACGGTACGGCCGCGGCAGAGCTCCGACTCGACCTCCACCTCGACATACCGACGCTTGGTCTCGACGAGCCCCGGCCGGATCAGGTGTGCGATCGCGACGGCATCGTGGACCGGCGCGCCGTCCCACCCGTACGTCTCGCGGTGGTAGCGCGTGAAGAAGACGTTGAGGTCGGCAACGAACGAGCCGACGCGACCGGCTGCGCGCAATCGCTCCTCGACGTGCCCGCCGAGCAGAGCCTGATGTGTGACATCGAGACCGATCATCGTCACGTCGAGCCCGCTCGTGAAGACGGCCATCGCGGCCTCCGGGTCGCACCAGACGTTGAACTCCGCGGCGGGCGTCATGTTGCCCTCGGCGATCGAGCCGCCCATGAGCACGATGCGCTCGATGCCGTCCGCACCGAAGGCCGAGAGGTAGCTCGCAACGTTCGTGAGCGGGCCTGTCGCGACGATCGTGACCGGCGTGGACCCGTGACGAACGTGCGACTCGTAGAGGGCGAGAGCGTCTTGCGACGCAGGCGCACTCGACGCCTGCGGGAGCAGTGTGCCGTCGAGTCCGCTCTCGCCGTGCACGTGCGCCGCGACGACGAGCTCACGCCTGAGCGGACGCTCGGCGCCGGCCGCGACGGGAACGTCGGTGCGCCCGACCAGCTCGAGGACGCGCAGGGCGTTCGCCGTCGTCTTCTCGAGCGTCTGGTTCCCGTACGTCGTCGTGACGCCGAGGAGGTCGAGCTCGGGGCTCGCAAGCGCGAGCAGAAGCGCGATCGCGTCGTCGTGGCCCGGGTCGCAGTCGAGGATGATCGGGATCGGCATCGCGGCAGTATCGTGGCGCGTCGTGGCCGCCGTGCGGGAGAAGGTGCTCGCGTTCGCACTGTCGCTCCCGGAGACGTTCGAGGATCGCCCCTGGGAGGACGACGTCGTCGTGAAGGTGCGCGGCAAGATCTTCGTCTACCTCGGCCCCACGGGCTCGAGGCGCCTGTCGGTGAAGCTCGCGGAGTCGCACGCGCACGCGCTCGCGATCGACGGTGCCGAGCCCACGGGCTACGGCCTCGGCCGGGCGGGCTGGGTCACGGTCCCACTGCGGGCTTATGGTGTGTCGTTCGCCGTGCTCCGCGACTGGGTCGAGGAGAGCTATCGGATCGTCGCGCCGAAGCGGCTCGTGGCGCACCTCGACGGCGCTAGCTGAGTACGGCGTCGACCTCCTCGGCGGTCGGGAGCGACGGCTGCGCGCCGTGTCGTGAAGCAGCGAGCGCACCGGCTGCGCACGCGCGACGTACTGCCTCCCCGTACGGGCGCTCCTCGAGCAACGAAACGAGCAGACACGAGGTGAAGGCGTCGCCTGCCGCTGTGCCGTCGACCGCCTCGACCTGCGGGGGCACAGCCCGAGCCACCTCCTCGCCGTCCTCGAGCAGCTGTGCGCCCTCCGCGCCGAGTGTCACGGCAACGAGCCCGTCCCGCCGCTCGAGCGTCTCGTACTCGAGCCGGTTCACGACCGTGAGGTCGGGGTCGACCGCCACGGGGCGGGCGGGCGCCGCATTCAGACAGAAGATCCC
>DASUCN010000018.1:0-3060 GCA_036276015.1 Gaiellaceae bacterium | reverse complement strand
CGGCGCCACTTCGGCGAGGAAGGCGGCGAACCGGTCGTAGTGGTCCGAGACGATGTAGCCCTGCATCCGCAGGCGCTTCGTCACGACCATGAACAGGTTGCGCGGCCCCGGCAGCGCCTCCGTGGCGTTGTACCGCGAGATCGAGCCGCAGGCGACGATCCGGCCATGCAGGCGCAGCGCGCCGATCGCTGCCTCGAGCGTCTCGCCGCCGACGTTGTCGAAGTACACGTCGATCCCGTCGGGGGCGAGCTCGCGGAGCGCCTCCCTCGTCGGCCGCTCGCGGTAGTCGAAGACACCGTCCAGCCCGATCTCGTGCAGCCACGCGACTTTCCCGGGCGTCCCGGCGCTCCCGACGACCGTCGCTCCGCGGCCGGCGGCGAACTGCGCCGCTGCGCTGCCGACCGCCCCGGCCGCGCCCGAGACGAAGACGACGTCCCCCTCACGCACGTTGCCGATGTCGACGATCCCGACCCACGCGGTCAGCCCCGTCATCCCCAGCACCCCGAGCGCGGTGGAGACGGGAGCGAGCGCGGGGTCGACGGCCCGCAGGCGCCTGCCCTCGACGACGGCGGCCTCCCGCCAGCCGAGGTCGTGGAGCGCCCACGCTCCGACGGGCCACGCCCCGTCGCGTGACGCGACGACCCGTCCGACGGCGCCGCCGGTGAGGGGCTCGCCGAGGGGAAACGGCGGGACGTAGGACTTCGTCTCGTTCATGCGGCCGCGCATGTACGGGTCGACCGAGACGAAGGCGTTTCGGATCAGAACCTCGCCCTCGGCCGGATCCGGGAGCTCCACCTCCGCGAGCTCGAAGTCGTCGACCACGGGCGCTCCCCGCGGCCTCGCGACGAGCCGGATCTCGCGAGAGCGCATCGGCACGGGCAGCATCTTACGACCGCGAGCGTCGTCCTCCGGTCGTGCAACCCTTACGGAATCTTCCAATCCGTGGTGCTAGCCTCGCCGCTGGCCCGGACAGGACACCCTGTACGGGTCCGGCCGTGGAACCCGAGCTCGTTGGACGCCAGGTCGTCCATCGCCCGAAGGGAGCTTGATGCGTCGTATCCGATTGATTCTCACCGTTGCGCTCGCGTGCCTCGCGGGAGTGATCCTCGTTCCAGGTGCCTCTGCGGGGAACTTCGACGAGCAGAAGATGGGCTGCGCCGGCGAGGATCCGGCCACCTGTCCCACGGCGACGGTGGGGCAGCCCTACTCGCTGACGATCTACCTGACCCCGCCGGACGGCGGACGCGGCGAAGACTTCAACTGCGCCAGGTTCAACGTCTCCTCGGGCTCGTTCCCGCCCGGCCTCGCGATCTCGGACGAGGGCATCATCAGCGGCACGCCGACCCAGGCGGGCAACTTCGCCTTCTACCTCCAGGTCACGTACGACAAGGAGCCCGGCTGCGCCAAGACGCCTTCGGACGACCGCTTCGTCCTCAACGTCAACGCGCAGGTGCAGCGGCTCGTCGTCACGACGTCGGGCCTGCCCGACGCGGGCATCGGCCAGGCGTACACCGCGCCCGCGTTGACCGCGGCGAACGGAACGGTCAGCTCGTGGACGCTCGCTGCCGGCGCGCTCCCGGCAGGCCTGACGCTGAACTCGAACGGCGTGATCTCGGGGACGCCGACCCAGAGCGGCCTCTTCACGTTCACCGTCCAGGCGAACGGCTCGCCGAACAACGACACGCGGTCGCTGTCGATCTTCGTCCTCGCCCCCCTCGACCTCGGCCTCGCACCGAGCGGAACGCCGGCCACGAGCCAGCCGCTCGCGGTGAACATGAAGCTCACGACGCCGTTCAGCTGGGGAGTCAAGGCGACCGGCGGCCGCGAGCCCTACGTGTACACCGTCGATGCCTTGCCGCCGGGGATCACCCTCAACGGGGACGGGACGTTCACGGGCACGCCGACGCGTGCGGGCACGACGAGGTCGACGATCTCGGTGAAGGACGCCCGCGGCACGGTCGACACGCTCCGCGTCACGTTCACGACCAGGGCGCTGCTCGCCTTCCACGGCACGAAGCAGCCGCGCGTCGGCAAGGTCGGCCGGAGCTACTCGTGGCGCGTCCCGGTCAGCGGCGCCTCGGAGACGAGGATCATCCTCGTCTCGGGCTCCGTCCCTCCCGGGCTCTCTCTGGACGAGGAGACAGGCTTCCTCACGGGGACGCCCCTTGCAGCCGGCACGTTCCGGGTCAAGTTCTGGGCGCTCGGCGACGCGGGCACGCAGGTGTCGAAGGCGTACCGGATCAGGATCCAGGCCACGCCGCGCGCCCTCGCCGGCCGTAGCCGTCGCTGATCGGCGGGTGACTCGCCCGCCCGGGGAGGTGCCCGGGCGGGCGAGAATGCGCGGAGGTGCGCTCGCTACGCGGTCAGCTGCTCGTCGCCGGGCCCGAGCTCGACGACCCGAACTTCCGCCGCACCGTCCTGCTCGTCGGTGAGCACGGCGAGGACGGGGCGATGGGGGTCGTCCTCAACCGGCGGACGTCCGTGACCGTCGCGGACGCCGTTCCGCCGCTCGCCGAGCTCGTCGGCGGCGAAGCGCACGTCTACGTGGGCGGGCCGGTGCAGCCACGTTCGGTCGTCGTCCTCGCCGACTACCTCGACCCGGAGGCGGCCGACGCCCTCGTGCTCGAGACCGTGGGATTCCTGCCGTCGCACATCGAGGACGCCGCCGACGTCGGCGCGGTGCGCACGGTGCGCGTGTTCGCCGGCTACGCGGGGTGGTCGCCCGGGCAGCTGGAGGGCGAGCTCGAAGAAGGCGCCTGGCTCGTGCTCCCCGCGCAGGTCTCGGACGTCTTCTGCGACGAGCCGGAGCGCCTGTGGGCGCGCGTCCTGCGCCGCGAGGGAGGAGCGCTCGCGGTCCTCTCCCTCCTCCCGGACGACCCGCGGGTCAACTAGAGGCCGCATATAGCAGAAAGAGCCCCTCAAACGTAAACAATTCGTTCGGAGTTCCCCCCGGGGAATGACACGGGCGCCTCGGCCGTTCACACTCTCACAGGCGCCGCGACAGCGTGCCCGTCGGATGGCGCCTCCCTCAGGACACACCCACCACACGCGCGGCCGGGC